>JBILYN010000074.1:0-16541 GCA_044377715.1 Aquabacterium sp.
CACCGCGGCCTCGAGCACCGCCGGGTGCTGTGCCAGCGTGGACTCGACTTCGAACGGCGACACGTAGATGCCGCTGACCTTGAGCATGTCGTCGCTGCGTCCGGCGTAGGTGTAGCTGCCATCGGCGTTGCGCAGGTATTTGTCGCCGCTCTTGGTCCAATGGCCCTGGAAGGTCTCGCGCGACTTGTCGCGGTTGCCCCAGTACATCAGCGCCGCGCTCGGGCCTTGGATGTAGAGGTCACCGGTGTCGGTTGAGCCGTCAGGTTGCTCGGCCAGCGGCTGACCGTCGTCGCCGCGCAACTCGACCTGGTAGCCCGGCACCGGCCAACCGGTGCTGCCGTAGCGCAGCCGGCTGGGGCTGTTCGACAGGAAGATGTGCAGCATCTCGGTCGAGCCGATGCCGTCGATGATCTCGACCCCGAAATGGGCTGCAAAGCGCTGTCCCAGGTCGGCTGGCAGCGCCTCGCCGGCCGACGAGCACAGCCGCAGCGCCACCGCATGGCGCGCTGGCAGCGCCGCTGAGGCGAGCATGCCGGCATAGCCCGTGGGCGCGCCGAAGAACAGCGTCGGCCGCTGCCCGCCAGCGCTGCGCTGTCCAGGGGTGTCACCGACCCAGCGTTTGAAGACGGCCTCGGGCGTCGGCCGTTCGGCCATCAGCACGGTGGTCGCGCCGACGCTGAGCGGAAAACTCAAGCCATTGCCCAGGCCGTAGGCGAAAAAGAGTTTGGCGGCAGAAAAGCAGATGTCGGACTCGGTCAGCCCCAGCAACGGCGTGCCATAGAGCTCGGCGGTCCAGTAGGGGTTGGCATGGCTGTGCAGCGCGCCCTTGGGCCGACCGGTCGAGCCCGATGAATAGAGCCAGAAGCCCGGGTCGTCGGGACCGGTGTCGGCGGGCAGCGCGAGCGGCGGCTGGGCGCTGACAAAGTCCTCGAAGTCGATCTCATCGGGCGGCAAGCCTTGGGTCGGCCTTGACACGACGATGGTCTTGACCTCGTGCGGCCCCTGCGCCAGCGCGGCCTGCAGCGTCGTCAGCAGTGTGGCCGAGACCAGCACCGCCTGGGCCCGGCTATGGGCCAGCATGTAGGCGTAGTCGTCGACTGTGAGCAAGGTGTTGACAGCCACCGGCACGATGCCGGCGTAGAGCGCGCCCAGAAAGCTCACTGGCCAGTCGTTGCAGTCGTGCATCAGCAACAGCACCCGCTCCTCGCGACGCACGCCGGCGCCCAGCAATGCCGCGGCCAGGCCGCGAACCCTTTGCGCGAGCTCGCCGTAGCGCAGCAGGCCTGCATCGTCGATGTACGCGATCTTGTCGGGATGCCTGGCGTTGCGCGCGATCAGGTGCTGGGCGAAGTTGAAGCGCTCGCCTGGGGCTGGCACGGATGGGCTGGTCATGGTGCGTAGGCTCCGGCTATCGGGTCTAGGGTCGGTCGCGGGCAAGCTGGCGGCATTCGCCGTGAGGGCTGGCGCGTCGGCGACGCGCCGGTCCGGCGATTCACGCTTGGCTTGTCACGCCAGCTTGCGGCTTTCAAAAATATGAAGTATTGTGCAATCCATCGAACAGTAGCGTCGTGCTTGCGCGATGTCAAGCAACATAATGCATTCCTCGGGGTATTCACCAGCCAGCACCTTGCAGGCTTCTCCGGTTGTCGCCGCCGAAGCGCTCGTCGGGCCCAAGAACTCGTCGCTGCTGGCGCTGGGCGATCGTGTGCGTCGCCTGCGCGCCAGGCGAGGCATGACCCGCAAGGCCGTGGCGCTGGCTGCCGGTGTGTCGGAGCGTCACCTGGCCAACCTCGAATACGGCATTGGCAACGCGTCCTTCCTGGTCTTGCAGCAGGTGGCTGTAGCGCTGCAATGTAGCTTGGCCGAACTGGTCGGCGATGTCAGCACCGCATCGCCTGAGTGGTTGCTGCTGAGGGAGTTGCTGACGTCTTGCGATGAGACCATGTTGCGTCGGGTGCGTATCGCGATCGGTGACTTGCTGGGCAAGGGTGGCGCGAGTGGCGCCGGGCCGCGTAGCCAGCGCATCGCGCTGATCGGATTGCGCGGCGCGGGCAAGTCCACACTCGGCCAGCGACTGGCCGACGACCTGGGCTTTGCTTTCGTCGAACTCAGCCGTGAGATCGAGAAATTTGCCGGCTGCAGCATCGGTGAAATCCAGAGCCTGTACGGCCAGAGCGCATACCGCCGCTACGAGCGCAGAGCGCTCGAAGAAGCGATCCAGATCCACCCCGAGGCGGTGATCGCGACGCCGGGCGGCATGGTGTCGGACGCTGCGACCTTCAACCTGCTGCTCGCGCATTGCACCACGCTGTGGTTGCAGGCCGACCCGCAAGACCACATGCAACGCGTTACCGCGCAGGGCGACTTGCGACCGATGGCTGCGAGCAAGGAAGCGATGGAGGACCTGCGCCAGATCCTGGCCGGGCGCGCAGCTTTCTATTCCCAGGCCGACTTCAAGCTCGACACCAGTGCCGCGCCGCTAGAGCCGACCTTCCAGGCACTGCGCACTTTGGTGCGCGAGGCCTTGCAGCTGCCGGCTTGACCTGGTCGGTCAAAACAGGCAATAAAGTGCTTTTTCAACAAGGAATCGACCGGTGTGTCCTCGATGTGGTGTCTTGACCTGCGCCAATTCATGCACTATGCTTCTTGAATCGCAACAAAAAACCAGCACTATGTTGCGTCGAATCATCTCGGAGATTGGGTCATGAGCACCACCAGCCGCGTCGAGTACCAGACCGACCCCTCGCAGTACAAACACTGGAAGCTGCGCTTCGACGGTCCGGTTGCCACGCTGGTGGCCGATTTCGACGAGAACGCCGGTCTGCGTCCGGGCTACAAGCTCAAGCTCAACAGCTACGACCTGGGTGTGGACGTCGAGCTCAATGACGCGATCAACCGCATCCGCTTCGAGCATCCCGAGGTGCGCAGCGTGGTCCTGACCAGCGCCAAGGAAAAAGTGTTCTGCTCCGGCGCCAACATCTTCATGCTCGGTGTTTCTAGCCACTCGTGGAAGGTGAACTTCTGCAAGTTCACCAACGAGACCCGCAACGGGCTGGAAGACTCCAGCAAGCACAGTGGCTTGAAGTTCCTGGCCGCCGTCAACGGCGCTTGCGCTGGCGGCGGGTACGAGCTGGCGCTGGCCTGCGACGAGATCATCCTGGTCGACGACCGCAGCAGCGCGGTCAGCCTGCCCGAGGTGCCGCTGCTCGGTGTGCTGCCGGGCACCGGCGGCCTGACCCGCGTGACCGACAAGAGGCATGTTCGCCATGACCTGGCCGACCTGTTCTGCACCAGCGTCGAGGGCGTGCGCGGCCAGAAGGCCAAGGACTGGCGGCTGGTCGACGACATCGCCAAGCCGGCGCAGTTCGCCGCCAAGGTGCAAGAGCGCGCGCTGCAGTTGGCAGCCAAGAGCGACAGGCCGGCCGATGCCCAGGGCGTCGCGCTACCCCCGCTGGCCCGTGTCGACGAGGCCGATGCGCTGCGTTACGACCATGTCACGGTCGAGATCGACCGCGCCAAACGGGTCGCCACCTTCGTG
The DNA here is from genome assembly GCA_044377715.1 of Aquabacterium sp. Classification (GTDB taxonomy): domain Bacteria; phylum Pseudomonadota; class Gammaproteobacteria; order Burkholderiales; family Burkholderiaceae_C; genus Pseudaquabacterium. The sequence continues at coordinate 3,539 of JBILYN010000074.1, forward strand.
GTCAAGGGACCGGGGGCGGCGCAGCCCCAGGAGATTGCCGGGATTGAAGCAGCCGGCGCCGCCTGGTACCCGTTGCAGATGGGCCGTGAGCTCGATGACGCGATCCTGCAGATGCGCACCAACGAGCTCGAGATCGGCACCTGGCTGATCAAGACCGAAGGCGACCATGCTGCAGTGCTGGCGCTCGACGCGATCCTGCTGGCCCATCAGAGCCACTGGCTGGTGCGAGAGACCATCGGGCTGCTGCGCCGCACTTTCAGCCGACTCGATGTTTCATCGCGCAGCCTGTTTGCGCTGGTCGAGCCGGGTTCTTGCTTCGCAGGCACGCTGCTCGAGCTGGCGCTGGCCTGCGACCGCAGTTACCAACTGATGCTGCCCGACGACGCGACCCGCACGCCCAGGATGACGGTCAGCGAAGCCAACTTCTGCCTCTACCCGATGGTCACCGACCAGAGTCGGCTGGGCCGGCGCTTCTACGACGAAGCCCAGCCGCTGGCCGCCGTGCGCGCCGCGATCGGCCAGGCGCTGGACGCCGACGCGGCGTTCAAGCTCGGCCTGGTCACCAGCAACCCCGATGACATCGATTGGGCCGACGAGCTGCGAATCGCGGTCGAGGAGCGGGTCGCGATGTCGCCAGACGCCTTGACTGGCTTGGAAGCCAATCTGCGATTCAATGGCCCTGAGAACATGTTCACCCGCGTCTTTGGCCGTCTGACCGCCTGGCAAAACTGGATCTTCCAGCGTCCAAACGCGGTCGGTGACAAGGGTGCGCTCAAGGTCTACGGCAAGGGCGACAAGGCCCAGTTCGACTGGCACCGAGTCTAGAAATCACCAGAAAAGTTGTGCGGCGCGAGTCCGGGTGGCGCGCCGCAACCGCAAGCCATCCACCGAAGCCAACAGCAACGGAAGACCGATATGTCCGCGATCAACTACAGCGACAAAATCCCCAACAACGTCAACCTCAGCGAAGACCGCACCTTGCAGCGCGCGCTCGAGCAATGGCAACCCAATTTCATCAACTGGTGGGACGACATGGGCCCGGTCGGCTCGACCGACATGGACGTCTACCTGCGCACCGCGGTCAGCGTCGACCCGCAAGGCTGGGCCAGCTTCGGCCACGTCAAGATGCGCGACTACCGCTGGGGCATCTTCCTGAACCCGGGTGACGCGAACCGCGACATCCACTTCGGCGACCACAAAGGAGAGAAAGCCTGGCAGGACGTGCCGGGCGAGCACCGCGCCAACCTGCGCCGGATCATCGTCACGCAGGGCGACACCGAGCCGGCATCGGTCGAGCAGCAGCGACACCTCGGGCTGACCGCGCCCAGCATGTACGACTTGCGCAACCTGTTCCAGATCAACGTCGAAGAGGGCCGTCACCTCTGGGCCATGGTCTACCTGCTGCACAAGCATTTCGGCCGCGACGGCCGCGAGGAGGCCGAAGGCCTGTTGGAGCGGCGCTCGGGCGACGTCAACAACCCGCGCATCCTGGGGGCTTTCAACGAGGCGACGCCGGACTGGCTGAGCTTTTTCATGTTCACCTACTTCACCGACCGCGACGGCAAGTTCCAGCTCTGCGCGTTGGCCGAGTCGGCCTTCGACCCGCTAGCCCGAACCACCAAGTTCATGCTGACCGAAGAAGCCCACCACATGTTCGTCGGCGAGAGCGGCATCTCGCGCGTGATCTCGCGCACCGCGCAGGTGATGAACGAGTTGAAGACTGACGATGTGGTCAAGCTGCGTGCAGCCGGCGTGATCGACCTGCCGACGATCCAGCGCTACATCAACTTTCACTACAGCGTGACGATCGACCTGTTCGGCTCCGACGAGTCGAGCAACGCCGCGATCTTCTACAGTTCAGGACTGAAAGGCCGGTTTGAAGAGAGCAAGCGCGGTGATGACCATGTGCTCAAAGGCCAGACCTACAAGGTGCTGGAAGCCCGCGGCGACCAATTGGTCGAGAAGGAAGTGCCGATGCTCAACGCGCTCAACGAGGTGCTGCGCGACGACTACATCAAGGACTCGGTGGCCGGTGTCGGCCGCTGGAACCGGGTGCTGGAGAAGGCTGGTATCCCTGTGAAACTGAGCGTGCCGCACAAGGCTTTCCACCGCAACATCGGCGCGCTCAAAGGCGTCAAGGTGTCGCCGGACGGACGGCTGGTCAGCGAGGCCGAGTGGCACGCCAAGGTCAACAGCTGGCTGCCCAGCGGTGACGACCGTGCTTTTGTCGCCAGCCTGATGGGCCGTGTGGTCGAGCCTGGCCAGTTCGCGAACTGGATCTCGCCGCCGGTGATGGGCATCAACCGCCAGCCGGTCGACTTCGAGTACGTGCGATTCAATTGACCCACCCCTCAAAGCGGCTGCGCCGCTCGCGCCCGGAGCCTGTTGAATGAACGCCCTCGCCGACATCACCGTGATCAAGCAGCACTTGATCGACCCCGAGATCTGCATCCGCTGCAACACCTGCGAAGCGACTTGCCCGGCCGGCGCGATCACCCACGACGACCGCAACTACGTCGTCGATGCCGCCAAGTGCAACCTGTGCATGGACTGCGTCTCGCCCTGCCCGACGGGCTCTATCGACAACTGGCGCACCTTGCCGCGGGCTATGGCCTACACGCCCGAGCTTCAGCTGACCTGGGATGAACTGCCGCCCGAACTCAGCGCCGAGCAACTCGCTGAGGCGGGTGTCGAAGCGGGCCTGGTGCCGCAAGCGCCGCCGGTGTTGGCCGCAGGCGCCGCGGCTGCTGGGCTTGCCGTCAACTCGGCGGCGTTTGGCGCGACGCTGCCGCCTTGGTCGGCGGCGCATGCCTACACCAATCTCTACGGTCCGAAGGCTGCTGACAAGTCTGTTAGCGCCACCGTGGTGGGCAATGCTCGGGTCACTGCAGTGGGCAAGGACTACGACACCCACCATGTCGTGCTGGACTTCGGCGCGATGCCTTTTCCGGTGCTCGAAGGCCAGTCGATCGGCATCCTGCCTCCGGGCCTCGATGGCCAGGACCGCGCCCACCATGCGCGCCAGTACTCGATCGCCAGCCCGCGCAACGGCGAGCGGCCGGGCTACAACAACCTGTCGCTGACCGTCAAGCGCGTGCTCGAAGACCACCAGGGCCAACCGGTTCGCGGCGTGGCGAGCAACTACCTGTGTGACCTGCAGGTCGGCGACAAGGTCTCGGTGATCGGCCCGTTCGGCGCCAGTTTCCTGATGCCCAACCACCCGCGGTCGAACATCGTGATGATCTGCACCGGCACCGGCAGCGCGCCGATGCGGGCGATGACCGAATGGCGGCGGCGGCAGTCGGGCAAGTTCGAAGGTGGCAAGCTGATGCTGTTCTTCGGCGCCCGAACCCAGGAAGAGCTTCCCTACTTCGGACCGCTGCAGAACCTGCCCAAGGGTTTCATCGACTGCAACTTCGCTTTCTCACGCACGCCGGGCCAACCCAAGCGCTACGTGCAGGACTTGATGCGCGAGCGCGCCGCCGACCTGGGCAACTTGCTCAAGGACCCCAACACCTGCTTCTATGTCTGCGGCCTGAAGAGCATGGAAGAGGGCGTGGTGCTGGCGCTGCGCGACGTGGCTGAGCGGTCCGGTCTGGATTGGGAGACTCTCAGCGCCGCGCTCAAGCGCGAAGGCCGGCTGCATCTGGAAACCTATTGAATGGGTGGGCGCTGTTCGCGGGGCGAAGCAGCAGCTTGGGCGTCGGCAGTCTGGCACTGAATCTGGCGATCCCTGGGATCGCATCGCCGTGGCACGGTCTCAGGATACGGGCTGACCACTGCGCCTCCTCTCTCACCAGATCCTAATCTTATTGATCTTCATATCAACGCTTTTTACGATATATTGACGATCTATTTTAATGCTCATATGATATCGAGATTGCTGCAAGAACAAGCGCGCGAACATGTCGAGCGACCGACTCCCGGAGATGACTCAAGCGCAACGCGACCGGCTCGCGTTCGTTGAGTTGCGCCTGCGGTTCGTTGGCGAGATCCGCCGCCAGGACTTGATCGCCCGCTTCGACATCCAGGCGGCAGCAGCCACGCGCGACATCGCGGCGTACAAGGATTTGGCGCCGCGCAACCTTGAGTACGACACCAAGGGCAAGGTCTACGTCCGGGCCTCCTGGTTCCGGCCGCTGTTCGACTTCCCCGCCGAGCGCGTCCTGACCTGGCTGTCTGAGGGTTACGGCGACGGCGAGCCGATCCGCTGGAAGGGCGTCGTCCCGCAAGAAGGAACGGCCCTGCCGAGCCAGCTCGACCTGGAGATGCTTTCCGTTCTGACGCGGGCGATACATCGCAACGCCGCCGTCGAGGTCTCCTACCGCGCGCTGTCGAGTGGGCTGACCACCCGCGAGATCGTGCCCTTCGCCCTCGCCGACAACGGCCAACGCTGGCACGTGCGCGCTTTCGACCGCCGCAGCTGCGAGTTCCGCGACTTCGTCTTGGCGCGCCTAGCCGACGCCAAGATGCCGCCCGGCCGGGTCAACGAGCACGAGCTGCCTGCGCAGGACATCCAGTGGAACCGGGTCACCGAGCTCGAATTGGTGCCGCACCCGGCCAACGTCCAGCACCCCGACACCATCGAGGCCGAGTACGGTATGGAAAACGGTGTGCTCAAGGTCCGGGCCCGCGCCGCGATGGCGGGCTACCTGCTGCGCCGCTGGAACGTCGACTGCACCGAAGACCACAGCCTCAAGGGCGGCGAGTTCCACCTCTGGCTGCGCAATCGCCAGGCCTTGTACGGCGTGATGAACCTAATCCTGGCGCCGGGCTACGACGGTCACGGCGAGGATTGATGACGAACATGGTCCGCATCGTCCTCAACCCCTACGCCCGAAAGGAGCACCACCATGGCTAAGCCCCCGTCCAACCATGGCAAGCAATGGACGCCTACCGACGTCGCACAGCTCAAGCAGCTTGCGAAGGAGAACAATCCCACGCGCATCATCGGCCTGAAGATGGGCCGGACCGAGGACTCCGTGCGTGCCAAGGCCGGCGAGAACAGCGTCTCCCTCAAGCCCACCAACCAGTCGCCGTACAACCGGCGCAAGCCCTGATCCATCGGGACCGGAACGACAAGGGGCGCACCTTGCTGAAGCTTGAACAAATCCAGAAGAACGCTGCCATCTCCGGCCTGGAGCCCGGGCAGGTGGTGCGCATCGTCACCACCGAGCCGGTCGGTGACAACGCCCTGACCGTTTACTACAAGACCGCCGACGGCAAACTGTTGGAGCGCATGCTGTTCCGCACCGACGAGGCCAAGCTGTCGTTGGCCGAGGCGGGGCGCCCCTGGGCGTTCGATGCCCCTGGCGAGGACTTCAAGCTCGCCGCCGAGGCCTACCGGATCAACTTGGCGCACCTCTTTGATCCCATGATGGCGGTGCACACCTCAAACGTGGAGCCGCTGCCGCATCAGATCACCGCCGTCTACGAGTCGATGCTGCCGCGCCAACCTTTGCGTTACGTGCTGGCAGATGACCCCGGCGCCGGCAAGACCATCATGGCCGGCCTGTTCATCCGCGAGCTGCTGATGCGCGCCGATGCCAAGCGGGTGCTGATCGTGGCGCCGGGCAGCCTGGTCGACCAATGGCAAGACGAATTGTTCGAGAAGTTCGGTCTGACGTTCTCGCTGTTTTCACGCGAGCAGGTCGAGCAGTCCCGCGGCGGCAACCCCTTCGACGACACCGACCTGATGGTCGCGCGAATCGACCAGCTCGCCCGCGCCGAAGACCTGCAGGAGAAGTTGCGGCTGTCGCACTGGGACCTGATCGTCGTGGACGAAGCGCACAAGCTGTCGGCCAACTACTTCGGCAACAAGGTCAACAAGACCAAGCGCTTCCAGCTGGGCGAGTTGCTAGGCTCGATCACGCGGCACTTCCTGTTGATGACCGCCACTCCCCACAACGGCAAGGAAGAGGACTTCCAGCTCTTCATGTCACTGCTCGACGCAGATCGTTTCTATGGCAAGTTCCGCGATGGCGCGCACAAGGTCGATGTCACCGACTTGATGCGGCGGATGGTCAAAGAGGACATGCTTCGATTCGACGGCACGCACCTCTTTCCGCCTAGGCACGCCTACACCGTCAACTACAAGCTTTCCGACCTTGAGGCCGCTCTGTACGAGGCTGTGACGGACTACGTCAGGACCGAATTCGCCAGGGCCGATCAACTGGCGGATGGCGGTCGCAAGGGCACGGTCGGCTTCGCGCTGACATCGCTGCAGCGCCGGCTGGCCTCCAGCCCCGAGGCCATCTACCAGTCGCTCAAGCGCCGCCGCAACAAGCTCAAGCGCCGGGTCGAGGAAGAGAAGCTGGGCCAGCGTGGCAAGTCACTGGCCGAGACTCTTGTCGGCGCAGGCTTGAACGGCGACCCCGATGACATTTGGGAGTCATCCGAGGCGCTTTCACCCGACGACTACGAGAATTTCGAAGAAGCGGTCGTCGACCAGGCTACGGCCGCCCAGACGATCCAGGAGCTCGAGGCCGAAATCATCATCCTAGAAGCTCTGGAAGAGCAGGCCCGCCAGGTCGTGCACTCGGGCAAGGACCGTAAGTGGGACGAGCTGTCGCGCCTGCTGCAAGACACGCCCGAGATGCACGACTCCGCCGGGCGCCAGCGCAAGCTGATCATCTTCACCGAGCACCGCGACACATTGAACTACCTGGCCACCAAGATCCGGGGCTTGGTCGGCAGCGAGGAAGCCGTGGTGGTGATCCACGGCGGCGTGAAGCGTGAAGAGCGGCGCAAGGTGCAGGAGTTGTTCCGCAACGACCCAACCGCGCGGGTCCTGGTCGCTACCGACGCGGCCGGCGAGGGCGTGAACCTGCAGAACGCCAACCTGATGGTCAATTACGACCTACCCTGGAACCCGAACCGCCTGGAACAGCGCTTCGGCCGCATCCACCGCATCGGACAAACGGAGATCTGTCACCTGTGGAACATGGTGGCGTCCGAAACGCGTGAGGGTGACGTCTTCCAGCGGCTGTTCGAGAAGCTCGAGATCGAGCGCGCAGCCCTGGGCGGCCGCGTGTTCGACATCCTGGGTGAGGTGTTCGAGGACCGCAGCCTCAAAGACCTGCTGATCGAGGCCATCCGCTACGGCGCCGATCCTGAAGTCCGCGCTCGCCTGCTGCTCAAGGTCGAAGGCGCGCTCGACACCCGCCACCTTGAAGACATCATCAAGCGCAACGCCCTGTGCGAAGAGGTGATGGACGAGAAGCGCCTCTTCGCCGTCAAGGAAGAAATGGAGAGGGCCGAGGCCCGCAAGCTGCAGCCCTTCTTCATCCGTTCGTTCTTCACCCAGGCTTTCCAGCAGTTGGGCGGCGAGTTACGCCCGCGTGAACCTGGCCGCTACGAGATCACCAACGTCCCGGCCATCATCCGCGAGCGCGACCGCCAGATTACCGGCCGAGACCGGCGCAACGCCAACACAGTGCTTCGCCGTTATGAACGCGTCTGCTTCGAGAAGCAGTACGTGCGCGTGCTTGACCGCGTGGGCGCACCGATGGCCAGCCTGCTTCACCCCGCCCACCCGCTGATGCAATCGGTGACCGACCTGGTGCTGGAAGCCCACCGCAACAAGCTCAAGCAGGGCGCCGTGCTCATGGACCCCAGCGACATGAGCCTGACCCCGAGGGTCATGCTCATCATCGACCACTCGGTCAAGGAGGGCGCCGACCCTCTGCATGTGGTGTCGCGCCGCATGCATTTCGTCGAGATCGACCCCAAGGGCAACGCCGTCAACGCCGGTTGGGCGCCGCACCTGGACCTGGCGCCGTTGGCACCGGCCGACGTGGTGCTGATCGAGGATGTGCTGGCCGCACCCTGGATCGCCAAGGACATGGACCAGGTGGCGCTGGCCTATGCCTCCACCCACCTGGTGCCTGAACACTTCGACGAAGTCCGGGCCCGCCGCGAGAAGACCGTGGACAAGACGCTGGCCGCGGTGCACGAACGCCTGGTCAAGGAAATCAACTTCTGGTCCGACCGCTACATCAAGCTGCAGGACGACATCGCCGCCGGCAAGGACGTACGCCTGACGCTGGAGAACGTCCGCCGCACCATCGATGACCTGACCGCCCGCCGCGAGTCGCGCGAGAAGGAGCTGCTGGCCATGCGCCACGTCATCTCCGCCACGCCTGTGATCCTTGGCGGTTCGCTCGTCATCCCCGCAGGGCTGCTGCTGCAACGCAAGGGCCAAACCGGATGGACGGCCGACGCCGTCGCACGGGCCCGTGTCGAGCACATCGCCATGCGGGCCGTGATGAACGCCGAGCGCGCGTTGGGCCACGACGTTATCGACGTATCGGCCGAGAAGTGCGGTTGGGACGTCACCAGCCTGCCCAAGGCGCTGGAAGGCAAGCTGCCGCCGTCGCGCCACATCGAGGTCAAGGGCCGCGCCAAAGGCCAGACCACGATCACCGTCACGCGCAATGAAATCCTCTACGGGCTCAACCAGACCGACAAGTTCATCCTGGCCGTCGTGATGGTCGACGGTGAACAGCATGAAGGACCGTTCTATGTGCGGCAGCCCTTCACACAGGAGCCGGACTGGGCGGTCACCAGTATCAACCTCGATCTCGATCAGTTGTTGGCTCGGGCTGCGTCGCCGGGGGCTGCGCCGTGAGCGCGACGAGCGAACCGCCCAAAGTCCTCTGGTCGCACTGCAATGAATGCGGGCAAGAGACCAAACATTACGTCGTACACCGAGCTGACCGTCGCCGCACGCATGACGATGGCGGCTATTCGGTAGATGTGGGTTCCGTGTGGAAGGTGCTGCAGTGCTGCGGCTGCGAAGAAGTCACTCTGCAGCGTGTCGACTGGTGTTCCGAAGACGACCGAATGGAGGGCCCTGGCCCCTTCACCTACTTTCCGCCCCGCGTGTCGCGGCGCAAACCTGCTTGGGTCAGCCGCTTTGATGTGCCATCCGTATATTTGAACCTGCTCGAAGAGACCTACACCGCTCTGCACGCGGACAGCCGCCGACTGTCCATGATGGGAGCGCGGGCGCTGATTGATGCAGTGATTCGACGAAGTGTGGGCGAGCAGCCGACCTTTGGCCATGGCCTCGATGCTCTGGCGGCGAAGTATCTGATCAGCGAACAGGATCGCGGAATCATTGAGGCAGCGGTTGATGTCGGGCATGCTGCGGCACACCGTGGGCACAAGGCCACGCCCGAAGACGTCAATGTGGTAATCGACATCGTCGAGCGCCTGATTCACACCGAGATCCTGGCCGAACAGGCGCAAGAACTCAAGAAGTCCACCCCACCTCGCCCGCCCCGCGCGGCGAAGAAGAAGAGCTGAGCATGTACCCGGTCAAGTCCCCCAAGAAGCTGATCGAGGTCGCGCTGCCGCTCGATGCGATCAATGTCGCCTCTGCGCGCGAGAAGTCGATTCGGCACGGACACCCGTCGACGCTGCATCTGTGGTGGGCGCGTCGGCCGCTCGCGGCGGCGCGTGCGGTGATATTTGCGCAGATGGTCAACGACCCGGGTTATCAGCAAGGCGGCGGCTTCCGGTACGGCGTCAATAAGGAGAAGGCGACCCTGGAACGGGAGCGCCTGTTCAAGATCATCGAAGAACTGGTGCTGTGGGACAACACAAATAACGAAGAGGTACTGGCCCGTGCCCGCGTCGAGATCATCCGCAGTTGGCGCGAAACCTGCGAACTCAACAGGAACCATCCGCAGGCCGCCAAGATGTTCAATCCGGAAGAGCTACCAGCCTTTCATGATCCGTTTGCCGGCGGCGGCGCATTGCCCTTGGAGGCGCAGCGCCTGGGGTTGGAGAGCTACGCCTCAGACTTGAACCCGGTCGCGGTAACGATCAATAAGGCGATGATCGAGATCCCGCCGAAGTTCGCCAACATCGCTCCCGTCGGCCCGAGATTGGCAACGGACAAACAGGATAAGTTGGCTGCGGATTGGTCTGGTGCGCGTGGTCTGGCCGAGGATGTGCTCCGCTATGGCGCCTGGATGCGTAACACGGCGGAGGCGCGAGTCGGTCATCTTTACCCGCGGATCACTGTCACGCCAGGGCTGCTGGCTGCAAATGATCGCGCCGTTGGCATGGATAACAACGGCCTGACTGGGTTGACCGCCGGTCAAGAGCTGACTGTCGTCGCTTGGTTGTGGGCACGAACCGTCAAGAGCCCCAACCCCGCCTTCAGTCATGTGGAGGTGCCGCTGACGAGCACCTTCATCTTGTACAACAAGGAAGGCAAGGAAACGTGGGTTGACCCAGTTGTGGATGGAGATCACTATCGCTTTGAGGTGCGAACCGGCACGCCGCCGGCGAGTGCGCGTGACGGCACCAAGCTTGCGCGCGGCGCCAACTTTCGTTGCTTGATGTCGGACACGCCGATTGATCCAAAGCACGTTTACTCGGAGGCCAACGCTGGCCGCATGGGTGCCAAGCTCATGGCCATCGTGGCGGAAAGCCCGCGGGGCCGTGTCTATCTCGCCCCCATATCGGAACACGAGGAGATAGCTCGTCAGGCGCAACCCAAGTGGAAGCCAGAGACGCTTATGCCCGAGAACCCGCGTTGGTTTTCTCCACCGCTCTACGGCTTGAAGGCCTACGGCGATCTCTTCACCCCCCCGGCAACTCGTCGCGTTGACCACCTTTTCGGATCTCATCCCCGAAGTCATCGTCCGTGTCCGGGCGGACGCGGTGGCCGCCGGAATGTCTGATGATGGCAGAGGACTGGATACTGGCGGCAGTGGCGCGACCGCCTATTCAGAGGCGGTTGGCGTCTACTTGGCCTTTGCAGTGGACAAGGCAACAGACAGAAATACTTCGCTATGTGCCTGGGAAACGCGTATGGATCGCATGCGCAACACGTTCGGTCGACAGGCCCTACCGATGATTTGGGACTACGCCGAAACCAATCCATTTGCGGGTGCTGGAGGGGACCTCTATGGAACTGTCGTATCGCTGTGGGAGGTTCTTGATCGGCTCAATCATGGTGTGGCCGGCCACGCAGCTCAGGCTGATGCTCAGACTCAAGTCACAAGTGCCAGCAAGGTAGTCTCGACCGACCCGCCGTACTACGACAACATCGGATACGCAGACCTGTCGGACTTCTTCTACGTCTGGCTACGAAGGAGCCTGCGTCCCATATTTCCGACGCTTTATGCAACGCTCGCCGTACCCAAGGCGGAGGAACTTGTGGCGACGCCTTACCGCCACGGCGGCAAAGCCGAAGCTGAAGCCTTTTTCCTGGATGGCATGACGCGCGCCATGCACAACTTGGCGACCCAGGCACACCCAGCTTTCCCGGTCACGATCTATTACGCCTTCAAACAGTCCGACACGCAGGGCGATGGTGGTACCCACAGCACCGGCTGGGAGACGTTTCTTGACGCCGTGTTGCGAGCTGGATTTTCGCTTACTGGTACCTGGCCGATGCGAACTGAACTAGGCAATCGCATGATTGGATCAGGTACCAATGCTCTAGCTTCCAGCATCGTCCTGGTCTGCAGGCCAAGATCTCCAGAAGCGACGACCACCAGTCGCCGGGAATTCCTTCGTGAGCTCAATGCTGCGCTACCCGAAGCACTGCTTGATATGACCCGCGGCGGAGTCAATAGTCCAGTAGCCCCGGTGGACCTTAGCCAAGCCATCATCGGCCCAGGAATGGCGATCTTCAGCCAGTACAGCGCAGTTCTGGAGGCCGACGGAAAGCCGATGAGTGTTCGCACGGCACTTCAGCTTATCAACCGATTCTTCGCCGAGGACGACTTCGACCACGATACGCAGTTCTGTTTGAATTGGTTTGAGCAGCAGGGCTGGGCAGTCGGCAAGTTCGGCGAGGCCGACGTACTTGCCCGTGCCAAGGGCACTAGCGTTGCGGGGCTTCAGGCAAGCGGAGTTGTCGATGCTGGCAGGGGAGACTTGCGCCTGCTGCGGTGGCAAGAATTGCCTCGCGATTGGGCGCCAGAGACCGACTTGCGCCTCTCGGTATGGGAGGGTCTCCATCACTTGATGCGAGCGTTGAACCAGGACGCCGAGTCGGCTGCAGGGGCGCTGCTCGCCCGTATGCCGGGCCGCGCAGACACCATCCGTTCGTTGGCCTACCGGCTCTACACGCTGTGCGAACGCAAGGGTTGGGCTGATGACGCCCGCGCCTACAACGAACTCGTCACCGCCTGGAGCGGCATCGAACAAGCGGCCGGCGAAGCCGGCGTGATTGGCTCGCAGTCGCTGTTGGACATCTGAAGGAGGACACCCTATGCCGGAAATCGCCTGGCCCTATCCTGGTTCGCGCTGGTGGAAGTTCGACTTCCACACACATACGCCGGCCTCCACAGACACGCCTTGGCATCGCAACGGGTTGACGCTGACGCCACAGGACTGGCTGCTGAAGTACATGGCAGCAGGTATCGACTGCGTGGCGGTGACCGACCACAACAGCGGCGCCTGGATCGACCCACTCAAGGCGGCGTACGCTCAGATGAAGGCGCTGGCCGAAAGCGGACAAGCGCCTGCCGGATTTCGTGAGCTGACGCTGTTCCCCGGCGTGGAGATCTCGGTCAGTGGTGGATTCCATTTGCTCGCCGTTTTCGATCCGACCCAGACCACGCGCACCATCACCGACCTGTTGGCTGCTGTTCGCTATCAAGGCACGGATGGAGACAGCGACGGCGTGACGAGAGAAGGGCCAGAGGGTGTCTTCCAGGCCGTCTTGGCAGCGGGCGGCATTCCGATTCCTGCACATGCGGACCGGCCCGACGACGGTGGCAAGGGCCTCTTGGCGCGGCATAGCGACGGCAACTCGAGCCGTCTGGATCCGAACACGCTTCGGGGCATCTTCGACAGTTCGCAACTCCTTGCGGTTGAGTGGGAAGACATGACTCGGAACCCGCCGGCTTGCGTGCAGGCGCACGTGGACAAGCTGGCTCGAGTTCTGGGCAGCGACTGCCACACCTTCCAAGGCAGTGCCGTCCCCGGCAGCCGCTACACCTGGGTCAAGATGGCCAGCCCGACGCTCGAAGGC
>JBILYN010000075.1:0-16435 GCA_044377715.1 Aquabacterium sp.
CGGCAACTGCGCGAGGACAGCGCGTTGCGGCAAGACCCCCAGGCCGCAGCCTATTTCTACCGCGCCGATGGTCAGCCTCATCCGGTGGGCCATCGGCTGCGCAATCCGGCCTTGGCCGAGATCTTGAGGCGTATCGCCGCCGGCGGCAGCGCAGCGCTGCACCAAGGCCCGGTGGCGGCCGACGTCGTCGCCAGGGTTCAGCAGCACGCCACCAACCCCGGCCGGATCACGCTGGCTGACCTGGCCGGCTACGAGGTCAAGCTGCGCGAGCCGATCTGCACCGACTGGAAGGCGCGGTACCGCGTCTGCGGCATGCCACCGCCCTCGTCAGGCCACTTGGCGGTGATGCAGATCCTGGGGCTGCTCGAGCGTAGCGCGCCGGTGGCGACGCCCTTGGTCGACGGTGTGCCCAGCGCGGATTGGCTGCACGCCTACACCGAGGCATCGCGCTTGGCTTTTGCCGACCGCGCGCTCTATGTGGCCGATCCCGAATTCGTCGCACCGCCGGCTGGGCGTTGGACCAGCCTGCTCGACCCCGATTACCTGCAGTCGCGCGCCGCGTTGATCGGCCCGACAAGCGTCCCGCAAGCCCAGCCTGGCCAGCCCGGTGGCTCGCGCAGCGCCTGGGGTGCACAGGCTGACCAGCCCGAGTACGGCACCAGCCACATCAGCATCGTCGACGGCCAAGGCCGGGTATTGGCGATGACGACGACGATCGAGGCGGCCTTTGGCGCGCGCCTGATGGCCGATGGTGGCACCGGCCTGGCCGGCGGTTTCTTGCTCAACAACGAGCTGACCGACTTTTCGCTGGCGCCTGCCGATGGTCAGGGCCGGCCGGTGGCCAACCGGGTGCAGCCGGGCAAGCGGCCGCGCTCGAGCATGAGCCCGACGCTGGTGTTCGACCGCAGAGATGGCCGTTTGCTGATGAGCGTGGGTTCGCCCGGCGGGCCGGCGATCATCCACTTCACCGCCAAGACGCTGATCGGCGCGCTGGACTGGGGTCTGGATGCCCAGCGCGCGATCGACTTGCCCAATTTCGGCAGCTTCAACGGCCCGACCGTGCTCGAAGTCGGACGTTTTCCGCGCGCCACGGTCGAGGCTTTGAAGTCTCGCGGCCACCGCGTCATCGAAACCGATCTGACCAGCGGCTTGCAGGCGCTCGAGCGTCGTGGTGACGGCTGGTTCGGTGGTGCAGACCCGCGGCGCGAGGGCGTGGTGATGGGGCAATGAGGGCGGGCAGGTTGGCGGGCAGATTGGCGGGCCGATTGGCAGGCCGATTGGCAGGCCGATTCGCGGGCGGGCCAACATCAGGCAGTCGCTGCCGAGGTCGTGGTTACAGTCGGGTTTGACCGAGACCCAGCCACCATGCCCGTCGACATCATCGCCCTGCGCCGCATCCTCCAATCCTGCCAGACGATCGCCGTGGTCGGGTTGTCTGCCGAGTGGCATCGCCCGAGTTATTTCGCCGCCAAGTACATGCAATCGCACGGCTACCGCATCCTGCCGGTCAACCCGCGCTATGCCGGCAGCTCGGTGCTGGGCATGGCCTGTGTGGCGCGGCTGGAAGACCTGGATGAGCCGGTCGACATGGTCGACGTGTTCCGCCGCAGCGAGGACGTCGGCGCGATCGCCGGCAGTGCGATCGCGCTGGGTGCCAAATGCTTGTGGCAGCAGATCGGTGTCGTCAACCGCGACGCCGACGCCCGTGCCCGCGCCGCGGGCCTGGACAGCGTGATGGACCGCTGCGTCAAGATCGAGCACGCCAGGTTGTTCGGCGGGCTGCACTGGGCGGGTGTCAACACCGGGGTGATTTCGGCCCGGCGAATGGGCTGAGTCCCTGGGAGCCGCAGCGATGAGTGATCGAAAATTTCAGCCTGAGACCCTGGCGATCCACGCCGGCCAGATTCCCGACGCCGCCACCGGCGCTCGCGCGCTGCCGATCTACCAGACCACCAGCTTTGTCTTCGATTCGGCCGAGCATGCGGCCAGCCTGTTCAACCTGCAGACTTTCGGCAACATCTACTCGAGACTGAGCAACCCGACGGTCGCGGCCTTGGAAGAGCGGGTTGCCGCGCTCGAAGGTGGCCGCGCCGCAGTGGCCTCGGCCAGCGGCATGGCGGCCGAGGCGATGGCGCTGATGACGCTGCTGCAGTCTGGTGACCATGTCGTGGCCGCAGGCGCGCTGTACGGCGGCACGGTGACGATGCTGGCGGTCAGTCTGGCCAAATTCGGCATCGAGGTGACGTTTGTCGATGCGCAGCGGCCCGAGGCCTTTGCCGCTGCGATGCGGCCCAACACCCGAGCGGTCTACGCCGAGACCCTGGGCAACCCCAGCCTGGTGGTGCTAGACATCGCTGCGGTGGCCGAGGTGGCGCATGCGCACGGCGTGCCACTGGTGGTCGACAACACCGTGCCCAGCCCTTATCTGTGCAACCCGCTGGCACTGGGCGCCGACATCGTCGTTCACTCAGCGACCAAATACCTGGCTGGCCACGGCACCACGCTGGGCGGCGTGATGGTCGAGGGGGGCAAGTTTCCCTGGGACAACGGTAAGTTCCCCGGCATGACCGAACCGTCGGCGGGCTACCACGGTGTGAAGTTCTACGAGACCTTCGGCGACTTCGGCTTCTCGATGCGGGCACGGATGGAGACGCTGCGGGTCTACGGCGCATCGCTCAGCCCGATGAGCGCCTGGCAGATTCTGCAAGGCGTCGAGACCCTGCCGCTGCGCATGGAGCGTCATTGCCGCAACGCGCTGGCGGTGGCTGAGTTTCTGCGCAGCCACCCGCGGGTGGCCTGGGTCAACTACCCTGGCCTGGCCGACCATGCACAGCATGCGCTGGTGCTGCGCCAGATGCGCCAGGTGGACGGCGTGCCGGGCGCCTCGGGCCTGCTCGCCTTCGGCGTCAAGGGCGGGGTCGCGCGAGGGGTGAAGTTCATCGAGTCGGCACGCTTCATGAGCCACCTCGTCAACATCGGCGACACCCGCACGCTGATCAGCCATCCGGCATCGACCACGCACCGCCAACTCGACGAGGCCCAGCAACTCGCTGCCGGCGTGCTGCCCGACATGGTCAGGATTTCGGTCGGGCTCGAGCACATCGACGACATCCTCTGGGACATCGATCAGGCCTTGTCTGCGACGCTGGATTGACGCGGCCCAGGCAGCCTCAAAGCAGCCGGCAGCCGGCAGCCGGCAGCCGGCAGCCGCCAGCCGCCAGCCGCGCTGGGTCTGTGTCAGTCGAGCTTCCACTTCCCGCTGACGATTCGAACAATCACTCTGGCGCGCTGGTCCAGTCCGAGGTGGTCGATCTTCGACATGTTGATCACCCCGTTCGATACCTTCAGGTCGTGCACCGATTCGAGCGCATCGCGCAGCGCGGCGCGGAACTCGCGGCTGCCCGGTTGCGCGGTCTTGAGCGCGACCGGAATCGCCTGGTTCAGCAACAGGCCTGCGTCCCAGGTGTAGGCCCCGAAAGCCGAGACCGTGCTGGGCCCGTACATGGCTTCATAGCGCTTCACGTATTCCATCGCCTGGGCCTTGGCCGGATCGCTCATTGGCGACGATGCTGATCTTGCGCACAGCGGCGAATTTTTCGAACTCGGCATAAAAGGCCTCACCGAGCGCGTCGCTGAAGCCGATGTAGGCCATCGTCTTCATCTTGATCTGTGCGCTGACCGGCAGCGCGCAGGCAGCGAGGAGGGCTAGCGCGACAAGTGAGCGGGTGTGGCGGAATCTCATCAGGTCTCCTGCGGACCGTGACAGGTGGCAACGCAGCCTGCGTCACCTCCGGCTGCGGCGTGAGCGATGGGTCGTCGCGCCGCAGCGTGGCTTGATTGGCGATGCCTCGACGCTGCGCCCAGGGCTTGTTATACGGGACCCATCGCCAGGGCTCCCGTCGAGTGCCGAACCACCAATAAAAACGGGCCCGCATCGCGGGCCCGTGTCATGGCATCAACAGCTCAGCGGCCGTAGATCTTGCCGAACCGGACCCAGGTCTTGCCGTCGAATTTGGCTAGTTGTTCGCGTTCGATCGGGTAGAAGTCATCGGCGCTGGTCTTGATGTTGACGCCAGGCAACAGCATCGGTAGCGTCATGTCGAGGCTTGACGCCTGCTTCATCACGTTTTCGCGCGTCAGGTTGTCGCCACATTGTTTGAGCATCGCGACCACAGTCTGTGCCACCGAATAGCCGTAGACGTTGAATGCATCGGCTATGTTGCCGCCAGGGTAGTATTTTTTCATCCACTCGGCCCATTCCTTCATCCCAGGGTCATTCACCCATTGGGGGTCGGTCGGGTCCTTGATGTACTGCGAGGTGAAGATCCCGGTGCCATTCTCCAGGCCAGCCGGTTGCATCACCGCGCTGACCGAAGACGAGACGCTGTTGAGGTAATGCTGAGGCTTCCAGCCGATGTCAGCCATCTTCTTGATCGCCTGGGCCGCAAATTTGGGTGTGGTGATGTTGAAGAAGGTGTCGGCACCGGCGGCCTTGAGTGACAACAATTGGCTGTCGATCGTCGGATCGGTCACCTCGTAGGTGAGTTTGGAGACGATCATGGACTTGGCTTTGTCGCCCAGACCGTCCTCGAAACCCTTGAGGTAATCCTTGCCGTAGTCGTCGTTCTGATACAGGATGCCGATCTTGGCGTTGGGCTTGGTCTCGAGGATGTGTTGGACGTACTTCATGGACTCGGCCTGGTAGGTCGGCTGCCAGCCCATGGTCCACGGGAAGCTCTTCGGGTCACCCCACTTGGTGGCGCCGGTGGCGACGAACAGCTGTGGCACCTTCTTCGTGTTCATGTACTTGTGGATCGCCGAATTCGGTGGCGTTCCCAGCGGGTTGAAGATGAACAGCACTTCATCTTCTTCGACCAGCTTGCGCGCCTGCTCTACCGTCTTGGACGGGTTGTAGGCATCGTCGAGCGTGATCAGCTTGATCTTGCGGCCGCCGATACCGCCCTCGGCATTCACTTTCTCGATATAGGCGCTGATCGATTTGCCGATCGTGCCGTAGGCCGAAGCCGGTCCCGAATAAGGTCCGATGTGGCCTATCTTGATCTCTTTGTCGGTGGCGCCGGTGTCGTATTTCTTTTGCGCGAAGGCTGGAGACGCCAGCACGGCGACTGCCGTACCGATGGCAGCCCATCGGGCTGCGAACTTAAGTCGGGTCTGCATCATGTCGGTTTGTTCCAAGCGGGGTTGAGATCGAGCTTCAACACAGGCAGTCTGCCCATGTTGCCGGTTTGTACACTGTTCCGATGCCGTGTTGGCTAGGGATCAACCCACTCGGCATCAACCCGCTCGGTGCCAACCCACCCCCCGATTCCAGAGGGGCTCTCAGGGCAGGCGCAACACCCCGTCGGCAACCAAGGCGGCGACTTCGGCAGCGTCAAAGCCGAGTTCGGCGAGCACCGCCTGGCCATGCTCGCCGAGGTGGGCGGCAGCACCGGGTGCTGGCATCGGCTGGCCGTCGAACTTTCCCGCGGCGCGCGCCAAGCGCACCCGACCGAGATCGCCGTGGTCGATCTCGACCAGCATCGCGTTGTGTCGGACTTGCTCGTCGGTCAGCACCGCGCTGCGCTCGTTGACCCGGCCCAGCGGTGCACCGTGCTGGCGGAATGCCTGCTGCAACTCGCTGTTACTGAACTGCGCCATCAAGGGCTCGAGCAGCGCTCGCAGTTCGGCCTGGTGGCGCGATCGCAACGGTATCGTTCGAAAGCGCGGATCCTCGGCGATGTCTGGCCGGCCCAGTGCGCGGCACTGGGCTTCGAACTCGGCTTTTTGAGGTCCCATCGTCGCGACAAAGCCGTCGGCCGTTTTCCAGGGTTTCTGGGTCGCACCCATTTCCGGGTAGGGCGCTGGAGGCGAATCGACGAAGACATGGTTGTACATCGCATCAGGCCACTGGAAGGCCAGCATCGCGTCTAGCATTGCCACCTCGACCTTGCGGCCGCGACCGTCTTGCGAGCGGGCGTAGAGCGCCGCCGTGACGGCCTGCGCTGCGGTCATCGCGGTGAGCTTGTCGCACATCAGCGTGGCGACCAGGCCCGGGTTGCCGCTGTGCTGGTCGCGGTGCGATGCCGACACGCCCGCCACCGCCTGGATCACCGCGTCGTAGGCCTTGTCGCCGGCGGCCGGGCCGTCGGCGCCGTAGCCGGTGATCGACAGCCGGATCAGCCGCGGATTCAGGCCGACCAGTGTCGCGTCGTCCAGACCCAAGCGGTCCATCACGCCGGGCCGGAAGTTGTTGACCACCAGGTCGGCACGGCGCACCAGCGCGTGCAGGATCTTGGCCGAAGCCGGCGCTTTGAGGTCAAGCGCGATCGAGCGTTTGCCGCGGTTGGCGGCGATGTAGATCGCCGACAGGTCGCCTTTGGCCGGGCCGATCAGCCGGCAGGTGTCACCCTCGATCGACTCGACCTTGATCA
Source organism: Aquabacterium sp. (assembly GCA_044377715.1). Lineage (GTDB taxonomy): Bacteria > Pseudomonadota > Gammaproteobacteria > Burkholderiales > Burkholderiaceae_C > Pseudaquabacterium. The sequence goes on from JBILYN010000075.1 coordinate 6,432, forward strand.
CGGCAGCGCCTTGGTCGGCCAGCAGCGCGACGGCCATCGGGCCTGAGATCACCGTCGACAAGTCGAGGATGTGGATGTCTTTCAGAGGTTGGTGCATGCGTTGTGCCGTTGGTCGATCGCTAAGCGTGAGAGTCAGGAGCTCCACCTTGTCCACAAGTAAAAACGGGCCCGCATCGCGGGCCCGTGTCACGGTATCAGTTGCTCAGCGGCCGTAGACTTTGCCGAAGAGCACCCAGGTCTTGCCGTCGAACTTGGCCAACTGCTCGCGCTCGATCGGGTAGAAGTCATCCGGACCGGTCTTGACGTTGACACCTGGCAGCAGCATCGGCAGGTTCATGTCCAGGCTGGCGGCCTGCTTCATGATGTTCTCGCGCGTCAGGTTGTCGCCCGCCTGCTTCAGCACTTGCACCAGACCCTGGGCAGCGGTGTAGCCATAGACGTTGTTGGCATCCTTCAGGTCACCGTTCGGCAGGTACTTCTTCATCCAGGCCAGCCAGTCGTCCCATTCCTTGCCCTTCTGGAACTGCGGGTCGGTCGGATCCTTCAAGTAGTTCGCGGTGAAGATACCCACACCGTTCTCAGGACCGGCCGGGACCATCACCGCACCGACCGAAGCCGACACGCTGTTGAGGTAATGCAGCGGCTTCCAGCCGATCTCGGCGTTCTTCTTGATCACCATCGCCGCAAACTTCGGCGTCGTGACGTTGAAGAAAGTGTCAGCGCCCGAGGCCTTGATCGACAGCAACTGGCTGTCGACGGTTGGGTCGGTGACCTCGTAGCTGAGCTTGGAGACGATCATGGTCTTGGCCTTGTCGCCCAGACCGTCCTCGAATCCCTTGACGTAGTCCTTGCCGTAGTCGTCGTTCTGGTAAAGGATCGCAACCTTGGCGTTGGGCTTGGTCTCCAGCAGGTGCGCTACGAACACCTTGGACTCGCTCTGGTAGTTGGGCTGCCAGCCCATCGTCCATGGGAAGTTCTTCGGATCACCCCACTTGGTGGCGCCGGTGGCCACGAACAACTGCGGCACCTTCTTGGCATTCATGTACTTGTGGATCGCCGAGTTCGGCGGTGTGCCCAGCGTGTTGAAGACGAACAGGACTTCTTCTTCCTCGACCAGCCTGCGCGCTTGCTCGACGGTCTTGGCGGGGTTGTAGCCGTCGTCCAGACTGACCCAATTTATCTTGCGGCCATTGACGCCGCCCTCGGCGTTGACCTTGTCTATGTAAGCGCCGATGGCCTTGCCGATCGCGCCGTAGGCCGAGGCCGGGCCCGAATAAGGACTGATGCCGCCGATCTTGATTTCCTTGTCGGTCGCGCCAGTGTCATATTTTTTCTGCGCGAAGGCTGGCGACGTCAGCGAGGCGACTGCCACACCGATGGCGGCCAGTTGGCCCGCGAGTTTCCAGGATTTAAAGGTCATGGTTGTGAATTCCCTTTTGGGATGGTTGGTGAATGAAAAACGGTGAGGGATCAAGATTTTTGCACAGGGTCAACCCGTCTGGCCGGTTGCATTGAGGCCCAGATCTTCTTGAGCAAGCCCATCACGCCCGAGGGCATCAGGTACATGAACGCGATCAGCACCACGCCGTAGATCGCCCAAGGTGCTGATTTGGAGATCTCTTCGGCAACGTTGGGAATGAACTGAATGAAGATCGCACCGAAGATTGCGCCGGGAATCGACGCCAGCCCACCGACCACCACGCCGACCAAGAAGGTGATCGACAGGAAGACGGTAAAGCTGTCGGGCGACACAAAGGCCACGCAGATCGCGCCCAGTGCACCCGCCACGCCGGTGAAGGCCGCCGAGACGCCGAAGGTCACCGACTTGAAATACGGCAGGTTGATGCCCATCGCCGTGGCTGCGATCGGATGGTCGCGGATCGCAATCATCGCGCGACCGATGCGTCCGCGCAGCAGGTTCCAGGCCACCAGGAACATCAGCGCGGCCACCGCCAGCGTGAAGACATAGAGCCAGCGGTCTGCGCTAAAGGGTTGACCGAGGAAGCTGAAGCTGATCGGCGGCTCGGGCTTGCTCAGCACGATGCCTTGCACACCGCCAGTCCAGCCCTCGATGTTCTTGTACTTCAGCAGTTGCGGCACCGCCAGCGCGAAGGCATAGGTCGCCAGCGCCAGGTAATGCCCGCCCAAGCGCAGCGCCGGGAAGCCCATCAACCAGCCGACGACAAAGCAGACCACCGCCGAGAACGGCAAGGTCGCCCAGTAAGGCATGGCGGCACGGTCCATCAGGACTGCTGCGACATAGGCGCCGACGGCAAAGAACGCACCGTGGCCCAGTGAGATCTGGCCGTTGAAGCCGGTCAGCATGTTCAGCCCCAGCACCGCCACCGCGTAGACCAGCACCAGGTTGAACTGGAACACCCGGTAGTTCTTGAACAGAAAGGGCAGGATCAGCAGCGCGACCAGCAACAGTGCGCTGGAAATCCAGCGGAACTGTTTGGTCTTGGTGTATTCGATGAAAGTGCTCATACGCGGGTCACCACTTGCTTGCCGAACAGGCCATTGGGTTTGAGCGTCAGCGTGCCGACGATCAGCACCAGGGCGACGCTGAGTTTGAGCTCGGTGCCGATCACATAGGCGCCGAGCAGGTTTTCCAGCACGCCGACGATGAAGCCGCCGATCACCGCGCCGCCCGGGTTGTCGATGCCGCCCAGCAGTGCTGCAGCAAAGCCGTAGAGCAAGATGCCGCCCATCATGTTGGGGTCGAGGAAGACCACTGGTGCGACCATCATGCCTGCGACCGAGCCGATCGCTGCCGCCAGGCCCCAGCCCATCGCCAGCATCCAGCTCACGCGGATGCCAACCAGCCGGGCCGAATCCGGGTTCTGTGCCGCTGCGCGCATCGCCAAGCCAATGGGCGTGAAGCGGAAGAAGGCGTAGAGCGCAAACAGCACCGCCAGCATCACCAGCGCCGAACCCACTTCATGCGCTGAGAACCAGGGCGTGACGAGAATGCCTTTCTGTGCGAACGGGCTGGGGAAGGACTTGATGGTGTGGTCGAAGATCCAGCCTGCCATCGAGTTGAAGATCACCAGCAAACCGATGAAAACAATCACATTGGTCAGGACCGGTGATTTCTCGACGGGTCGCAGGATGATGCGTTGAATCACCAGGCCGGCGGTGAAACTGATGGCCACGGTGACGAAGAAGGCGGCCCAGTAAGGCCAGCCCGACTGGATCAAGGCCCAGGCGATGAAGGTGGAAAAAGTGGCCATTTCGCCTTGGGCGAAATTGATGTGGTGCGTGGCTTGGTAAATCATCACCAAGCCCAGCCCGACGCTGCCGTAAATGCAGCCGTTGGCCAAGCCCGAGAAAATCTGATGCAGGAATGCGTCCATGGTGTTTAGGGTCTCTTCAGGTCGCTTCAATAGCCGAGGTAGGCGCGTCGCACCGACTCGTCTCGTTTGATCTCTTCGGCTGGCCCGGACAGCGCCACCCTGCCGGTTTCCAGCAAGTAGGCGTGGTGCGCGAGGTCGAGCGCAAGGCTGGCGTTTTGCTCGACCACCAGCATGCTGACACCGTCTTCCTCGTTGATCCTGCGCATGATGCGAAAGATCTCGGCGACGATCAGCGGTGCCAAGCCGAACGAGGGTTCGTCGAGCAGCAACAGCTTGGGCCGCAGCATCAGCGCGCGGCTGATCGCCAGCATCTGCTGCTCGCCGCCGGACAGCGTGCCGGCTTGCTGGTTGCGCCGTTCGGCCAAGCGCGGAAATCGCGCGTAGGCTTTCTCGAGGTCTCGCGCCACTTCGGCGCGGTCGCCTCGCACATAGGCGCCGAGCTTGAGGTTGTCATCGACCGACAGCGACGTGAACGTGCCGCGACCGTCGGGTACATGGGCCACGCCCATGCGCACGACGTTCTCGGTCGCCTTGCCGACCAACTGCTGGCCGCTGAATTCGAGGTTGCCGCTGGTGCGAACCATCTGGCAGATCGCCCGCAGCGTGGTGGTCTTGCCGGCGCCGTTGGCACCAAGAATGGCGGTGATGTGGCCGGGTTCGAGTGAGAAATCAATGTCGAACAAGACTTGGGTGGGGCCGTAATAGGCGCACAGCTTGCGCGCTTCTAGCAACTTAGACATGGGCAGGCTCCGAGGCGCGCGGATGGTCGGGTTCGGCAGCGGGTGCGCCGAGGTAGGCCTCGATCACGTCGGGGTGGCTCTGGATCTCGGCGGGCGTGCCTTCAGCGATCTTCTTGCCGAAGTTCAGCGCGACGATGTGGTCCGACACGCTCATCACCAGGCTCATGTGGTGTTCCACCAACAGCACGGTGATGCCCAAGCGCTTGCGAATATCGACGATCAAGCGGCCGAGGTCTTCGAGCTCGAGGTGGTTGAGGCCGGCAGCGGGTTCGTCGAGCATCAGCAGCTTGGGGTCGGCAGCCAGCGCCCGACCCATCTCCACCCGTTTCTGAGTGCCGAAGGGCAGGTCGCCTGCCGGTCGATCAGCGAATGGCGTGAGCTCGAGGTAGTCCATGATCTGGTCGGCGCGGTCGCGCAGGCGGCGCTCTTCGGCGTTGACGCTGGGCAGGCGTAGCGCGTTGGCGACGAAGCCGGCTGACGACCGAGAATGGGCGCCGATCATCACGTTGTCGCGCACCGGCAGGGTTTGGAACATCGCCAGATTCTGGAAAGTTCTGCCCATGCCGAGCTGGGCAATCTGGTGGGTGGGTGTCTCGGTGATCGACTTGCCCTCGAACTGGATGTCACCGGCCTGGTAGTTGTAGAGCCGGCTCATGCAGTTGAACAAGGTCGTCTTGCCCGCGCCATTGGGTCCAATCAAACCGCACACCTGTCCGCGGCTGACGTCGAAGCTCACGCCGTCGAGTGCCACGATGCCGCCGAAGCGAACCGTCACACCGCGAACGCTGAGCAGGGGGACTGCTGTATCTGCCATCGTATTTCTGTCCTGCTCCTGATCTTGCGGGGATGTTGACAAGGCGAAGCCCTGCGCTGGGCGCGTTTATAGGTGCTCGGCCTTCCTTGTGCAAGCAGTGCTTGCCCTGACACGACCGTGACAGTTTCGCATGGATGCACAGTGGCTCGTTGTGAGACGATGGTGGCAGCACTTTGGCCGGGGGATTTTTTCATGAACGGGATCTACGACCAGCAACTCGGGCGCAACGCCGCCAATTTCGTGGCGCTGTCGCCGGTCAGTTTTGTTGAGCGCAGCGCCGAGGTCTTTGGTGACCTACCCGCCGTGGTGCACGGCGCACGCCGCTACACCTGGGCCCAGACGCGCGACCGCGCGGCCCGCTTGGCGGCAGCCTTGCGGGCGCTGGGGGTTGGCCGCGGCAGCACGGTCAGCGTGATGTTGCCCAACAGCCCTGAGATGATCGAGGCCCATTACGCGGTACCTGCTCTCAACGCTGTGCTCAACGCCCTCAACACAAGGCTCGATGCGGCGCTGTTGGCCTGGCAGATGAACCACTGCGAGGTGGCGGTGCTGATCACCGACCTGGAGTTCACGCCGCAGATGGGGCCAGCACTGGTCGCGCTGCGCGAGCAGTACGGCCGCCACCCGGTGGTGATCGATGTCGCCGACAGCGAGTACCGCGGCTCGGGCGCGTGGCTGGGGGCGCACGAGTACGAGGCTTTGCTGGCGGCGCACGATCCATTGCCCAGGCTCGAAGGCCCGGCCGACGAGTGGGACGCTATCGCGGTAAGTTACACCTCGGGCACGACTGGCGACCCCAAGGGGGTGGTCACCCACCATCGGGGTGCTTACCTGAATGCGGTGTGCAACGCAACGACCTGGACCATGCCGAACTTCCCGGTCTACTTGTGGACCTTGCCGATGTTTCACTGCAACGGTTGGTGTTTCCCTTGGACCGTGGCGATGCTGGGTGGCACCCATGTCTGCTTGCGCAAGGTGGAGGCCCCGGCGATCCTGGTCGCGATGCGCGACCATGGCGTCGACCATTACTGCGCTGCGCCCATCGTTCACAGCCTGATCTACAACGCTCCCGTCGAGATGCGTGCCGGTATCCAACAGGCGGTGCGCGGCATGGTGGCCGGCGCCGCGCCACCGGCTGCGATGATCGAGGGCATGGCCACGATTGGCTTCGACATCACCCATGTCTATGGTCTGACCGAGGTCTATGGCCCGGCGGCAGTGGCCGTGAAGCGCCCGTCCTGGGCCGGCGAGAGCCTGTCCGAGCAGACCCGGCTCAACGGCCGGCAAGGGGTTCGCTACCCGCTGCAAGAGGGCATGACGCTGCGCCATCCTGAGACCCTGGCTGAATTGCCTGCCGATGGTCAGACCATGGGCGAGATCATGTTCCGCGGCAACATCGTGATGAAGGGTTACCTGAAGAACCCTGCAGCCACCGACCGGGCCTTCGAGGGCGGCTGGTTCCACACCGGCGACTTGGCCGTTCTCGAGCCAGACCGTTACGTCAAGATCCGCGACCGCAGCAAGGACGTGATCATCTCGGGCGGCGAGAACATCAGTTCGATCGAGGTTGAGGACGCGCTCTACCGCCACCCGGCAGTCGTGGCCTGCGCGGTGGTCGCCAAGCCCGACCCGAAGTGGGGTGAAACGCCGCTGGCTTTCGTCGAACTCAGGGCGGGTGCGACCGTCAGTGCCGCTGAGTTGTTGGCGCACTGCAAGGGCTTGCTGGCGGGCTACAAAGTCCCGCGCGAGATCCGCTTCGAAGAGATCCCGAAGACCGCCACTGGCAAGATCCAGAAGTTCGAGCTGCGCGAACGCGCAAGATCATCCACCGCGATTGAATAAGAGGACTTGCCCATGCTGACCACCCAAGAACCGCTGCTGCTGCGCAGCCAGGACCCGCGCGGCGTGATCACGCTGACGCTGAACAGGCCGCAAGCCTTCAACTCGCTGTCCGAAGCCATGCTCGACGCGCTGCAGCTCGAGCTCGACACGATCGCCCGCGATCCCGGCGCGAGGCTGCTGGTGATCAAAGCCGCAGGCAAGGCTTTTTGCGCCGGCCACGACCTGAAGGAAATGCGCGCTTCGCCTTCGACCGACTATTACGAGACCTTGTTCACCCAGTGCGGCAAGATGATGATGAGCCTGCAGGCCTTGCCGGTGCCGGTGATCGCACAGGTCCAGGGCATCGCCACCGCGGCTGGCTGCCAGTTGGTGGCGATGTGCGACTTGGCGGTGGCGTCGTCGGATTCGCGTTTTGCCGTCAGCGGCGTCAACCTCGGGTTGTTCTGTGCGACGCCCAGCGTCGCGCTGTCGCGCAACCTGGGTCGCAAGGCGGCGTTCGAGATGCTGGTGACCGGCGCTTTCATCTCGGCCGACGAGGCCAAGGTCAAGGGCCTGGTCAACCGCGTGGTGGCGGCCGATAGCATCGAGGCCGAAGTCGAGTCGCTGGTGGCCGCGATCGTCGGCAAACCGCGCCTGGCGCTGACGATGGGCAAGGCACTTTTCTACCGCCAGCTCGAGCTGGGCATCGAAGCCGCCTACACCGACGCCGCGCAGACCATGGCCTGCAACATGATGGACCACAGCGCGCTCGAAGGGGTGCAGGCGTTCATCGACAAGCGCAAGCCGAACTGGTGAGGGTTCGCGCTGCTGCGCAGCGCTGGCCTACGGCTTTGATGAGACTTTATGTCTCATCAACCGACCCTTGTGCGCTTCGCTTCGCTGCGCGCGGAAGGTGCAACAGCACTGCTGCGCAGCGCTAGCCTACGGCTTTGATGAGACTTTATGTCTCATCAACCGACCCTTGTGCGCTGCGCTTCGCTGCGCGCGGAAGGTGCAACAGCTCTGCTGCGCAACGCTGGCCTACGGCTTAGATGAGACTTTATGTCTCATCAATTGCCCCTTCTCCCGCTCCCAGTCGCGTTTTTTCTCGGTGTCACGCTTGTCGTGCTCGGCCTTGCCCTTGGCCAGCGCGATGTCGACCTTGATGCGCCCGCCCTTGTAGTGCAGGTTCAACGGCACCAGGGTGAAGCCTTTTTGCTCGACCTTGCCGACCAGTCGCCTGATCTCGGTCTTGTGCATCAACAGCTTTTTGGTCCGGTCGGCTTCCGGGCTGACGTGGGTTGACGCCGAGCGCAGCGCGTTGATTCGGCAGCCGATCAGGTACAGCTCGCCGCCCTTGATCACCACATAGCCATCGGTCAGCTGCACTTGGCCGGCGCGTATGCCCTTGATCTCCCAGCCTGCTAGCACCATGCCGGCCTCGTAGCGCTCCTCGATGTGGTAGTCGTAGCGAGCGCGCCGGTTCTCGGCCACCGGGGCCGATGCCGGCAGGTCCTTGGCAGCGACCTTGGGTGCGTCCTTGTCCCTGGGTGCTTCAGGGTGAGCGACCTTGTGGGGGTCTTTGCGGGCGGCTTTGGTTGCGGACATGGTGACCAATGAGAGAGGGCCGCCCGGTGTGGCGCTGGGCGGCCCCTAGAATTCAGGCCATTGTATGAAGCATGTGAAAAAGTCAGTCCTGCTGTGGTACTCGGCCCGCGAGATGTATGCGCTGGTCACCGAGGTCGAGTCCTATCCCGGTTTCCTGCCCTGGTGCGAGAAGGCCGAGGTGCTGGCCCGAGCCGACGACTGCATGACCGCCCGCCTGCACCTGCAGTACGCCGGCCTGCGCCATGCTTTCACCACCCGCAACACCCACCAGCCCGACCAGTCGGTGGTGATGGCGCTGGTCGACGGCCCGTTCTCAGACCTCGACGGCACCTGGCGCTTCATCCCGATAGGCCCTGCTGGCAGCGCGGCTTGCCGGGTGGAGTTCGATCTGCGCTATGCGTTCTCGAGCCGAGCGCTCGAGACCGTGCTTAGCCCTGTGTTCGACCGGGTGGCCAACACCTTCGTCGACTCGTTCGTCCAGCGCGCCCAACAGGTTTATGGCGAGCGCTGACCCGCAAGCTGCGGCGCTGCCGGCGCTGATGTCGGTCGAGCTGGTCTATGCCGCTGCACCGCATGTGCTCGAGACCGTGACGCTGCGCCTGCCTGTAGGCGCCAGTGCCGGCGATGCGCTGCGCGCCAGTGGATTTGGCGATCGATTTGGCGATCCGTCGGGCGATCGGTCGGGCGAACTGCGCGACGGGCTGCGTCTAGGGCTGTGGGGCAGGCTGTGCGCGCCTGCCGAGACGCTGTCTGACGGCGACCGGCTGGAGTTGTTGCGCCCGCTGCTGATCGATCCGATGGAGGCGCGCCGGCAAAGGCTGCGGCGCGACGGACTGCGCAAGACAGCGCGTCGCGCGTCGCCACGCGGCTGAGCCGGTGCAGCACGCACTGTCGTCAGCCGGCGCCGAGCGGGCCGCTCCGTATAATCCTGTTTTGGGTCTGGAGCTTTCCCCATGCGCCTTTTAGGCAAAGCGCTCACCTTCGACGACGTGTTGTTGGTGCCGGCTTTTTCCCAGGTGTTGCCCCGCGACACTTCCTTGGCGACGCAGCTGTCGCGCAACATCCGACTCAACCTGCCGCTGGTGTCCGCCGCGATGGACACGGTCACCGAGGCGCGCCTGGCGATCGCCATCGCGCAGGAAGGCGGCATCGGCATCGTGCACAAGAACCTGACGCCGGCCCAGCAGGCGGCCGAGGTGGCGCGGGTCAAGCGCTACGAGTCAGGTGTGCTGCGCGACCCGATCACCGTGTCGCCTGATCTGCCGGTGCATGCAGTGATCGCGCTGTCGCGCCAGCACGGCATCTCAGGCTTTCCGGTGGTCGAGAACGGCGTCGTGGTGGGCATCATCACGGGCCGAGACCTGCGCTTCGAGACCCGGCTCGAGTTGCCGGTGCGCCGGATCATGACGCCGCGCGACAAGCTCGTCATCGTGCCCGAATCCGCCACCATCGAGGACGGCAAGGCCTTGATGCACCAGCACAAGCTCGAGCGGGTGCTGGTCGTCAACGACGCGTTCGAACTGCGCGGGCTGATGACGGTCAAGGACATCACCAAACAGACTGATTTCCCGAACGCCGCGCGCGACACGCTCGGCAAGCTGCGCGTGGGCGCTGCGGTCGGCGTGGGCGACGGCACCGAAGAGCGGGTCGAGTTGCTGGTCCGGG
>JBILYN010000076.1:0-16408 GCA_044377715.1 Aquabacterium sp.
CTCGCCGCCTTGGTCACGACGCCCTTGTCGTCCTTGACCTCGTCGGCCAGCGTCACCGTCTTGCTGCTGCGCTCGACAGCGAAACTGCCTTCCACAGCAAAGAATCCGTAGACATTGACCTTCAGGTCGCCGCTCGCGCGGCTCAGCTCGCCGAGCTTGCTGTCGAGCGCGAGCTTCAAGCCGCTGCTGGTTCCTGTGGCCACCGACAAGTCGGTCACCGCATAGTCAACCACCGTCGTCGAGTCGCCACCCGCCTGGTTGATCGCCACGCTCAGGTTGGACGCGCTCAGCGTCACGTCGCTGAGGCCGATAAAGGCAGCACCCGTGGCCGTGGCCTGCAGGCTGGTCCAAGTCCGGGCTGGCGTCGTTGAGGGCGTGGTCGCGCCCGTAGCCATCTTCTCGCTCATCAGCGCCAGGCCGAACTCGACCCCGGTCAGCTGCAAGCCCATCGCGTCTGTCGTGCCGCCGTTCAGGCCGGCGAACGCGGTCACGTCCTTCGCGCCAATCGTCAGCAGACCGACGTCGACCTTGCTCGCTTCTTTCGTGACCTTGCCGTCAGCGTCCTTGACCTCATCAGCCAGCGTCACCGTCTTGCTGCTGCGCTCGATCTCAAAACTGCCTTCGACCTCAAAGAAGCCATAGACATTGACCTTCAGGTCGCCGCTAGCGCGGCTGAGCTCGCCGAGCTTGCTGTCGAGCGCGAGCTTCAAGCTGCTGCTGGGGCCTGTGGCCACCGACAGGTCGGTCACCGCATAGTCGACCACCGTCGTCGCGTCGCCACCGGCCTGGTTGACGGACACGCTCAGGTTCGCCGAGCTCAGCGTCACGTCGCTCAGACCGATGAACGCTGCGCCCGTGGCCGTGGCCTGCAAGCTGGTCCAGGTCCGCGCCGGCGTCGTTGACGGCGTGGTCGCCCCAGCGGCCATCTTCTCGCTCATCAGCACGAGACCGAACTCGACCCCCGTCAGCTGCAAGCCCATCGCGTCCGTTGTGCCGCCGTTCAGGCCGGCGAACGCGGTCACGTCCTTCGCGCCTATCGTCAGCAGACCGACGTCGACCTTGCTCGCTTCTTTCGTGACCTTGCCGTCAGTGTCCTTGACCTCGTCAGCCAGCGTCACCGTCTTGATGCTGGTTTCGAAAGAGAAAGTGCCCTCGACCTCGAAGAAACCGTCTACTTCGAGAATTACCTTTCCACTGGCCTGGAGCAGAGAACCCCGCACGCCGTCCATGCTCAGAGCCAAGGTGCTGGCAGTACCGGTGACCACTGCCAGGCTGGTCTTGCCGCTGGCGTAGTCGACCACCGCATCTCCGGCCTTGGTGGCCTGGTTGAGCTGGAACGCCATCGCCTGACCGGTCAAGGTGAATCCCGCTACGCCAGTCAGCGACGCGCCGGTGGCGCTGGCCTGCACGCTGGTCCACTGGCGGGTTGCGTCGCTTCGCGCGGTCATCAATGCCAGGCCGAACTCGACCCCAGTCAGTGACAAACCAAGCCCATCCTTGACACCAACATGGGCACTCAAGCCTTTGGCGCCCAAGGTCAGCAAGTCGACCAACACACCGTCGACCGCGTCATTCCCGGCGGTGCCGGCCACATCGGTGGCGAGCTTGACCGTGGTGCTACTTTTGTGGAATGCGAAGTCACCACTGGCCTGAAAGAGACCGCCGGCGTTGATCACAGCGCCAGACAGCGCGACTTCCTGAAGGCCCGCAACGAGTCCAGCGCCAAAGCTGTATGCGCTGCCAGCGACGTCGATAGCTCGGGCGCTAGCGCTCTGGTCGGTGGAGTTCCAGCGCACGGTCGCCGTGGCGGCCGAAACCTCGACCTGGTCACTGAGTCGAACGCTGACACCGCCGCTGGCCTCGAGCAGCGTGCCGCCGTGGCTGGCGGCATCACTGATGACGAGCGCGACACTGGCACCGGTCACACCCGCCCGGAAGGCCCCGGCCTGCAGCCAAACGCTGGCGGCGCTGGCCAGCACTTCCATCTCGTGCGTGATGGCGTCACGTTCGAAGGAGAAATTGCCGCTGATCGAGAACGAGCCACCCAGCGTGGCCTGCAGGCCGGTCAGGCGAACGAGTGGCGCGGTGCCGGCGGTCTGGGCCGCCATCTCGTAGGCGAAACCGCCGAAGTTCAGCGAATGCGCGGTCTGGGTCAGGCCGGTCGTGTTGAGCTTGAGCATCGCCGCGTCGGCGCTGACCGAGGCGAACCCGCCGCCGCTGAGGTAGGCCGAGCCACTGGCTTCGAGCTCGAAGCTGCCGTTGGGCAGCACGATCAATCCGAAGTTTGCATTGTCCAAGCCCACGGTCGCACCGCCGGCGGCCATGCGAGCGCTGATGCCGCTGCCCGCCAGCGTGAGACCGACGTTGGAGCTCGCCACGCCCACTGTGCCCGACAGCAAAAAGTCGCCCACGCCCAGGCTGGCCGTGCCAGACAGCGTGGCGTGCTCACCCAGCGCGCCGGTGCCGGCAAAGGTGTAGGAGGTGCCGGCAACAGTGACGGTCTGGGGCTGCAAGTGCAAGTCCATGACCGCGTCGTTGGCGGTCGCCGTGCCGGGCAGCGTTCCGGTGCCGAGCGCAAAGTCCAGCGACAGCGAACTCGCGACCAAGCTGATGCCACTTCCTGTGGTTGCCGACAGCCCACTGGCCTGGCCGGTGGCCAGCACGAAGCCCAGGTCACGCCCGGCAGTGCCGGCGTCGAGAAAGATTGCGCCGAAATCAACGTCGCTGAACGCGATGCCAGGCTTGCTGCTGTCGGCAGCATCCAGGCCCAGGTAGCCTGTGCCATTCGCGACGCCAACTTTCCAAAGGTCATACGGACGTTGGACGCCATCCGCATCGGTCATCTGCACATGCGAGACGTAGCCCAGCGAGACGCTGCCCGACAGCGTCAGCCCGTTGCCCAGGCTCAGTGAGCCATCGAATGCATAGTTCTGGTTGTTCTTGAAATAGTCGTAGTTCAGCCACAGGCCGATGCGGTCTGCCAGATCAACATTGGCCGTGGGGTGGCCTGCGCTGACGGCAGCGCTGAGGGCGCTGACGACAAAGGCGGTTGATTGGTCGAACTTGTGTGCAACAAGTTGTAGCGCGGTGGCGGTGGTCTTGATTTCGAAGTACAGGCCATCGCCAACATCCAACAGCCCTGTGCCCTTCGCAAAGCTGCCGCTCAACGCCCCGAAGGTCAGGAAGGTGAAGGTGTCACCATCCTTTGGATGAAAATTCTCGATCAGTTTGACTTCAAGCGTGCCGTCGAGCCTGGCCAGGCCGGCGACGTTGAGCTGGTCGTGGAAGCCCTGGTTCGCGCCGGTGCCCGGCTTGGTACCGCCGAGCTCGATCTGCAAGCTGGCCGTCGAAATCTGGGTGTAGCTGGCGACGCCGTCGACCCCTGGGGAATAACCAGGGCTGACCGTCCCGGTGTTCAACAACGAGACGTTCAGGCTGCCGCTGCCCTTGAGCACCTCGTTGGCTGCGACCGTCAGCGAGCTGTCCATGAAGCCAGCCCGCCCGAGCTGCGCCATGTCGAAAGCGACCGCGTCGACCGCAAAGCTGGCCGGCACCGCGCCCTTGAGCGTGGACAGGCTGGCCGATGCCTGCGCCTGGTCTGCACGGATCTGCTGGACCAGAGCTGGCGTCACCAGATCGTGGTGCTGGTGTGCATCGTCAAGGTCGTAAGCGCCGAGCAGTGCGTGGTCTTGGTCGATGTTCGGGATCAGAATCGCTTGCGCAGCGCCCAGCACCGGGTCGGCCGACAGCAGTACGCGGGGCTCCATCGGCTCAAGCCGGTAGGCATCCCGCAGCACACGAGTCAAGCGACGGACAGGGTACTTCTTGATGGCGCGCATGGCAAAACTTCCAGTCTGGATCGGGAACGGGCAGGCATTCCCGGGTAAACGTCGGGCAGCTTCCCAGAATGACAGAGAATCAGGATTCAAAACTGACACCTTCTTACGTCATCAATAATTTCTAAGTCTTATCAATTGCATCGTTTTAAGACTTTTAGTTCAGCTCTCGAGGACTTTCTGCCATGGCTTGCATCGCACTGCTAGAGGACGAAGCTGACCTGCGCGAAGAGTTCGCCAGCTACCTGGAAGCGCAGTCGCACCAGGTGCTGCAAGCCGGGTCAGTCGCCGAGTTCGGCGCCATCACCGGCCAGTACGGCATCGCGGTTTTGGATGTGATGCTCGGCGACGGCTGCGGCCTGGAAGTTGCCCAGGCTTTGCGCCAGCGCGATGCCAATGTCGGCATCGTGATGCTGACCGCGCGCAGCGACATCCGCGACAAGTTGCGCGGCTTGAATCACGGCGCCGACCACTACCTGGTCAAACCGGTCAAACTCGCCGAGCTCAATGCCGTGATCACCGCACTCAGCCGGCGCCTGAGCTCGGGCTGGCGGGTCAGCACGGTGATGCACACCTTGATCGACCCGCAGGGTCTGAGTGCGGCGCTGTCAGATCGCGAGTTGGCGATCTTCACGCTGGTGGCCAAAGCGCCGCGACGCATGGTTGAACGTCGGCGCATCGTCGAGGCGCTCGGCGAAGACTGGATCAGCTACGACTTGCGCCGGCTAGACACGCTGGTGAGCCGACTGCGCAAGCGCTGGCGCGACACCACCGGCCAGGAACTGCCGCTGCGAACCGAACACGGCGAAGGCTACAGCTTCAGCGCACCGCTCACGCTTTGCTGATCCTGCGCTGACTCGCTCGCCTGCGAGGGCAGCCAAAGCCTGGCAATGCAACCGATGCCGCCAGGTCCGATGGACAGGGTCACCGAACCACCCATCTGTCGCATCAAATCACGAACCAGCGCCAGACCAAGGCCCGTGCCAGGCTGACCTGCCGCTGAGCGCCCGCGAAACCAGCGCTCAAACAGGAAGGGCAGCTCCTCTTCGCGCAGTCCTGGGCCTTGGTCGGCCACATCGATCTCGACGCCGTTCTCAAGCTGCCTGGCGCTGAGAACGACCTCAGTGCCAGGCGGCGTGTACTTGACCGCGTTGTCGAGCAAGTTGCGCAAGGCCTGGCCCAGCCGATCGGGGTCGACCTGAATGCGAATCGGAAGGACTGACGCCGAGACGCTGAGCATGTGCTGCTGGCCAATCTGCCGGCCGGCGTTGACCACATCCTCAAGCAGTTCAGCCAGGTCTATGCCACGCAGCTTCAGGCCATCCCCGAAAGCGCGGAAGCGCGCTTCGTCGAGTTGATCGTCCAGCAGCAAAGCCATCCGGGTCGCAGCGCGCTGGATCTTGTTTAAACTGGGTTCAACGCCGGAATCTTGCTGGGGTCTGAGTATCAGGTTCTGCACCGTCGCATCGACAATGGCCAGCGGCGTACGCAGTTCGTGCGATAGCGTTGCAATGAATTGGCGCTGCTCCTGTTGCGCTCGCAACTGGACATTGAGCGCTTCTTCGCGATCACGCAGCGCGCGGTGCAGCGACTCGGTTCGCTGCAGCACCCTGCGCTCGAGCTCGCGCTCGGCCAGTCTGGAGGTCTCTAGATCGTGATCGAGCTGCAGAGCCTTCAGCCGCTCGACGCTGCGCAACTGGAAGTCCGCCGCATAAGCCATCGCGATCATGCACAGGGTCGAACCAAGATGGGCACCGTATTCGCCGAGAACACCGCTGTCGAGGTACCCGGTATTTTGAAGCGCACGAAGCGCGATGCCGAGCACCAGCAACAACAAGGCCACCACCAGGATGCGTGCGGTCTGATGCCCGGAGAGGGCTTGTTGGCCAACGAGCAACGCCAAGCCGACCGCGGCTGACAGCATCACCCACTGATAGCCTCGCAGGACGGGTTGAAAGGCATCGAACGAGACCGCGATCGCTGATACAGACATCAGGGAAACAACCCAAACCAACACCACCGATCGCCTGGCCCAGGTCTGGATACGGCCTTCAAGGCCGAGCGTGCCGAACGCGAATTGCAGGAACAGCGGCACCGAGCTCATCAAGGACCCAGCCACCAGCCAGTCGTTGAGTCGGCCTGAAACCCCTGGATAGACCCACTGCTGCAGAAGGCCAGAAACCCCGCCGAGGCTGGCGAGTGCGGTGATTGCGTACAGCGCAAAATTGAGCATCAATGGCCTGCGCCCAGCGCCATAGGACGCCAATGCCACCAAGGCCATGGTCAGGTGAACGCTGGCGAAAAGGCCGAACAACAGGCTGGCCTTGACCGCGCTTGCCAGCAATGGCGCAGCCTTCCAGGCCGTCAGGTCGAACGCCAGCGCGTTGCGCGAGCGTATGCGCAGGTAGTAGGTCTGCGGCGCATCCGGCGCCAAATCCAGCCTGAAAATTGGGTGCCGGTGGTCGAGTGCACGCTGCGCATGGGGCTGCTCGTCGCCGTCCACCTGTTCCACCACGCTGCCGTCGGCCCGCAGCGCGTACAAGCGAACGTCGTCGGCCAAAGCCGAGCTGAGCTCCAACCACCAGGGATCAGAGGATGCCGCTGGCCGCTGCAGCGTGACCTTCAGCCAGACATGGCCAGTCCGGTAACCCAGCGTGAAGCGGTCGGACGGCGCCCCAAAGCCCGCATCAGCCGCCCGAACCTCTGCCAGCGTGCGCTGGCCGGTCGGGTCAAGCAGCATGGCAGCTTGCACTGCCTGGCGGCCCGTAGCCTTGTCGAGCAAGACCGCGCCGGCCCAAGGACCCCAAGCCAGCAAGCTGGCCATGGCCAGCCACTTGGCCATGCCCAACATCCCATGCAACCAGGTCCAACGCCCGCTGTCGGATTCTCTTGTCGTCATCCTCAGACAGCGCTCCACAATTTTGATGGGTTACAAAACGAAAACACTGTTTACCGATTTCGGCAAGATTTTGTCATTTTTACAGCCAAAAACCAGCCGACACTACGCAGTCGGTGTGGTCTGCGGATCCGCATCTCGTCGGATCGATCGCACCGGGCGCATGTCCGGGACGCAAACCAACCCCGCAGACATCAATACAGTCTGCCATCAATCCTCAGGAGCTCCCATGTTTGAAAAAGTCGTTCCCGTCAACCGCGACCGCCATGCAGGCAAGAAAATCCGCGAGATCACCAGCTTCGGTTTCGCCTCGAAGTTCCACATCGCCTACGTGACGATGCACGAGTTCGCCCGTGCCGCTGCGGTCTACCCGATCGTCTTCCTGGAAGACAAGGAAAAGGACGAGTTCCGCCCCGTTGCCCTGCTCGGCCTGGATGCGGGCGAGAACTTGTTTGTCGGCGAAGCCGGCAAGTGGGAGGCCTCTTATGTGCCCGCCATCATCCGACGCTACCCGTTCGCGCTGGCCAACACCGACAAGGAAGGCCAGTTCACGATCTGCATCGATGAAGGCAGCGAGTTGGTCAGCGACACCGAAGGTGCCGCAATGTTTGACGAAAAGGGCGAGCCGACCCAGGTGATCGAAAACGTCAAGCGTTATCTTTCTGAGTTGCAGCAGATGGACGCGCTGACCCGCGAGTTCGCCAAGTTCTTGGCCGAGAACAACATGTTCACGCCGCTCAACATGCGGGTTCGCGATAACGGTGGCGTCAAGAACATCGCTGGCTGCTACGTCATCAACGAAGAGCGCCTGAACAATTTGTCAGACGACCGCTTCCTGGAAATGCGCAAGAAACGCTATCTGCCGGCGATCTACGCCCAGCTGATCTCGCTGGCCCAGATCGAGCGCCTGATGACGCTCAAGGAGAAGAGCATTCTGGCGCTGGCCAGCGCGACGCCAGTCTCCGGCACGCACTGACCACAGCAACAGCAGCCGGCCAACGCACTCTGTGCTGGCCGGCGCTTTCTACAGCACCTCATGCGTCACTGCCCTCCTCGATCGCTGCTCGGACATTCTCTGAAGGCGGTCGGCATCTGCTGCATCGCCATATCCCTGCCGATCTGGGCCCAGTCCGGGTCAGGCGCCAAGCTGGACCCCAACCGCTTGCTGCAACTCGCGGTGCTGCAGAACTCCGATCTGGCCTTCAGCCGGATGCAGTCGCGCATCGCGACCGAAGGCTATCTAGCCGAAACTCAGATCTACCAACCAGCACTGTTCGCCAGCTTCAAGCGCGACGGTCGTCAGATCCAGCGCAGCATTGAAGAGAAACTCGCAGCCGTGCTCGGCGGCATCACGATGGCCAATGAGCTTGGCCGCACCGGTGAGGCCGGCGCACGCATGCGAACCCCCACCGGCGCTGAACTGTCTTTGAGCATGCGGGTGGCTGAGAAGCGCAGCAACATCATCGGGTCTTCGCCGACCTATCTCAGCGACACCGAGACCTCAGGCACCGCCACGCTGACCATCCGGCAGCCGCTGCTGCGCGGTGCCGGTCGCAAAGTGATGGAGGTCGACCTGCGTGTGGCCGAGGCCGAGCGCGACATCGCAGCCTGGCAATACCGACAGCAGTTGCTGCGCATTGGCAATGATTCGCTCTCGGCCTACTGGCAACTCCAGCGTGCCCAGGAAACGCAATCAATCCGTCACCAGGCGCTGGCCAACGCCCGCGAGCTGCAAGCCGATGCGCAGGCGCGCGTCAGCGGCGGCCGACTGGCACCGGGCAGTGAGGCCGAAGCGACAAGCATGGTGGCCAGCCGCCAGGCCGACCTCGCGCGCAACGCCCAGCAAGTCAGCGAAGCCGAGTCGAGAATCCAGGTCCTGCTCGACCTGCCGCCGCAAGACCGCGGCTGGCCGCTGATTGGCAGCCGCTTGCTGCGAGACGAAGCCCCCAAGCTGTACAGCGAGCCAGGTGTCGATGCGGCGCTGATCGTCTGGCCGGCCTACCAGATCGCACTGCTGCGCAAGGACCAGGCCGAGCGCCGCCTGGAGCTCGCCGACAACCGCAAGCTGCCCACGCTAGACCTGCAGCTGAGCTACGCCAACCGCGGGCTCGATTACGGCGTGCGAGACGCGATCTCGTCCGCCTTCAGCACCCATCGCCCCGACTGGGGCCTGGGCATGACGCTCGAAGTCCCGCTGGGCGAGGACGTCAAGGCCAAAGCCCAGCACAGAGCGCAACGCCTGAAAGTCGAGCAATCCGAGCTCGAGCTCAAATCTGTCCGCAATGCCTTGGCCAACGACTTGAGCAGCCGAGCACAGCAGTTCAACAGCGCGTTGCTCGAGCTCACTGGCCTGCGGACCGAGCTGGCCGCAAGGATCGAATTGTTCGAAGCCGAACGGCTGCAGTTCCAGACTGGGATTGCACCGCTGAACCGTCTGCTACGGCGCGAGGGCGACCTGCTGGAGAGCCGGCTACGCCTGATCGACGGCGCGATGAGAGCCGAGCTCGCGCTGGTCGCGCTTCGCATGTCGGACGGAACCCTGCTCAGCGCGCATGAGGTGCGGATTGAAAACTGACCTGGCTATCGACTGCAACCGTTTGGCACCGCAAGCCTTGCGCATGCTCGGCCCCCTGCTGCTCGCTTGCTTGTTGTTGTTGGCCTGCATGCGGAATGCAGCAGCAGCCGATTTCGCCGGCATCGTGCATGCGCGCCACGACCTGGTGCTCAGTGTCGCGGTACCAGGTGTGGTGGCAAAAGTAGTGGGCGAGCTGGGCCGTAAGGTCGAGGCAGGCCAGGTCTTGTTGCAGCTTGACGACCGAACCCAGGTGACCGAGGTCGAACGCCGCAAGATCATGCTGGAGGACCTGTCGGAAGTTCAGGCCACCGACGAACGGGTCAAGATCCTGAAGCCTTTGTTCGAGGATGTGCGCAAGCTGCAAGCCACGCGCGGCGCGGTCAGCCGCGACGAAGCTGCACGGGTCGAGCTCGATTACGTCATCAGCCACGGTCGCGCAATCCAACTCGAGGCCCAGAAGCGGCGCGAAAAGCTGGAGCTGACCTTTGCCGAGCAGGACCGACAACTGCGGCGTCTGGTTGCGCCAGTGGCCGGCGTGGTGGCGCGACTCGACGTCAACCTGGGTGAATGGGCCAAGCCTGGTGATCCGCTGGTTCGGCTGGTCGATGCCTCGGTCTGCCACCTGCGTGTGAACGTGCCCGCCACTGCAGCCCTGGGCTTGAGAGAGGGCAGCTCGATGACGGTGCGTTTCGAGCCCGGCCTCGGGCTGCCCGATGTCCAAGGCGTGGTGAGCTTTTTGTCGCCGGCAGTGGACGCTTCGAGCGGGCTGGTCGAGTTGCGGCTGAGATTCAACAACCCGACAGGGCGTATCGCGCCCGGCATCAAGGGCTTCATCCGGCTCGGGGCCGCGAAGTGAGCAACAGCGCCAGCGGCAATCTGATTCGCTCGTTGCTGGAACTGCGGGGCTTGCCATGCAACCATGCAGGCTACTGGGACCGGCTCGCCGAAGCACTTCAAACGCTCTGCCGCGGCCTGGCAGCGTCGATCATTGAGCAGGTTGGCGACCAACCTGCAGACGCTCGCACCGTGTTGCCCGGCTGGCTGTTGCTGGGCCAAAGCAGCCAAGCCGATCTCGATCCACCAGCGCTCGGTTGGGCCGAGGAACTGCCGCCGCTCGTGGCCAGAGCCGGCAACCAGGGTTTCGCGATGAGCCCGGCGCGCCTGCCTTCAGGCGAAGAAGTCTGGCGCTGCGTCGTGCGATTGGCCAGGCGCCATGGCGCTTTCGCGTTGCTAAGCATTCCAGAGCGCGAACGACAGCACCTCAACGAGTTGATGCTGCGGGCGATGCTGGTGGCCGACATCCCCGGCAACGACCCGCCAGCCAACGCTGGCGAAGTGACGGCGCCTGGGGAGCCAGACGCCGGGCCCGAGGTGCCGACGACAAGCGCCGCGCAGGCCGGCTCACGCGCCGAGGAACCAGGCCTGGGTCTGGTCGCCGCGCTGGACATCGTGGCCCAGGTATCGCAGGCCGAGAACTTCGGCAGCGCAGCGTTGGCGATCGTCAACGGCCTCGCAGCGCAGCATTCAGCGACCCAGGTGGTGCTGGGCTGGCGCGAGGATGCCAGTATGCAGGCCGTCGCGATCAGTCATCTTGACCGCTTCGATCGCCGCAGTCACCAGCTTCAGGTGGTGGAAGACGCGCTCGACGAGGTGTTAGACCACGAGGGGCCGCTGCGCCTCGATGATCAGACTCCCGATGAACCGCTGCCTGCGCACGAGCAATTGCGCGAAGCCACCGGGCTGCGCCAATGGGCCTCGTTCTCGCTGCGCGGCACCGAGGCCATGCCAACAGGCGCGCTGCTGATGGGGTTCACTGACAAAGCGCCCGACAAGTTGGTGCTACAGCAAGTCCGACTGGCCATCGAGCTGGTGCTGCCATGGCTGGCCAGCCTGCACGCGCGCGAGCGGCCCTGGGCGCTGCGCTGGCGCGACGCCGCCAGGCAGTCGCTGCGTGATCTGGTGGGTCCGCGCCATGCCGGGCTCAAGCTGGCCGGTGCGGCCATGTCGCTGTGCGTGATGTATGCGCTACTTGGCCATTGGGATTACCGGATACAGGCCACCGGCCAGCTCAGCACCGACAACACCAGGATCGTCAGCGCCCAGTTCGACAGCCGGGTCGATGACGCCATCGTCAATGCTGGCGATCTGGTCCAAGAAGGCGACGTGCTCGCGACGCTCGACACCCGAGACCTGCGCCAGCAACAGCTCGATGCCGGCGCCGAACTCAGGCGCTATGTCGCCGAGACCGACAAGGCCAGAGCCATCGGTGCCTTGGGCGAGCAGGAGATCTCGGCGGCGCGGGTCGCGCAGGCAGAGATCAGGCTCAACCGCCTGGTCGAGCAGATCGAGCTTGCGGTGATGCGTGCGCCGTTCAGTGGCGTGGTGGTAGACGGAGACCGCAAAGACCTGCAAGGCGCACCGGTGCGGCGTGGCGACAAGCTCTACAGGGTCGCTCGGATCGAGGCCTTGTACGTGGTGGTGCAAGTGCCCGAGCGCGACGCAGCGCTGCTGCGGCTGCAGGCCGGCGGCGAGTTGGTGCTGGTAGCCCGCCCCGAGCAAGCGATCCCGCTACGCGTGGCCTCGGTGATTCCGGTGGCGCAAACCCGCGGCCAGGAAGGCAACCAGTTCCTGGTCCGTGCCGAGTTGGCGCAGGCAGCGCAGGACTGGTGGCGCCCCGGCATGAGCGGGGCGGTGCGCATAGATGCCGGCGAACGCCAGGTGGCTTGGATCCTCGTCCACCGCTTGGTAGACGCGATACGCCTGGCGCTCTGGTTCTAAGGCGCCCAGCCGCACAGCATGCCGGGCTCAACGTTCAGCGAATCCTGGTACCAGGTGGCAGACGCCCGCGTGGCGCTGCTGCCCACGGTCAAAGCCCAGCCCCAGCGCTACCGCGGCAAGCCTTGGGTGATGCTGGAGGACCCGTATTCTCAACGTTACTTTCGAGTCACACCTGAGGCTCATGCCTTTCTCAAGTCGCTGAGTACCGAGCGCAGCGTCGACGAGTTGTGGCACGAACATGCGCTGGCGCATCCTGACCGCGTGCCAGGCCAGGACGAGGTGGTGAGGCTGCTGTCGCAGTTGCACCTGTCCAACCTGCTGCACTTCAAGGGCCAGCCGCACAACGACTTGATCTTCGAGCGCAGTCGCAGCATGCGCCGGCGCGAGTCGGTCGGCAAGCTGATGGCGTTCCTGTACGTGCGCGTCCCGCTGGTCAACCCCGACCGCTGGCTAGACCGGCTCCAGCCGCTGCTGCTGCGGATGACCGGGCCTTGGGCCTGGGCGCTTTGGTGGGTGGTGTTGCTGGCCGGTGGCGCGACCGTGATCGAGCATCGCGATGCGCTGGCCCAGCACTCGCAGGGCATGCTGGCGGTGTCGAACCTGGGCTGGCTCTACCTCAGTCTGACCTTGGTCAAAGTACTGCACGAACTGGCCCACGCTTTCGTCTGCAAGCGCTATGGCGCCCATGTGCCGACGATGGGCGTGATGTTCCTGATCCTCACGCCGCTGCCCTACATCGACGCGACCGCGACTTGGTCGCTGCGCAGCAAATGGCAGCGCGCCCATGTCGGCGCGGCCGGCATGCTGGCCGAACTGTTCATCGCCGCCGTCGGCGCGCTGGTCTGGGCCCACACCGGCGACGGGCTGGTCCACAGCGTGGCGTTCAACGTGATGGTGGTCGGGTCGGTGTCGAGCCTGCTGTTCAACGGCAACCCGCTGGTGCGCTTTGACGCCTACTACATCCTGGCCGATCTGGTCGAGATCCCGAATCTGTACCAGAAAGGCCAACAGCAGTGGCTGTACTTCGCCAACCGCTGGCTGCTTGGACTGCGCAACAGCATGAGCCCGGCCACCGACCCGAGTGAATGGTGGTGGTTCACGGCCTATGGTGCGGCGGCCTTTTTCTACCGTATCAGCATCACGATCTCGATCGTGATGTTCGTCACCGACCAATGGTTCGGGGTCGGCCTGCTGATGGCAGCGACCACCGCGTTCGGCATGCTGGTGATGCCTGCGAGAAAGCTGATCAGCCACTTGGCTGGACCTGCGCTGCACGGCCGCCGCAGCCGAGCGTTAACGGCTGTCGCGCTGCTGGTCGGCCTGCTGTACCTGCTGCTGGTGTGGTCACCGATGCCCTACGCGATGCGCGCGCCCGGCGTTCTCGAGGCTCGCAACAGCAGCATGATCTACAGCGAGGTACCCGGCATGATGGTCGAGTTGCCGGCGCGCCATGGCCAGGCCTTGCGCCGCGGCGACCTGATCGCACGGCTGCGCAACCCCGACCTCGAACTGCAGCTCGAGCTGTCCCGCCTGCAGCGCCGCGAGATCCAAGCCCAACAGCGGCTGGCGCTGCTGCGCATGCCGGCCGACGTGGCGCCGCTGCAGCAGCGCCTGGATGTGCTCGACAACCGGATCAAAGAGCTCGAAGACATCATCGCCGGACTGGTGCTGCACGCCGCCCACGACGGCGAATGGGTGGCGCCTCAACTGCATGAACGACTCGGCGGCTGGCTTGAACGAGGTTTCGCGCTGGGCGAGGTGGTCGATCGAACACATTTCCGATTCACTGCGGTGGTGGAGCAGGACATGGCAGCCCAGTTGTTCCAGGCCGAGCAGCACACCGGCGGACTGCGGCTGCACGGTCAGGCAAGCCAGCTGATCAAGGCCGAGCAGATTGGCCTGGTGCCCTACCAACGGCAGAAGCTGGCCTCGCCAGCCTTGGGTTTCTTGGGCGGGGGCGATGTGGCGGTCCGGCCTGACGACAGCAGCGGCACGCAGACCGCCGAGGCCTTCTTCGAGATCCATGCCAGCATTGCCGACACCTCGCTGGCCATGGTGTCGGCCTACCATGGGCTCTCGGGTGTGCTGCGAATCGATCTGCCCGCCCGCCCGCTCTACGAGCGCGCCCGCGAGGCCTTGATGCAGGTGCTGCAAAAGAGGTATGGCTTGTGACGCGCGAACGCCCGCCCGCCAACCAGGACTGGTCGACGCCGCGCGACCCTTGGCTGCCTGTCAGCCCGCTTGTGCACCTGCCTTTGGCCCGCCAAATCAGTGGCTGGCTGGCGCAACGCGACGGCCAGCGCAGCCTGACCAAGCTGTTTGAAGTCCACAACGATGCGCGCCGCAGCGATGAGTTGCGTTTGCGCCAGGCATTGCTCGAGCAGCGCGCGCTGTGCCGACGCAGCGCGATGCGTGCTGAGCCGCGTGCCGAACGCGACGCGCAGGTCGCAGCGCTGGCCTGGATTGCGGCAGTCGCTGAGCGGGTGCTTGGCCGACCACCGGGCCACGGCGACATGGCCGCAGCGCTGGCGATGCTCAGAGGCCAGGCGGTCGAAATCGCCAGCGGCCCGCCCAGGATGCTGGCGCTGGCAATGGCTGCGGTGGTGCTGGCCTGGTCAGGCCGGCCCTGCCATGTACTGACCGCCGACGACGGTCAAGCCCAGTTGTCAGAGCTGGCGATGCGGCCCTTGTTCGACCGCTGTGACCTGCGCGTGGCGGCCATCACCGGCGACACGTCCGCGCAGCAAACCCTGCTGGCCTACCGCGTCGACGTGCTCTATGCACCAGTGCGCCGCCTGATCACAGACCACTGTCGAGAACTGCGACTGCAAGATGGCGTGACCGACCGCTTGCGCCGAGAGTTAAGACAATGGGTCCAGCCGGCCGCTGGCCTGCACTCACTGACCCGAGGCATGCACTCGGCACTGATCGATGAGATCGACCGCGTGCTGATTGACGACGCACTCAATCCGGTGACGCTGTCGGCCGCCGACGACAGCCGTGTGCTGGCCGAGGCCATTGCAGCTGCGCGCGATGTCTGCGATGAACTGCGGGCCGACCTGCATTGCTCGGTGCAAAGCGACGGCAGCCTCGAATTCACAGACGCCGGTCGAGCGCTCGCCGCCGAGCTCGCCAAGAAGTTGCCAGCGATGTGGCGAAGTCCAGTGCGGCGTGATGAGTTGCTGCTGCAAGCGCTGTGCGTGCGTGACCGATTGCAACCCGGCTTGCACTATACGGTGCAAGGCGAGACGGTTCTGCCCAGGCCCGAGGCTGTGGCCAAGGCCTTGGTTCAACGCAGCCTGATGGCTGGCATCACACAAGCGATCGAGGCGCGCGTCGGCGTGCCGCTGTCGCCGATTGCGCGCACGATTGAGCGCACCAGCATCGGTGCCTTCGTTGCGCGCTATCACCGACTCGGCGGTGCCGGTGCCTGCCTGTCAGGAGTGGCCGCCGAGCTGTGGTCCAGCCACGGTCTGCTGGTGTCGAGGCTGGCGAACCCGCCACCTCGGCAATGGCTGCTACGCCGCGAATGGCTGGCGCGGTCATCCGATTTACCAGCCTGGATCAGCCGGGCCGCGAACGCTGACACCGACTCGGCGCTGCTGGTGATCGCGCGCAACACCGATGAGGCGCGCACGCTGACTGATTTGCTCGAACGCAGTGGCCTGGAGGTGGAATCGCCTGAGCCGACACCCGTCGACTCCGTCGCGCCTTGGCGCGGCAGCTTGTGGGTGCTGGCGCCCCACGGCAACCTGCCCCCCCTCAACGTCGCGGCGGTCGGCACACCGCTGCGGCTGCTGTTGGCCGAAGTGCTGGATTCGGCTCGAGCCGAACAAGCGCTGCTGGCTCGGCTGGCCGACAGTGGCGCGGACCGTATCGACGCGGTCTGCTGCATCTCGCCCCAATCCGCTGTGTTGCGAGACATCTTGCCCCGGTCCTCAACCGTGGCGCTGCGCCTGGCAGCTTGGCTGCCAGGATCGCAAAGCATCACCCTGCCGCTGCTGTTGGCTTGTGCGAGGTCGATCACGGCCTGGCGCCACCGCCGTCAGCGCGTTCAGCTACGCCTGCGCGAGCAATCGCTGCAAAACCAACTGTCTTTCATCGGCACCGGCTTCCATCGGCCCAATGCCGGGTCCGACAGCAAAGCCCCCATTCGTTGACAACCGGACGATCAACATGAACCACTGCAACGGGAAACTTCTGCTGGCGCTGCTGGCTTTTCTGATCGTGGGCTGCGGCGGCAGCCCTGGCGGCAGCGCCGGCGGCAGTTCCGGCAGCGGCTCCGGCGGCAGTTCCGGCGGCAGTTCCGGCGGCAGTTCCGGC
>JBILYN010000308.1:0-5482 GCA_044377715.1 Aquabacterium sp.
TGTTTGTGCCTGGCGAGGGGTCGGGCCACTGGCCCGACGCGCCCTGCAAGGGGCCTGACGCTGCCCAACCGTGACCGTTCAGACGACCTGGCGACCGGGGTTGCTGGAGTCGGCTGCGTCCGAGATTTTGCGGGACCAATGGAAGCGGCCAAGTGACAAGGGATAACCCCAGGACGGCGCCCGAGAACGACGGCTTTGGGCGGCGCTGCCAAAGCTCAGCAGTTCTCAGCCACCTTCAAAGACACCTTCAAAGACCGATTCACACGCGTCGAGGGCCGTCGAGGGCCGTGTTCGGGGCGCCATGGGGAAGGAAAAGGGGAAAAGGGCGTTTGAAAAGCCTATCCTCGATCTGGTCGGGTTCAGGCCTCATGCGCTTTCAGGCGGGCGCGCATTTCGTCGCTGGGCCTGACGTCCTGCGAGCGGCTGTAGATCGCCACCGCCACGGTCAGCACCACCGTGAGCACGCCGAACAGCGCGTGGTAGGCGGCCTCGGAGCGGGCGCCGCCGGGCAGCGGTTCGAAAGCGCCGACGATGATGCCGGACAGGCTCTGCATGCAGGCGACGCCGAGCATCACGGCTGTGTTGAGCGTCGACATGCCGCGCCCGATCAGCCGGTCCGGGATGATGCCGCGGCCATGCGTCAGCACCATGGTGCTGGCGGCCGAGACAAAACCCATCAAGAGGATGGCGCCGACCGGCACCCAGACCGGCGGCTGCGGCGCCAGCGCCAGAGTGGCGAGCATGGAAACGGTCACCAAATTGCCGCCGACCGCGATCCATTTGCGGGTATCCAGCAGGCGGTCGAGCGGGCCGAAGGCGAGCATGCCGAACTGGTAGGCGATGACGGCGCCAAGCAGCACGTTGCCGGCTGCGATCGCGCTCATGCCATGCACCTCGCGCAGGAACGGGCCGCCCCACAGCCCCTGCACGGTGAATGTGCAGGCATAGCTGCAGAAATTCAGCGCCAGGATCGGCCGCAGCCGCGGGTTCTGTAGCACCTCGACCAGCCCCTGCAGCATCACCCGCGGCGGCTCCGCGGTGCGGTCCAGGAACGGATGGCCGGATGGCGCGTCGCGCACCACCAGCCAGACCGCGACCGTGGCGAGCGCGGTGAAGGCCACGGCAAAGCCGAACACGCCGCGCCAGCCGATCGCCTCCGAGGCCCAGGCCAGCGGCGTGGTGGCGAGCAAATTGCCGACCAGGCCGATCGACAGCACCATGGCGACCAAGGTGGAGAAGCGGTCCGGCGGAAACCAGCGCGAGATCACCACCATGCTGCCGATCAGCATCGCCCCGAAGCCGGCGCCCATCAGCACCCGGCCGGTGAGCAGCATTGGCCAGGACGTCGCCAGCGTGAAGATGATGCCGCCGGTGGTGGCGAGCACCAGCATGCTGGCCACGGTGCGGCGCGGCCCGAAATGGTCGAACAGGAAGCCGCAGGGTATCTGCATCGCGGCGAAGCCGAAGAAGAAGGCGCCGGTCAGCGCCCCCAGCGCTTCCGGCCCGATCGCGAGGTCGCGCATCAGGTCGAGCCCGATGGTGACGTTGGAGGCGCGAAAAAAATGGCTGGCGATATAGGCTGTGGCCAGTGTCGTGACGATGATCAGGCCCCGGCGGTGGGGGAAAGGGCGCCGCTCGGAGGATGGCATCGGTGGGGGGTTGTCCCGTTTCTTGTTGCGCCGAGCCTATGCGGCCTTGGCGGGCAGTTCAAGGTTGGAGCCGGGGCGCTGGAGCCGAGGGTATTTCTGGCCTCAGGAAATCCTTCGCTTCATGCATCCGGGCGTTTTCCGACAGCCTATTCACGAGAAATTCTCGCAGCAAAAACACCCGAATTGTACTCGCGGAACGGAGGGCCGCGTTGGTTGCCTGGGGGGCTGACGGGACACTTCCAGGTAAGCGGTCAGAATCGCCAGCGCCAAATCCGCATGGTGGGTTTCGACCGATTGGTCGAGCCATTCGGGAAGTTCGCGCTGACGCGATAGCGCGCAATGCCATTTGCCGGTGCTGCTGGGTCCGCTGAAGCTGGCGTTCTCACTGGGGCTGGGCTTGGTGGTGCTCCTACTGGTTGGCTGGAGCATCGACTGGGTGTACGTGTCGCGGGTCTGGCCCGATGGCGCGGACCGCTTGCGCAGTCTGCTGGCCACCGATCTCGGGCACGGCATCGCGCTGGCGGCGCGGCAGGGTCGGGGGGCTGGCGAGATCACCGGGCCGGCGAATCTGCTGTATGGCTTGGTGTTCGAGGTCACCGGCATCCATGACATGGCGATGCGCTTCGCCGAACCATCCGCCCTATCCTATCGATCCCGGACACGGTGGTCCGTCGCAGCTACCTGGCCCATCGCGAGGCCATCGAGACTGCAATGCTCGGCACGCAGTTGCTTGGCGTGAGATTCGCAATCTTCATGCGCTTCTTGCCGCTGCTGCTGGTCTTGTACATAGTGGGCACAGCCGACGGACTGACCGAGCGCGCGATTCGAAGGTCCTGCGGAGGACGGGAGTCAGCCAGCCTGTACCACCGCGCGAAGTACCTGCAGTTGGTGGCACTGGGGCTGGGCGGGGTGATGCTGTTGGTCTGGCCGGGGCCTGTGGCCTGGGAGCTTTGCGCTGGGATGATCGTCAGCGCGACGGGCGTGCTGGCGCGGATGCAGTGGGCGTTCTACAAGAAGCATTTGTAGGTGGGATGGCTTTGGTGAGTACCAGGCCGTGCCAGGAGGCTGGCTTTTTATTCATGTTTCAGCTAATTTTTTGCGGAAAATCTACGATAATCTCAATGTGATGATCTAATTTCTACCCTCCAATGCTTATCGAGTTCTCAGTCACCAACTTTCGCTCGGTCCGATCCCGCCAGACACTGAGCCTGGTGGCCAGCGCCGACGCGGCACACCAGGAGAGCAACACCGCGGCGACCGAGTCGAAGGACATGCGTCTGCTGCGCTCGGCGGTGGTCTATGGGCCCAATGCTGCCGGCAAGAGCAACTTGCTGCGTGCCCTTGAGACGCTGCGGCAGCTCGTCCAAAACTCCTCCACAGCGACGCAGGAGGGGCAGCGCCTGCCACTGACGCCTTTCCTGCTGGCAGGTCAGAGCCGCGAGGAGCCATCAGCATTCGAAGTCGTGTTCGAAATTGACGGCACGCGCTTCGAATACTGTGTCGAGGCGTCTGCCGAGCGCATCACGAAAGAGTGGCTGGTCGCCTATCCCTTGGGTCGACCACAGCGCTGGTTTGAGCGGGAATACAAAGCGGAAACGAGCGCTGCCGATTGGTGGTTCGGGCCGCACTTCAAGGGCGAGCGCAAGCAGCGCCAAGTCTGGCAGAACTCGACACGCAGCAATGCTTTGTTCCTGTCCACCGCGGTTCAGTTGAACAACGAGCAACTGCGCCCCGTCTTCGACTGGATCGTGCACAAGCTCATCGTCATGGTACCGGGCGTTCAGCTCAATCCGTTCCTCAGCCTTGAAATGCTCCGGCAGCCTGAGTCCAGGCTGCGCGTGATGCGTTTCATGCAAGCCGCGGACATTGACATCGATCGACTGGAGTTGCGCGAAGAGGAGGGCACCGGCTCCGTTCCCCCAGCGATGCAGGGCATTGCGGGCCTTTTCGTGCAGGGGCAGCCACTGCTGTCACAGCAAAGGATCTGGCGAGTTCTTGCCTGGCATAAGCGTGCCGACGAAGGCGAAGAAGTCGCATTCGAACTCTTTGATGAATCCGACGGCACGCAAAAGCTATTCGAGTTCGTGGGTGGTTGGCTCCGTGCCTTGGACTCGGGCGCGACGCTGTTCGTCGACGAGCTCGATCGCAGCCTGCACCCCAAGCTGACGCGCTATCTCGTCGAGCTGTTCAACAGCAATGACAACAGGAAGAACGCACAGCTCGTGTTCACTACCCACGACACCACTCTGCTTGATCCCGACCTATTGCGTCGGGATCAGATCTGGTTCGTCGAGAAGAACAAGGAGCGGGCAAGTCATGTTTACTCGCTTCTTGAATTCTCGCCTCGCAAGGACGAAGCGCTTGAGCGCGGCTATTTGAAGGGTCGCTATGGTGCGATTCCGTTGATTGGCCGATGGGAGTGGTAGCGGATGGCTCGAATATCCCGTCCGCGTAGCCGCAGCTCTTTCGAGCGAAAACCGGGCAATCGGCCACCCCGCTCGATCACCCTCATCGTCTGCGAAGGAGAGACGGAGCGCGCCTACTTTGAGGCCGTACGGCTTCATCACGGTTTGCGACCCGCCGAAGTCGTCGTCGCCGAAAACACGCACGGCTCTGCCCCGATCAGCGTAGTTGCGTGTGCGGAACATAAGGCCAGTGAAGTCGGAGGCTACGATTTCATCTTCTGCGTATTCGATCGTGACGCCCACGAAAGCTTCTCTCGCGCTCGCGAGAAGATCAAGGCGCTGGCTGGTCGAAGCAAGAAGCCTTTGCCGATCCAGGAGATCATCTCAACCCCGTGCTTCGAGGTGTGGGTACTCCTGCACTTCGAGCGCAGCGATGCCACCCATGCGAATTGCGCGTCCGTCATCGAACGAATCCGTGATTCGTACCTGCCGGATTACGCGAAAGCCGAATCACGTACGGCGAATCAGCTGATGGCGCGTATCGACGACGCCATCGACGCGGCGGCCTGGCTGGAAGAACGAGCCGACACCAACGGATGGAATCCATACACGTCCGCTCACCGCCTGATGTTGCACTTGAAAAAGTTGGCGAGTGAGCTCGCTGCGTAGGTCGGGGTGGCGCGGAAATGCTTGATTACGCACTTGCCCAGGGTCATCAAACCGGGATCTTGAAGAGATTCGACGTGGCGCATTGGATGAACTCGTTCAGTGAAAGTATTCGAGACCGTCCAGTTTGCGGCCACAGGAGGAACCGGCCCCCTCAGGAGATTTCCCGCACTCGACTTCGGTCGGATTTTCCGTATGACAACCAGAATGGACTTCTCGAAGCCATTGGACTTGAGCACAGTGTCCAAAGGAAGACCGAGGAATACCAGCGTAGGGATCGTGCCCGCCAGAGAGAGTTCGGGTTTGGTGGGCTCGATGTCGTTACGGAACTAGCAAGTGCGATTAAAGATGCTGGGATCGATCCTACGGATGCCATTACGTTGATCAGACAGCACGCCCCCAAGCCGGCCCTACCGGAGGAGGAGGTTCGGAACCAGAGCGGCGGCGGCGCGGTGTGCTGGAACATCGGGGAAACGCGCCCGAACGTGAGGCAGTCAAACGCGAGCGTTCCGCTTGGCAATGTCTGCGGTCTGGCCGATCTGGTGCGCAGCGCCGGGATGTGGTCCACCAGGAGAGGTCGGATTTTCACCCGCGTCAAAGTGGCGATGTGCGGCATGATGACGGTGAGGTTTGGGTCTTGCCCTCGCGAATCCCCAACTTGGGTCCGCGGTAACGCAAATGAACGGAACGTGTTGGCTGGCCGACCGATGCGCTCCGACATCGGCCGCGGCGACGGACCCGGATACCTGATGTGATGGGGTA
>JBILYN010000077.1:0-16325 GCA_044377715.1 Aquabacterium sp.
GTCCACCACCAGATCATCCCCATCAAGGACATCTGGCTATACCCGCTGCGCAAGGACTTCGCCAGCGTGCTGTGTCGATAGGACCCTTCCTCCCGAGGTCTGGGCTATGGGTTCACCGAATGTTTACGGACCTTGTTTCTTGGGGTGGCTGATGGGACTCGAAATAGCGAACCAAGTCGTTGATCTCATTGAGAAAATACAGGAAGCATCTCGCGCTGTTCCCCTGTCTGTTCCCCCAGTCCGTGCGGGACTTCATGAGACCACCAACACCCACCATTCTGGTGCGGTCCCATCGCCATCGCAAGGGCTCGTCACGCTGCCTTGAAGCCAGCTAGCCGGGAGATGCAAGCTCAGTCAGCTGCTCCAAAGCCGCTGCGAACCAGGTCCGCGATCCGAACCGCCATGCTGCGCGCGGGATCGAACGGAAGGTCCTCGAATCCGAAGGCCGCATAGAGCGCCCGCACATCGTCATCTAGCGGATGCGTGAGCACGCAGAAGCAGCCGACTTGCTCGGACAGGCGTACCGCCGTTGTGAGCGCATAGAACATCAGCGATCGCGCAATGCCCTGCCCCTGCCACCGCAGGTCGACCGCCAACTGGCCCAGCAGGATGGCGGGCATCGGGTCGGGTCGATTGCGTTGCTGCGCCTTGGGCAACCAAGCTCGCTCGACCTGCGCCGTCGACAGGCTCACGTAGCCGACGATGCTGCCAGCTTCCGCATCGCAGATCACGGTTGTCCGCGAAACCCCCAGTTCCTGGTTGCGCCAGGCGTGGCGGCGGAACCAGTGGTTAAGCGCGTCGCGCCCGCAATCGAACGCAGCCGTGTCGTCATCGGCCGCCAGGGGTCGCGGCGGTGTGAAGGCGGCCGTTGTGTCTGAGGTCACTTCTGCCAGACGGGGCGAGTCTTGGACAGTTTTCGAAGCGCCGGGACTTCCCTCGCCGGCGCACTGGCCCATGCCTCGAACCTGGCCCAGTCCCTCACCGCAATCGTCACGATGCGGCGATCGAGCAGGTCGGTCTCGGCGGCTTCGAGAGCGCGCCGCCTTACGAAATCACTGAGACTGGTACTGGCCTGTTCGGCCGCGGCCTCCAGCAGGGCACGTTCGCTGGCACTGACGCGAACACTCAGAACGGCGGCGGAAGCGGTTGGCATGAGGACTCTCCCAAGGGTCGTATGACAATAGCATACAAAACCACGTTGCGCTATTCTTCTTCCGTGGCACCGACCACCTTGACGCTGCGGTTGTGCGCCCAGTGTCGAACGCATCGATCCGGTGTCCGCTGTTCAGCGGTTCGGGGGATGTCAGCTGCACGGTAGCGACGGAGTGATCGCTTCAGCGTGAAGCCTTCTTGCTACCGGGCTCAGCCCAGGGCGCTTTCATGGCCATCAGGCGCTCCAGTCCCTCATGGGCCGCCGCAGGAGCATCCAACTGTCGGATGAAGTCCTTGAAACGCCGATCGTCCAAGCGGAAGACCGCAGGATCGAGCAGTACGGACTGCGCACGGTCGCAGGCCGCCTCCAGCATGAAGTCGGAGCGCTTCTCGCCAAGCATGGCTGCGGCCTGATCGATCAAGTCGCGCTGTTCGCGCTTGGCTCGCAGGTCGATCGCGGCTTCGCGCATGGCGTCGCGCAATGCGGCCGGCTCATCCGCCGGGCCCGGATCCCGGTCTAGATCAGTCCGGCCCGCTTGCTTGGATGGCGCTTGAACCACGCCATGCGCAGCGCATCGATGACGATGTCGCGCGTCATGTCCTGACGCAAGCTCCAGCCGATCACCTGACGGCTGAACAGGTCGATGACTACGGCAAGAAACAGCCATCCACGGGCCCCGCTTCCGGGACCGCGCCGCCTGGCTGGGCGGATCGAGGTCCAACCCCAGCACCGACAGGAGCTGGGACACCCGGTTGAAGCCCAGGTCGCCTAAAGCGCCCGCCTCCAGGCCGGCCAGCGTCTGCCGCGAGAGACCGCTC
This sequence comes from Aquabacterium sp., assembly GCA_044377715.1. Classification (GTDB taxonomy): domain Bacteria; phylum Pseudomonadota; class Gammaproteobacteria; order Burkholderiales; family Burkholderiaceae_C; genus Pseudaquabacterium. The sequence goes on from JBILYN010000077.1 coordinate 1,972, forward strand.
AGCTGGGCGAGCCGCGACTGCGTCAGTCCCAGCGCCTCGCGCCGCTCACGGATGATGGTGCCCTGGTTGGAGAGGTCCACGGTTTGGCACGAAAGCATGTCGAATATTCTTGACATTCTGGCGCCTCCCGAACTGACCCTGCCAATCGCTGGTCACCAGACACGCAGACCGTGCGCTGCCCACAACTCTGGCGTACCGGCTTGCCACCCGGCAAGGTTGATGGCCGAGACCGCAGGCGCGGCGGGATGCTGTGTCGGGCGGTCGATCGCCTCGGCAGCAATCGCGGTCAGCCCGCGGTTCAGCACCAGTCGCAAGGTGCCGACGCGGCGCACTGGCTGATGGCGAGAGCTCCCCCAAGAGGCCATGGTTTGGGCTCGCCGGCACCGCAGATGTGCGAGAACACTCGCTCCGCATCGAACGCCAACGACAACGGCCCCTCACCTTGCGATGAGGGGCCGCTGGACCGGTGTTACCTGGGGTGGCTGATGGGATACAAAACGGCGACCTAAGCTGTTGATCTCATTAAGAAAACAGGTGGAAGAAATCGAACTGTTCCCCCGTCTGTTCCCTACTCTGCGTAAGCCGTCATGAGACCGCAAGCAACGACATTCTGATTGTCTTGCTCGTCGCTCGCAATGTCGCGAGGCTCATCGCTCCTTCAATGCGGACAGATAGGCGGTGGCAACCTCGACGCAGTGCGCCAGGCTCGGCCGATACCCGGTCGCTGCGATCGCCTCAAAGGTCGCCAAAAACCCTGCCCCGGGTTGCTTGATCTGCTCGAGAAACCGGTCCCGGTGCCGCATGAGGAAAGGCACGGCGGCCGCCAGCGCTTCCGGCTCTCGCTCGACCACCATGGACAGGTCGAACAGATCACGCGCCGTTGCCCGGTCGCCGCGGTGGTACAGCTTCTTGGCGATCACCTCCGCAGCCGTCTCGACACGCACCGATCGCCCCTGAATCTCCCACCGCTCCCATGCCGCGTCGGTCAGGTTCGGCGCGGCCACGAAGTCGACCTCACCTTCCTCGAACTGCAGCTTGACGAACGAGCCGGGCATCTCCGTGTACTCCTCGGTAAGGAATGCGGCCGTGTCGCTGAGCCGGGGCGTCACGTAGCCGAGGTACTGCGGGTCTGAAACGAAGATGTCGATGTCCTTGCTGAGGCGGTGTCCGTACCTGAACATTAGGACGGTTCCGCCGCCGAAGGTCCAGAACGGATCCGCGAGTCCCCCATGGCGCTGGATGTCGTCGACCAGCCGCAGCGCTCGCTGGAACAGCACTTCCCAGGGGCCGGACGGCAGCGACTTCATCACGCCCACAAGCCTTGCCGGTGCACTGCCAGTGACCTGGCGAGCTTCGCGACGTTGCGCCACACGGCCTTGGGCGCCACGCCCTCGTTTGCGGCGGCTTCCTCCACGGCCATCACCACCAGCGGCACCGGCGCCTCGTCGAGCAGATGGGTCAGGTGGGCCACGTAGCCCTTCGGCACGCTGCCGCTCACCAGCGCGTGGCCGAGCGTATCGGGCGGCACCTCCCGGACGTAGCTCACGCTGGCGTTCTTCGCCGCCATCCACAGGCCCCGCTTCCGGGACCGCGCCGCCTGGCTGGGCGGATCGAGGTCCAGCCCCAGCACCGATAGGAGTTGGGACACCCGGTTGAAGCCAAGGTCGCTCAAAGCGCCCGCCTCCAGGCCGACCAGCGTCTGCCGTGAGAGACCGCTCAGTTGCGCGAGCCGCGACTGCGTCAGTCCCAGCGCCTCGCGCCGCTCACGGATGATGGTGCCCAAGTTGGAGAGGTTCACGGTTTGGCTCGAAGAAATGTCGAATATTTTCGACATTCTATCCGCGATGGCCGTTCCGTAGCTAGGCGCCTAGGTCCGCGCGATATGTACGGTCCCTCAGGACGGCGCAACAGTCGTCTTCCCTGAGGGTTTCCTCTTCGATTCCCTCACTCGAGAGCCCATCCCTTTGGCGTCGATCGCGACCACACGCGGCACAGTCCTGCGCGCCATCGTTGCCGAGCCGGGCTCGCCCGTGCGAGTCTCAGGTCCGAAGTCTGGCTGTTCACCCTTTCGAGTGGCAGTTGCTGGCCGGTCCCGAAGCTCTTCCAGGTAGTTCGCCCAAGTGGTCATCATGGTCCTGCGCTGATCCAGGAACTCGGCGCGGTCGTATGCGGCGCCGAGCGGCCCGGACTTCCCATGAGCCAGCTGTGCCTCGATCACGTCCGGAGCCACGTTGAGACGCTCGACCATGACCGTGCGTGCCATGGCGCGGAACCCGTGAGGCGTCATGGTCTCGTTGTCGAAGCCAAGTCGCCGAAGTGCCACCCGCACGGTGTTTTCGCTCATCGGCCGTTTGCTACTGATCAGTGCCGGAAAGACATAGCGCGCTCGACCCGTCAGCGGATGCAAGTCCTTCAGGGCGGCCACGGCTTGCGGCGCCAGAGGCACCAGGTGCGGGCGGCCGTTCAGCTTTTCGCGCTTCGTCCGCTTCATCTTGTCTGACGGGATGGTCCACATGCCCCCGTCCAGATCCAGTTCGCCCCACTCCATCTGACGAATGTTGCCAGGACGCTGGAACAGCATGGCGGACAGCCAGAGTGCGGTCCGCGTCACAAGCTGTCCGTGATAACCGTCGATGGCCCGCATCAGATCGCCGACCTTGTCCGGTTCAACGATGGCGGACACGTGCCGCGTCAGTACCGGCTTCAAGGCGCCACGAAGGTCAGCCGCAGGGTTGCGTTCGCACCGCCCAGTCGACACACCGTATCGAAACACCTGACTGCAGGCCTCCAGCAGCGAGTGCGGAAGCTCCCGGGCGCCACGAGCTTCTACCCTGCGCAAGGTTTGCAGCAGCATCGGCGCGCCGATCTGCGACAGCGGCAGCTTGCCGAGCCACGGAAAGATGTCCTTGCCCAGGCGTTCGAGCCAGCGCCTGGCGTAGTGGTCGCTCCAGCCGACCCTCTTGGTCGCGTGGAACTCGCGGGCGGTCACCTCGAAGCTCGCGTTCGCGTCGAAGCGGGAGCTCAGACGGTCCACCTGGCGTGCGAGTACCGGGTCCGCGCCTGACTGGTGTTGCTTGCGCGCATCGTCGCGAGCAGCCCGGGCATCCTTCAGGCTGACCTCTGGGTAGCTGCCCAACGACAGGCGCTTCTCCTTGCCGTCAAAGTAGTACTTCCAGAACCAGCGCTTCGAACCAGCCCCGGCAACCTCAATGTAGAGACCGCCCGAGTCGGACGCGCGAATACGGGCCTTGCCCTCTGGGCAGGAGGCGTTCTTGCACTGTTTGTCGGTAAGCATAGGGGAACAAAACTCCAAATGGCTTGATGAACGCCATTTGTTCCCCTACATGTTCCCCTACTTGCGCTGCGCTGCCGTGAGACGGCAGGAGACTTCCTGACTCAAGCGACCGGCTAAGTCGTTGATTTTGCGGGAAGTTCAGTCCGGCATGGGACCGAGTGAAACGCTGGGATGGGGTGGCTGATGGGACTCGAACCCACTCCATAGCATAACGGAGCACAACGTAGGTTGTTGATCCACCTATGAAAACTGGTTTTTCGTGGTGCTGAGTTGTGCTGTTTTGTCCCCAGGATTGTCCCCAGGAATTCAAGCTCAGCGGCGGGCGGGCCTCTGCTCAGCGGCGGGCCATTCCGCAGACGGGTAGCATTCTTGTTTTTTGATACCAAATGCGGTATCGTTCTTCATGAACTCGAAGACCAAGCTACTCGCCGCGATCCAGTGTGGCCCGGTGCAGGTTCGCTTTGCCGATGCCTGCAAGGCGGCCGAGTTGCTGGGCTTCGTGCATAAGGGCGGAGCGGGATCGCATCGCGCCTTCGCGCGCGCTGGCGAGCCGGTGGGGCTGAATTTCCAGAACCGCGCCGGATTCGTGCCGCCGTATCAAGCCCGCCAGTTGATTGAGATGATCCGCAAGTACGGAGCCGACGAATGAACCAGCCGATTCAGCACTATCCCTTGAGCATCTTCTGGAGCGCCGAGGATGAGGGCTTCATTGCGGAGGCGCCCGACCTGCCGGGCTGCAGCGCCTGGGGCGCCACCGAGGCCGACGCCGCCCGAGAGGCGCAAGACGCCATCGCTGCCTGGTTGCAAGCGGCACAGTCTGCCGGCAAGAACGCGCCCACCCCGCGCCCGGTGCAGCCGCTGCAGAGCTACAGCGGCAAGTTCTTGGTGCGGGTGCCACGCAGCCTGCATGCCAAGCTGGCTCGGCGTGCGGCGCAGGAGGGCGTGAGCCTGAACCAGTACCTAACCGGGTTACTGGCCGGGCAGGTTGGTGCGTGAAAAAACCAGGGCGCCGCGCCGCCGCTTGACACCAGCGCTACTTCCCGTGCCAGGCGTAGACGTTCAGCGGCGTCCAGCGGCAGGATGCAGGCAGGATGCAGGCGCCTGCATACCGGCAGAAAACCGGCAGAGCTAGCTCTTCTTCCACAGCCAGTACAGGTCTAGCGCATCAAGACCACTTCCAAAGCGCTACCAGCACCACGCCAGCGGCGATCACCAACAGCGCCAGTGACGGCGCCCCGCTGAGTACGATGGCGATGACAAAGCCGGCAACGGCCAGTTCTTTCGATTATGTTCTTATGAACATAATCGAAATAATGCGAACCTGCCTTTTATGCGAAGGCAGCGTCATGTCTTGACACGCCGGCCCTATGCACGAGGATGCGGCAGTGTTGTTGCCACTGCACATAATCACAGCGACTGTAGGAACTGCATCAGGGCCTTGGGTGGGCGGTATCGCGCTGGCTTGATCTCGGGCGGCTTGAGTCGCGCCAAGGTGCGTTCCTTCATCGCGAGGTCAGCTTCGACGTACATGTGGGTCGTCGATGGGCTCTCGTGGCCGAGCCACAGCGCGATGTCACACGGATCTGCCCCTGACTGAAGCAGAGTCATCGCGGTCGAGTGGCGAACGATGTGAGGTGTCACTGCCAACATACGCCTCGTTGGTTCCGACACTGCCGAACCTGGCGACGCTACAAGGCAACGGCGCAAGCCGCATCCCGACCTGCTTCTACGGCCAAGGGAGATGCCAATGACGTGCCCTGTTTTCGCATGGCTGCTGGCCGTCACCAGCGTCATGGTCGACGCTTCGGCACAAGAGCGCATCCCGGTGCAGGACGCGCGACCGCTTCTGATCACCGCAATCGACGCACCCAGCGGCGAAGCCCACGGCATGCTGGTTGGCGAGATTGCCGATGCGGTGACCCAGCGCTTCAAAGGCACATCGCCGATCTACATCGACGTGACCACGGTTCGTCGCTATGTGCAAGCTGGATGTCGCCGTCTCAATGTGCGCTTCTGGCAGGACGGCGTGCAACTGCCGGGTGTTCCCGCACCACGGCGCCAGACCATCGACTTCGGGATCAACTACTGCCGCGACGGCCAGCCGCCGAAGTCGCTGTCATGAGGTGCCCGTCATGAAACACACCTTGCTGATCTGTGCGCTGGTGTTGGTGGTCTTGTGGCCGATAGCGGCCCGTGCGCAGACCGCTGCCTCGCCCTACTGGTCCGATGCATGGCGCGGCTGGCACTTCTACGAAGACCCGGAACCGGACTCGCAGGAACGCCCTGCCCCTTCGTCGAAAGTCGTCTCCCCGACCGCCAAGCCCAAGGCAACGCGGCCGACCGAACTCGCCGAATTCGAGCGGCTGCAAAAGACGCTCGAAGAGACACGCAACATCGCCATCATGCGGCCGACAGAGGCCAACGTCCGGCGCTACATGGAGTTGGAGGCCAGGGTGGTCGCGCGGGCCTCGACCTTCGCCGATGTGGCGCAGCGGGTGGCCTGGGCGACACCCGAGCTCGACCCGACCTTGCAGGGCCGCCCGGTCAACGCCAAGGTGCTGGAGGTGTTCGAGCAGCAGCAGATGTCGCAGCGCACGGAGAACATCGGAACGCTGGGGCGCGACCATGTGCTGTTCTTCTTCTTTCGAGGCGACTGCCCGTACTGCCACGCCTTTGCGCCGACATTGGGGGCCTTCGAGGCTCGCTACGGCATCAAGGTGGTGGCGATCAGCATCGACGGCGGCACGATGCCGGGCTTCCCGGACGCCCGGCGCGACAACGGCATCGCCACCACGCTGAAGGTCAGCCAGGTGCCCGCCGTCTATCTGGCGCAGCCCTTCACCGGAAAGATCACACCCATCGGTTTCGGCGTGCTGTCGGAAGCCCAGTTGCTCGAACGGATCGCGATCGTGTCGGCTCAGCCCATCGAATCCGTGTTGTTGAACGCCAGCCGACAGGCGGTTCTTCAGTAACCCGTGCAGGAGCGCCCGTGAACACATTGAACCAGCCCCGCTTCGTCCATCGCGCAGTCGCAACGGGCATGGCTGCCCTTCTGATCGTGTCGCCGGTCACGCTGCGTGCCGGCGACCTGAACACCGAGGTGAACAACATGTTCAACAGCCTCGGAACGATCGGCAACTACACCGCGCCCGGCGCGTTCCGCGGGCAGACCTTCAACACTTACACCGGTGGCAGCCTGTTCATGCGCGCGCCGAACAAGGTCTACCAGCTCGCGGCCATCCAGTTCCCCAGCGCCAAGGCCGGCTGTGGCGGCATCGACGTCTTCGGCGGATCGTTCTCGCATATCTCGGCCGCCGAGTTCAAGAATATGCTGCGCAACATCACGGCGGCGCTGCCGGGCATCGCGTTCCAGCTCGCGCTCGAATCGGTCTCGCCCTTGCTGGGCGGACTGACCAAGTGGGCCAAGGGCCTGGAGACATGGATCAACAACGCCCGCATCAATTCCTGCGAGACGGCCAAGGCCATCGTCAGCACGGCGGCTGAGGCGGCTGGCTATAGCTCGCAGGAAGCGTGCTCCGACCTGGCAATCGAGATGGGACTGGAGAGCGACCGCGACGCGGCGCGCCGACGCTGCGCAACTGACCGCACCAGCATCCTGGCCTCGGCCCGCACGTCCGGCGACGCCAACGTGCGCAACAAGGCGCCCTTCGTCGGCAACCTGACCTGGAAAGCGCTGCAGCGCACCGGCACCTACCTCGACGATCCCGAGCGCGAGCTGATCATGAGCATCGTCGGCACGGTGATCTTCTATCCCGAGGATGCCGCGCGCGATCCGGAACCGATCGCACCGACGATCACCTCGATCAGCCAGTTGCTCTATGGCCAGGCCGCCGCAACGGGCACCAACGTGGCGCAGCACCTGCTGCGCTGCAACGACTACACCAACTGCGATGTGGTGACTCTTAACACCGCCTACACACACACCCCGTTCACCGCCCGCGTCGAGACCATGATGCGGTCGATCGCCGACAAGATAGCAACCCGCGCCGCGATCCCCAACAACTCGGCCGAGGTCGGCTTTGTCAACCAGACTACCGAGCCGGTCTACAAGATGCTGTCGATCGGCGCGACCATCCCCGGCTCGGGCCTGGCGGACAGCCTGATCGGCCAATACCGCGACGTCATCGCGGCCGACTACGCCTACGTTTTCCTCGAACGCAATCTGCGCCTGGGCATGGCGGCACTCGACAAGGACTACACGCTGCAGCAGAGCCAGCGCGACCTCGCCACTCACATCCGCCAGCGTGCCCAGGCGATGCTGCTGCAACTGGCCCAGGAGAAGAACCTGCTGTACCAGAAGGTCGGTTCGTTCCGCGCGGTGTCCAGCCACCTGGAGCAACTCGAGCGGCAACTTCGCTCCAGCATGCCGCAGCATGTGATGGACATGCTCGGCCAGCAAGCCGCCTACCTCTCGCGGTAGACGGCCGGGGGGTGAGCCAGCCATGTGGGAAATCTACGCCTACCAGAACTCCGACAGCCTGTTCGGCATCTTCAATGCGGCCGCCGCCATCCATGCCTCCAGCGACTACATGTCGGCCGTCGCGGCGGTAGCCTTCTGCGGTTTCGTCGCCGCGCTGATCGCTTATGCGTTCGCGCCGGACAAGTTGCAGGGCTGGAAGTGGCTCGCCACCGTGTTGCTGGTGTTCTCAATCCTGATCGTGCCGCGCGTCACCGTGGGCATCGTGGACAAGACGGGCGGTTCAGCGGTCAAGGTGGTGGCCAACGTGCCCTTCGGCATCGCGGTGCTGGGCAGCGTCACCAGCACGATCGGCCACAGCCTCACCGGCCTGTTCGAGACGGCGTTCCAGGTCGTCCCTGGCGTCGGCGCGCTGCCCAGCGAGCTAACCTACGAAAAAAATGGCCTGATGTTCGGCAACCGGCTGATCCGCGACACCGGCAACGTGGTGTTCCAGGACCCGAAGTTTCGCACCGACCTGATCAACTACATCCACAACTGCACGATGTACGACCTGATCGACGGGACGGTCGATCCCGGGACGTTCTCCAGCTCGGACGACGTGTGGGCGTTGATGGGCACGCCCAACCCGGCGCGTTTCAGCACCCTCACCGGCGCGGGTGGCGCGGTCACGGTGGACACCTGCCCGAACGTCTACTCGAACTTCAACGGGCGCCTGCCAGCGCAGCTCACCCGCATCCAGGGCAAGCTGGCCTTCCAGCTGAACCCAACCTTGCCGAGTGCGGCTGCCGCAGCAGCCATCGCCGGCCAGATTCAGCAGGCCTACCTGAAGAACAGCATCGCCACCGCCGCAGCGACCGCGGCGGACCTGATCCGCCAGAACGCGGTGCTCAACACGATCAACGACAGCAGCAACATCATCGGGCAGAAGATCAACGACCCGGCATCGATGGTGCTGGCCGTAGGGCGGGCACCAGGCCGTGGCCCAGCAGAACGCGACTTGGCTCAACTACGGCAAGGTCGCCGAGCAGGCGCTGCCGGTGTTCCGAAATGTCATTGAGGCCATCACCTACGCCCTCTTCCCGCTGTTCGTCCTGCTGCTCCTGCTGACCAGCGGGCGCGAGACGCCGGCCACCTTCAAGGGCTACGCGGCGATCCTGATCTGGATCCAGCTGTGACCACCCTTGTATGCGGTGCTCAACTACATGGCGTCGATCTATGCCGCCTACGACCTGGCCGCAGCGGCCGATCTCCGGACCGGCGCCAAGGCGCTGTCGCTGCAAACCGCGTCGACCATCTACTCGCGGGCGATTTCAGGCGAAGCTGTGGTGGGCTACCTCGCGATCAGCATCCCGTTCATCGCTTGGGCGGCGCTCAAGCGGATGGAGAACTTCGGCACGGCACTGGTCGGCGGACTGTCTGGGCTGCAGGGCATGCTGTCGGGCAGCACAGGTTCGGCAGCGGTCGGCAATGTGAACATGGGCAACGTGGCGATGGACCAGTTGCAATTAGCCCCGAACCGCACGTCGGCGTTCATGAGTTCCTGGCAAACCGATCTGACGGGCAACACGGCCACATCAAGTGCATTGACGGGGCGCACGGCGATGAGTCTGCTGCGCAACCAGGGGTTTGCGTCGCGGGTCGTTTCGATGAGGGTGAGTGAACAAGACCTGACAGAGGCGAGCCGGCAGGCGGATGCGGCGCGCAGTGAGGCGGTTTCTGCTACTCAGGATCGATCTGCGGTCCTAACGGAAGCCTTCACGCGTGGTTTGACTAAGCTGCGCTCTGCTCGCAGTTCGTCGGGTTCTTCCTCCAGTAGCTTCGAGCAACTTGGGGAGACGATGAATCGCTTGGACCAAGTGACCAGAAGCGTCGCAGACAGTACGGGCTTGTCTCAATCTCAAGTGGCGAGCATCGCGTTTGGGGCATCGGCACATCTTGGGTTAAGTTCGCCGGTGGCCGGGGCCTCGATTCAGGGCAACGCGGGCAAGAGCTACCAGTCTGGCCTTTCGGAGGAGCAGCGCAAGGTCCTGGGCACCATGACCAATGAGCAGATTGCCGAGTTCAAGCAGTTTGGTGATCGTGTCTCGCGCGACGCCAGTTTTATCACGGCCGTTGCCGATGACTCCCGAGAAGCCCGGGAACTGGCGTCGAGGCTGTCAACGACGACTTCCCGCGCTCAACGCGCAGAGGCCAGTTTCGCGGAACGGAATACGCTCGCGGAGCGCCTTTCGTCCGCGCGCGAGCAGGGCGAGACCATCTCCATCGATCTCGCCCAGGACCCACACAACCTGGAGATGTTCATGCGTTACGCCGAGCGCTACGGACGCAGCAGTGCAGCAGCGTTCGCGATGCTCGATTCTGAGCTCGCGCGCCAGGGCTTGCGACCGAACAGGGTACTGTCGGACGGTGCAGCACTGCCCGAATCGTTTGACGAGTTGCGCCGTCGGCACGACCGGGACCGCAGTTCTTCACCCGTCAATCCCGACCTCACGTCCAGCGATCGCGACAATTCACGCCAAGTGTCAAGGTTCGGACGCTCCACGCCGAAGATCGAAGAAGCGCCACAGCCCTCAGCTATTCGCAGTGAAGTCGAAAAGAAGGGAGCGGCAATCCGTCAAAGCACCGAATCCTCGCAAGGCGGCTTCGATGCAAATGCGCAGATCGTTCGATCACCCGACGGCACCCTCGCGACGAAAAAGTCCTTGCTGATGCAATCCGGCCGGCAGGTTGCAAGCGACACGACCGAGTCAATCGATGCAGCCAAGGGCGTGGCCAAAGACCTGCTCAAACGAAAGAAGTAGTCAGTCAGTCGAGGCGATCTGGATCGAACAAGTGTCGATCGGGCTCCCCCGCGTGGCGGCTTCATGAATGGTGGGTGGCCCTTGTCTCTCCAGTAGTTTCGGTCACGATCTTCCGCTGACGTGCCCTGTCCGTAGGACTCGTCCAAGCCAACGGGTCGCAGAGGCGTTGAACGCTTGCCTAGGCGGGTCACCGCCCCACCGATCGCAGCGCCGACGACGGCCCCGATGGTCATCATCACAACTCTGAGCCCCCAGTCGCCATCCATGGCCGCGATCAACCCCGCACCAGCGCCTGCGACGACGAGTATCAATAACACGGCCTTTCGCATGTGCCAGCCACTCCCGTTCGATAGCCTACCCATCGACGACTCGTTTGCAAACCCCTTTAGGCAGACGCCAACCGAAACGCCGCAGCCATGGCATCCTGCTCTCGGGCTCGCACGCCAACGTGTGCGGCGATCGTTCGCCACTGCCGCACGACCGTCAGGCAGCGGCGGATGATCCCGTCTGCATCACGAACGGATACACGAAAGTACGGTGCCACGGCAAGGGCAAGATCGAGGTCCAGTGCGTTGTCGGCCTGACTGATGTTCAGCTTGAGCCCCTGGGCGTGCGGCACCGGGTTCATATCGAAGGCCGGCGAGAGGCGCCACCCCTTGCCGGGCACCAGGATGAAGCCGTGGTTTCGCAGGTGGTCGTCGGTGTTGGAAACCATCAGGTTGAAAACGATCCGCGACCACAGTTCCTGAAGGTCGATGTCGGTCTGCGCGCCGTGATCGATCAGGACGCGCGCGATCTCAAGGTAGCTTGCGCCTGTCGAAGCGTCGTCGCCGTCCTGCCGTCCGGTGAGTGTCATCGCCGATGCGAAATGCAGTCGCCGCCCGGAACCTGTGCGATCAAATCGCTTCACGAGAAACGTGTGGTGCGGGTTGGCGAACCGGCGCGCCAGACTTTCGGGAACTTGCAGCCCGCAGCCACGCGCCAGCGTGTGCACCACCATTTCCCAGGCACCCACGTCATGCTCGTCGCGCACGCTGGGAAACTTGGCGATCCACAGGTGGCCATCGGGATCGACGACGCTGGCCTTGGGTCGCGCGCCTCCCAACGACCCACCCGGCGCGATCAGCATGCGCAGCCACTGGTCCCCCTGTGCAGCGGTGTTGTCCTCGTCGCGCTCCAGCGCCAGGCTGGCCGCCTCGAGTTCGCGCAGTTGAACAAATGGCGGCGCAGCAAGGTCGTGCTGGTTGTCGAGAAAATCACCTTCATCATCGAGACGAAACCGCAGCGCGCCGACGCGGAACGCGTCATGCACACCAAGCAGATAGTCCGACTCAACGAGTCGTACAGCCGCGGCCGTGGTCCCGGCCCTTTGTGCGCGCTCAAGGCGGCGGCGCATGAGAAGTCTTCCCCAGCGATCCGGGCTCGCGTCGGCGAAGACGCCGAAGGTTTCACTGCCCTGCTGCGGGTGTTGCCGACCTGCGAAGAGCGCGAGTCTTGGATCGAGCTGCAGGTTGGCGCAAGCGCGGTCATCGAGTGCCTGCCTGTCGAACTCGAACTCGAATACTTCGCGCCCGGCCCCGCGCCGCGCTCGCAGCACGCCAAGGCGAAGCGGCGCAGACAGACCGTCCCAGTCGGCGTAGACCGCGATCGTGCGGTTGCCACTGCGCGTACCCGTGGCCATGGCGTCAGCCGCGCCGCTTCTTCGGGATCGGCGTCGCCGGCTTGATCAGGTCGACGAGGACGCGGGAGCTGGTGAAGCCACTGTCGTCCATCCACACGCTTGCGTCACCTGCCGGCTTCGCACGCGCGCGGACGGACCGCGCGGGTATGTCGGCATGCCGCACGGCTTCGCCGCGCCCGGCGCGCTTCACAGGCTCGGGAGGGGAGGCAAAAGTCGTTCGGCCGCCCAATTCGCCCTGCTGCGTGTGCCCGGCCTCGCTCGAAGCCGCCGCGGTGCGCCCCGCCGGCAACCTGGCGTCCTGCAACTCGCGGCCCAGGGGGTCCGCCTGCCCCAGCAGATCGAGATCCCGCTCGATGCCGAGCACCTGCATGACGGCCAGGTAGGCGCCGATCGTGACGCCCGACCCGCCACGCTCCAGGCCGCGCAATGTCATCGGGGCCATGCCAGCCCGCTCTGCCACCTGCTTGGACGACAGTCGCCGACGCCGGCGCGCCAGACGCAGCCGCTCGCCGAACCGATGCAAGTGCTCCTCGGTCGCTGGCAGCAGGGGTGACGTCTTCTGGGCCATAGTGTCAATATTCTAGCCACATGAACAGTTTATCGCCATAATATGTTCACTATTTGCCACGCTACCGTCCAGGCGCGTCATCCCGCCTTTTTGTTTTCGGGTTCCGACCTCTACTGGCTTTCGGCCAGCCCGGCGGCCATCATGAGGTCACCGTAGGTGACGCCAAGACCGCGCGGCGCTTCGTGGCCCTGCCCGCGGGGACCTTCTGCCCCGCGCCTGCTGCCGCCGCCGGCTGTTCGTAACGCTTGGCCACCGCAGCCGGCCGGAGCCGAAGCTCCTCAAGATAGTCTGCCCACGCCGTCATCATGTGCCGCCGCTGCTCCATGAACTCCGCTCGATCGTAAGCAGCACCCAACGGGCCGCTCTTTTCATGGGCGAGCTGGGCTTCGATCACGTCCGGATGCACGTTCATCCGTTCGACCATGATGGTTCGGGCCATGGCTCGAAACCCGTGCGGCGTCATCGTGTCGTTGTCGAAGCCCATCCGGCGAAGTGCCACTCGCACGGTGTTTTCGCTCATGGGTCGCTGATTGCTTATCAGCGACGGGAAGACGTAGCGCCCCTGACCCGTGAGCGGCTGCAAGTCCTTCAAAGCCGCGACTGCCTGCAGCGGTAGAGGCACCCAGTGGGGCCGCCCGTTCACCTTTTCCCGCTTGGTGCGCTTCATCTTCGCCGAGGGAATCGTCCACATCGCTGCGTCCAGATCAAGCTCACCCCACTCCATCTGTCGGATGTTGCCCGGCCGTTGAAAGAGGAACGCTGACAGCAGCAGCGCAGTTCGAGTTGAAAGCTGCCCTTGGTAGCCGTCGATCGAACGCATCAAGTCGCCGGCCTGGATCGGCTCGAGAATCGCCGACATGTGCCTCGTCATGACCGGCTTCAGCGCGCCGCGAAGATCGGCTGCGGGATTGCGTTCACATCGACCCGTCGCAACGCCGTAGCGGAACACTTGGCCGCAGGCCTCGAGCACCGAGTGCGGCAGTTCCCGTACCCCTCGGCTCTCGACCCGCCGCAGCGTCTGCAGCAGCATCGGGGCGCCGATCTGCGACAGCGTGAGCTTGCCCAGCCAAGGGAACACATCTTTGCTCAGACGTTCGAGCCAGCGCTTGGCATAGTGATCGCTCCAGCTCGCCCTTTTGGTCGTATGGAACTCGTGGGCGGTGACTTCAAACGTCGCGTCGACATCGAACTGGGAACTGAGGCGCTCAACCTTGCGCTCAAGAACCGGATCGGCCCCACGCTGCTGTTGTTTCCTCGCGTCGTCCCGAGCGACGCGAGCCTCTTTCAGCCCGACTTCAGGATAGCTCCCAAGCGCCAGGCGCTTCTCTTTCCCGCTGAAGTAGTACTTCCAGAACCAGCGCTTCGATCCCGAAGGAACGACCTCGAGGTACAAGCCGCCAGAGTCGGCGAGTCGGACACGCAGTTTGCCTGCTGGGCAGGCCGCGTTTTTGCAGTGTGTTTGAGTGAGCATAGGGGAACAAACCTCCGAACGGACAGGGACACTGCCGTTCGTTCCCCTACATGTTCCCCTACTTCCGCTGCGCTGCCGGTAAACATTCGGTGAACCC
>JBILYN010000309.1:0-5460 GCA_044377715.1 Aquabacterium sp.
CGCGTTGCTGGGTGGCGTCACCAGCATGGCGGTGGTGGCTGCGGGCACCCGGGTCGGCCTGCACTACCTGTTTGCCCAGGCCTGCGCGACGCTGCTGGCGCTGGTGTTGACCTACGCCATCAACCGTCGCTGGGCGTTTGGCTGAAATCGCCGGGCGGGCAGCTCAAGCGCCTTGGTCGTTCAGCGCCAGACCGGCGCCAGCACCACGCCAGCCGCCATCAAATCACGCGGGAAATCCGCCCCTGCCAGGTAAGCCAGTTCGCGCTGGCGCGCCGCAGCGATCGGGTCGGTGGCATCGCCGATCCAGGCCTGCCCAGGATGACAGAACAACAGCGCGCCGGCTGCCGGCACCTGGGCCAGCCAGGCCTGCATCAGCGAGCGGTAGTCGCTGACCTGGAAGTCATAGGCACCCAGCAACAAGGCGTTGTGCGGCTGGCCGCGCTGCGCCAGCGCGCGCGCCAGCGCAAGACCGCCGCTGCGCTCGATCACCCAGCGCTTGAAGTTAAAGCCTGGCCCGGCCAAGGGCGCAGTGCTGCGCACCGGGACGGCCCGGGCCTGGCGCTGCAACCAGTCGAGCAGCAAGCCCCGCACGCCGGGCAGGTGGTGCACATGCTGGTGGCCATCGACAAAGTCGGGCCTGCAACCGCTGCCGTCCTCGAATGCCTGGACTTGCGCCGCCAGTTCATCGGCCAGCGCGGCCAGCGGCAGCCGGCCCAGGTGCGCGGCCAGCAACAGACGCGGCAAGCTGGGCAGGCTCGGCCACAGTGCTGCGAGCGATGGGCTCAGCGGCCGGCCTTCGGTCAGGTTGAAGTGCAACCCGGCCTGGGCCTGGGCTCGCAGGCCCGCAACCGCCCCGGCGTCCTCAAGCCAAGCCGGGCCGTTGCTCAGGCACGAAAAAGCCCCCAGCCGCCCAGCACGCACCAGACCGGTGATCGCCGCGTCAACGCCAGGGCTCAAGCCATAGTCGTCGGCGCACAGCAGCAGCCGAGCGGGTTCAAGCATCTTGCGCGGCTGGCCCGTCCAAGGCGCCCTGCCCCAGCGCTTGGCCAATGATGTAGACGGGTCGCTGCTTGACCTCGTCGAAGATGCGACCGATGTACTCGCCGAGGATGCCTACCGACAGCAGTTGCACGCCGATCGAAAACGCCAGGCCGGTGGCCAGCGTGGCCCAGCCCGGCACGTCGTTGCCAAAGACAAAGTCAGAGATCACGATCCAGCCCGCAAAACCCAGCGAGGCCAACGCGACGACACCGCCCAGCGCGCTCCAAAGCCGCAGCGGCGCGTTGGTGAAAGCGGTCACGCCGGTGAATGCCAAGCTGGACAGACGCTTCATCGAAAAGCTGCTCTGGCCCGCGTGACGCTGCGCCGGCGTGTACGGCAGGACCTCGGTGCGAAAACCGACCCAGGCGTAAAGCCCTTTCATGAAGCGGTTGCGCTCGGGCAGCATCTTCAGTGCGTCGACCACCTGCCGGTCCATCAGCCTGAAGTCGCCCGCGTCGACCGGAATCGGCGTGGCCGATCCGCTGTTGACCAGGCGGTAGAAAACCCAGGTGCCCAGGCGCTTGCGCCAGGACTCGTCGGATCGCGAGGCCCGGGCCGTGCACACCATGTCGGCGCCGCCGCGCCAGGCCTGGACCATCGCGCCGATCATCGCCGGCGGGTGCTGCAGGTCAGCGTCGATCAACACCACCACCTCGCCCTGCGCATGGTCGATGCCAGCGGTCAGCGCGGCCTCCTTGCCGAAGTTGCGCGACAGGCGCAGGTAGCGCAGGCCCGGCCGCTTCAGCCAGGGCAGCACGGCCAGCGGTGTTGCATCGGTGCTGCCATCGTCGACAACGATCACCTCCCAGCGTGGTGTCAGACCCACCAGCACCGCGGTCAATGACTCCAGCAACAGCCCCAGGTTGGCGGCCTCGTTATAGGCTGGCACCACGCAGCTGATCGAGGGCTGGGCGCTGCGCAATGCGGTGACGTCGGGAGCGGCAGAAACCATCGGCAACTTTCGGTGGCAGGTTGGCAGCGGCGAACAGTGCTCTCGGGCCGGCCTGCAAGACCCGGTCAGAGCGCCAGAAAATGCTGACGGTAGTGGATCAATTCGTCGATCGACTCGTGGATGTCGGCCAACGCGGTGTGGGCCTGCGCCTTCTTGAAGCCCTCGAGCACCGCCGGCTTCCAGCGTCTGGCCAGCTCCTTGAGCGTGCTGACATCGAGGTTGCGGTAATGGAAGTAGGCTTCCAGCAAGGCCATGTCCTTGGCCAGGAAACGACGGTCCTGACAAATCGAATTGCCGCACATCGGGCTCTTGAACTTGGGCACATAGGCCTTGAGCCAATCAAGCACCTGGGCTTGCGCTGCAGCCTCGTCGATGCTGGACGCGCGAACGCGGTCGATCAGCCCGCTCTTGCCGTGCGTGCCCTTGTTCCACTTGTCCATGCCATCGAGCACTGCGTCGCTCTGGTGGATCGCCAACACCGGGCCTTCGACACGCAGCGTCAGATGGGCATCGGTGACGACCACCGCGATCTCGATGATGCGGTCGATGAACGGCGACAGGCCGGTCATCTCGAGATCGACCCAGACCAGGTTGTTCTCGCTGATCGGCAGGTGGGGGATGTTGTCTGAACTGCTCATCACCGGATTGTCGCAGTGGCTGAGCGACGCCGGCCCTGCACAGCCAGCGCGCTGCCCACCTACACTTCGTCTCATGTCGCCGACCCCGTTCACCCTGCTCTTTGCCACCGCGCTGGTGGCCTCCTTGGCCGTCAAACTGTGGCTCGCCACGCGCCAGATGCGCCATGTCGCGGCACACCGTGCTGCCGTGCCTCTGCCTTTCGCAGGCCAGGTCAGCTTGGCCGACCACCAGCGCGCGGCCGACTACACGCTGGCCAAAGGCCGCTTCGGGCTGCTGGTGATGGCAGTAGGCCATGGGGTGTTGCTGGGCTGGACGCTGCTGGGCGGCTTCGATTTTCTGAACAACCTGCTGCGCGACGCGGTGGAACCACGCTTTGGCGCGATGGCCTACCAACTCGCGCTGCTCAGCGCCTTTGCCTTGATCGGTGGTGCGATCGACCTGCCGTTCGAGATCTACAGCACTTTCCGCATCGAGCAGCAATTCGGCTTCAACCGCAACACGGCGCGCCTGTACATCGCCGACCTGCTCAAAGGCTTGCTGATCGGGGCCTTGATCGGCCTGCCGCTGGCTGCTGCCGTGCTGTGGATCATGGGCGCGACCGGCGCGCTGTGGTGGCTTTGGGCCTGGGGCACCTGGGCCGGGTTCAACCTGCTGGTGATGGTGCTGTACCCGACCGTGATCGCACCGCTGTTCAACAAGTTCGAGCCGCTGGCCGATGAGGCACTGAAGACCCGGGTGCAGGCGCTGATGCAGCGCTGCGGTTTTGCCGCCAAGGGCTTGTTCGTGATGGATGGCAGCCGGCGCTCGGCCCATGGCAACGCTTATTTCACAGGTCTGGGCGCGGCCAAGCGCGTGGTGTTCTTCGACACCTTGCTGGCCAAGCTGTCGGCGGCCGAGGTCGAGGCGGTGCTCGCGCATGAACTCGGCCACTTCAAGCACAAGCACGTGACCCAGCGCCTGGTGATGATGTTCGGCCTGAGCCTGGCAGCGCTGGCGCTGCTGGGCTGGCTGGCCGGTCAGCCAGGCTTTTATGTCGGGCTGGGCGTGGCGCCGAACCTGGGTGCACCCAACGACGCGCTGGCGCTGCTGCTGTTCATGACGGCGGTGCCCGTGTTCGGCTTCTTCGCCTCGCCGCTGCTGGCCCAGCTCTCGCGCAAGCACGAGTTCCAGGCCGACGCCTACGCTTGCGCCCAGGCCAGCGGCGCGGATCTGGCCAGCGCGCTGCTCAAACTGCACCAGGACAACGCTGCGACGCTGACGCCCGACCCGCTGTACGTGCGCTTTTACTACTCGCACCCGCCAGCCAGCGAGCGACTGGCGGCGCTGCAGACCCAGCCGGCATGACCGGACCGCAAGGCAAGGAGCGCGTCGACAGCCATGTCGACGACCTGGCTGGCAACGGCCGAGTCGTCGCCACCCACGGCAGGCAATGCATGGTCGAAACCGCTGAGGGTCGACGCGTGCTGTGCCACACCCGCGGCAAGAAGAGCGACTGCGTGGTCGGCGACCGGGTGCACTGGCAGATCGCCGGCGATGCCGGCGTGATCGACAAGGTGGCCGAGCGGCGCAACCTGTTGTTCCGCCAAGACGAGTGGAAGACCAAGTCCTTCGCCGCCAACATCGACCAGTTGCTGGTGCTGGTCGCTGTCGAGCCGATGTATGCCGAGACCCAACTCGCGCGCGCACTGATCGCCGCCGAGCACGCAGGCATCTCAACCCAGATCATCCTGAACAAGACCGACCTGCCAACGCTGGCCGCGGCGCACGAGCGTCTGGCCCCTTACCGCGCGATCGGCATTCCGGTGCTCGAGCTGTCACTGAAATCGCGTCCCGACGAAGCCCGCGCGCTGCTGACCCCGCTGTTGGCTGGCCGCGCCACGCTGGTGCTCGGGCCCAGCGGCATGGGCAAGAGCACCTTGATCAACCTGATGGTGCCCGCCGCGGCGGCCCAGGTCGGCGAGATCTCGATCGCGCTCAACGCTGGTCGCCACACCACCACCAGCACCAACTGGTATTGGATGGACGACACGCGCCACAGCGCGCTGATCGACTCACCGGGATTCCAGGAATTCGGCCTGCGCCAGTTGCAGGCCACCGACCTGGCCCGGCTGATGACCGACATCCGCCAGCACGCAGAGCATTGCCGCTTCTACAACTGCAGCCACCTGCACGAGCCTGGTTGTGGCGTTCGCGAAGCGCTGGCGCGCCACGAGATCAGCCCCTCGCGATACCGCATCTACAACGAATTGCACGCCGAGCTGTCAAGCACGAAGTGGTGAGGCTGCAGAGCTCAACCGATCAGGTTGGCCAGTGTCAGCAAGGCCACCAACAGCATCCACAGCACCACCGAGCGCCAGACCAGCCCGACCACACTGCGCAGATGGCCCATCTGGGGTGGGTCGCCGCCGGTCGAGCCTTCGGCCGCCACATCCTCGGTCGGCCCGGCCTCGAAGCTTCGGCTACGGTCAGGCGTCACGCCAGGCGCGGCGGCGCCGCCGAGTTGAACCCCCACCGCACCGGCTGCCGAGGCCAGGATCACGCCCTCGTTGCCGTACTTCCAAAGCGAGGCGTCACGCCGCCAGGCGTTGATGGCTTCCTCGAAATTGCCGACCACCGCGAAGCCGAATGCCGTCAGGCGCGAGGGCACATGGTCGATCAACTCGAACAAGCGCTGCGACACCGCCATCAGCCGCTCGTTGGCAGGCACGCCCAGCGACTTGCCTGGGAAGCTCCAGTAACGGTTGGCGAATTCGGCCATGCGGTAGAGCACCGCGCCCAGCGGGCCCAGACCCAGCGAGCACAGCAGCACAAACCAGAAAAAGACACCG
>JBILYN010000078.1:0-16294 GCA_044377715.1 Aquabacterium sp.
ATTGGACCAAGAGCGGCGACAAATACCTGCGCAACGCCGACGGCAGCTACACCTACGCCGGACGCAGCGACGACATGCTCAAGGTCAGCGGCATCTACGTGTCGCCGTTCGAAGTCGAGTCCACGCTGGCGCAGCACCCGGCGGTGCTCGAGGCCGCAGTGATCGGCGTGGCCGACGCGAACGGGCTGACCCGCACCAAGGCCTTCGTGGTGTGCAAACCAGGCGCCCAAGTCAGCGAGGACGAGCTCAAGGCCTTCGTCAAGGACAGGTTGGCGCCGTACAAGTACCCGCGCCAGATCGAGTTCCTGGACGACCTGCCCAAGACTGCCACCGGCAAGATCCAGCGCTTCAAACTGCGAGAGAAAGAGAAGACCTCGCCGTGACGGTCGAATTCGTCGACATCGATTGGGCCGGCCGGCCGGTGCGCATCGAGCATGCCTGGGTCGGGTTGGACGACGCCAGCCGGCCGCTGATCGTGTTTTTGCACGAGGGTCTGGGCTCGCTGGCGATGTGGCGCGACTTTCCGCAGCGGCTTTGCGACGCTGTCGGCTGCCGAGGGTTGGTGTATTCGCGGCCCGGCTACGGCCGATCGACGCCACGCGCTGCCAGCGAGCGCTGGGCCCCGGACTTCATGCACCGGCAGGCCTGTCAGGTGCTGCCAGCGCTGCTGAAAGCACTGGGCGCAGACGCTGAAAAGCCCTGGCTGTTTGGCCACAGCGACGGCGGATCGATCGCATTGCTGCATGCCGCGAACTTCCCACAGCAGTTGGCCGGCGCGATCGTGCTGGCCCCGCATGTGATGGTCGAGGACCTCACGCTTGCGAGCATCGCCGAGGTCCGACAGACCTACCTCGAGACCGACCTGCGCGGCAAACTCGCTCGCCACCACGACGACCCCGATTCAGCCTTTTGGGGCTGGAACGACATCTGGCTAGACGCGGCGTTCCGCGACTGGAACCTCGAGGCCGAGATCACTGCGATCAGCTGCCCGCTGCTGGCGGTGCAAGGCCTGGACGACGAGTACGGCAGCCTCGAGCAGATCGAACGCATCGTCAGCTGCGTGAAGCGGTCAGAATCGCTGACCTTGGCCGACTGCGGCCACTCGCCCCATCGGGACCAGCCCGAAGCGCTGATCAAAGCCTGCACAGACTTCATCCAACGACATCCAGGAGACACAAGATGACAACGACCCGCCGCCAACAACTCGCCGCCACCGCCCTGGCGCTGGCCGCCATGGCCCTGCCCTTCGCCGCGCACACCCAGACCGCGCCCAAGCTCAAGGTCGGCCTGATGCTGCCCTATACCGGCACCTTCGCAGCGCTGGGCAACGCGATCGAGAACGGCTTTCGACTGCAGATCGCCGAGGCCGGCGGCAAGGTCGCCGGCCGCGAGGTCGAATTCTTCAAGGTCGACGACGAGAGCGACCCGAGCAAGGCCACCGACAACGTCAACAAGCTGGTCAAGCGCGACGCCGTCGATGTGCTGGTCGGCACGGTGCATTCGGGCGTCGCGATGGCAATGGCAAAGGTCGCCAAGGACAGCGGCACGCTGCTGATCGTGCCCAACGCCGGCGCTGACGCGGTGACCGGCGCGATGTGCGCACCCAATATCTTCCGCAGTTCGTTCTCGAACTGGCAGCCCGGCTACGCGATGGGCGAGGTGATGGCCAAGAAGGGCCACAAGAAGGTCGTGACGATCACCTGGAAATACGCCGCCGGCGATGAATCTGTCAAAGGCTTCAAGGAAGCCTTCGAAAAAGGCGGTGGTGCGGTCGTCAAAGAACTCAGCCTGCCCTTCCCGAACGTCGAGTTCCAGGCCTTGCTGACCGAAATCGCAGCGACCAAGCCCGATGCGGTCTACACCTTTTTTGCCGGTGGCGGCGCGGTCAAGTTCGTCAAGGACTACGCCGGCGCAGGCCTGAAAAAGAGCATCCCGCTGTACGGCGCCGGCTTCCTCACTGACGGCACGCTTGAGGCCCAGGGCGACGCTGCTGACGGTCTGTTCACGACGCTGCACTACGCCGACAGCCTGGAGACGCCGCGCGACAAGGCTTTCCGACTGGCCTACGCCAAGGCCTACAAGCTGCAGCCCGACGTCTACGCGGTGCAAGGCTATGACGCGGCGCAGATGCTGGCGATCGGGCTGAACGCGGTCAAGGGCGATGTCAGCAAGAAAGCCGAGATCGCCGCCGCACTGCAGAAAGCCAAGATCGACAGCCCGCGCGGCGCGTTCAGCCTGTCCAAGGCGCACAACCCGGTGCAAGACATCTACCTGCGCCAGGTCGTGGGCAAGGAGAACAAGCTGGTCGGTGTGGCCAGCAAGTCACTCGCCGACCCAGCGCGCGGCTGCAAGATGTAACCCACCCACCCCCTACGCGCTTCGCGCGCCCCCTCAAGGGGGAACCGCCAGTGGACCGGCAGAGCCGGCTCCACGGCGGTCGCTTGACAGCCCACGCTTCTGACCGATGGACCTCGCCACCTTCCTGATCCAATGCCTGAACTCGCTTCAGTACGGGCTGCTGCTGTTTCTCGTGGCTTCGGGGCTGACGCTGATCTTCGGCATCATGGGCGTGATCAACCTGGCGCATGGCAGCTTCTACATGATCGGCGCCTACATGGCCTACGCGCTGGCGCCGGTCGTCGGATCGACCTTGGGCGGCGGTTTCTTTGCGACGCTGGGGGTGGGCGTGGTGCTGGCGGTGATGCTGGGCTATGTGCTGGAGTGGGCTTTCTTCAGCTTCCTCTACGAGCGCGAGCACCTGCAACAGGTGCTGATGACCTATGGCTTGATCCTGGTGTTCGAGGAACTGCGCAGCCTGATGGTCGGCGACGACGTTCACGGCGTGGCGCCGCCGCCCTTGCTGGCCGGCACGATCGCGCTGGGCGAGATGATGACTTACCCGGTCTACCGGCTGTTCATCTCCGGCGTTTGCCTGGCGCTGGCACTGGGCATGTACTGGGTCTTCACCCGCACCCGGCTGGGCATGATGATCCGGGCCGGCAGCAGCAACCGCGAGATGGTGCAGTCGCTGGGCGTGGACATCAAGTTCCTGTACCGCCTGGTGTTCGCCGCCGGTCTCGGGCTGGCGGTGTTCGCAGGCATGGTCGCAGCACCGGTGTCGTCGGTCTACCCCGGCATGGGCAGCCAGGTGCTGATCATCTGCTTCGTCGTCGTCGTGATCGGCGGCATCGGCTCGATCCGCGGCGCGCTGCTGGCCTCGCTGCTGATCGGCGTCGTCGACACCTTTGGCAAGGTGGTTTTTCCGCAGGCCGCAGGCGTGCTGGTCTACCTGCTGATGGCGCTGATCCTGCTTTGGAAACCCAAAGGCTTGTTTGCCGCCGGATGACGCGATGACCGACAGCCCCCGCTCCCGCATCGTCTTCGTCGCGCTGTGCGGCTTGGCGCTGGCCGCCTACCCGCTGGGCGCCGGCGCCTTCGGACTGGACTTGACGACCAAGATCATGGTCTACGCGATCTTCGCGCTGAGCCTGGAACTGCTGGTCGGCGCGACCGGCTTGGTGTGCTTCGGTCATGCGGCTTTTTTTGGCATTGGCGCCTACGCGGCGGTGCTGCTGTCGCCCGGCAGCGATGCCGCGTCGCTGCTGTGGCTGCTGCCGGCCGCGGTGCTGGCTGCTGCGGCATGGGCGCTGGTGATGGGCGCGCTGTCGCTGCGCACCCAGGGCGTGTACTTCATCATGGTCACGCTGGCGTTCGCACAGATGGCTTACTACATCGTGCACGACACGCCGTTGGGCGGTGGCAGCGACGGCATCTACCTGTCGGCCAAGCCGGTGCTGGTGATCGCGGGCCTGCGCTTGATCGACCTGGACCAGGCCTTGCCGATCTACTACTTCACACTGGCCTGCCTGGTGGCGGTGTTCGGCTTTCTGGCGCTGCTGCTGCGCAGCCGATTCGGCCGTGCGCTCGCTGGCATCAAGGCCAACGAACAGCGCATGCGTGCGACCGGATTCTCGACCTATCCGTACAAGCTGGCGGCGTTTGTGATCTCGGGCGGTATCGCCGGGCTCGCAGGCTTTCTGTTCGGCGTCAAGGACGGCTACGTCAACCCCGAATTGATGAGCTGGCACCTGTCGGGGTCGGTGCTGATCATGATCATCCTCGGCGGCCTGGGCCATCTTCGCGGTGCGCTGATCGGTGCTTTCGCGTTCGCATTGCTGCAGGAGTTCTTCAAGTCCGAGCTGATCTTCGGCGGCTTCGCCAAGCATTGGACGCTGGGCCTGGGGCTGACGATCATCGCCAGCGTGGCGCTGCTGCCCAACGGGCTGGTGGGCTTGCCGACGTGGTGGCGAGCGCGCCGGCAGAGCCGGGAGGTCATGCTGTGAGCCAGGACATCTTGCTGCGCGGCATCGGCATCACCCGGCGCTGGGGCGGCTTGGTCGCGGTCGACCAGGTGTCGATCGCGCTGACGCGCGGCGAAGTCCACGCGGTGATCGGCACCAACGGCGCCGGTAAATCGACGCTGATCAACATCCTGTCAGGTGAGACGCCAGCTTCGGCCGGTCGGGTCGAGTTGCTGGGCCAGGACGTCACCCAATGGTCACAGCCCCGACGCGCCCGCGCCGGGCTGGGCCGCAGCTACCAGCGCAACACCATCTACCCCGGCTTCACGGTGTTCGAGAACTGCCGCCTGGCCGCCCAGGCACGCCACCAGCATCCCTGGGCTTGGTGGCAGAGCGCACAGGCTTGCGAAGCCAGCCGGTCCGCTGCCCACGACAGCGCCCAGCGCGCCGGCCTGGGCGATGTGCTCGACAAGGTCGCCGGCGCGCTGTCGCATGGCCAGAAGCGCCAGCTCGAGATCGCGATGTGCCTGGCCACCGCACCGCAGGTGCTGCTGCTCGACGAACCGCTGGCCGGCATGGGCGCCGAAGAGACCGAACGCATGCTTGCGCTGCTGGCCGAGCTGAAGGCCGATCACGCCACGCTGCTGGTCGAACACGACATGGACGCGGTGTTTCGCATCGCCGACCTGATCACCGTGATGGTCAATGGCACGGTGATCGCCACCGGTACGCCCGATGTCGTTCGCAACAGTGCCGAGGTGCAAATCGCCTACCTGGGGCAACACTGAAATGAACCCCAACGAAACAGGCCAGGACCTGATCCTGCAAGCGCAGGGGCTGCATGCCTGGTACGGGTCGAGCCATGTGCTGCACGGTGTCGACCTGAGCCTTGCGCGCGGCCAGACCCTGGGCCTGCTGGGACGCAACGGCATGGGCAAGAGCACGCTGATCCGCACGCTGCTCGGCCATGTGACACAACGCAGTGGCCACATCGCGCTGTTCGGCCAGGACTGCTCGCACGCCAAGCCGCACGAGGTGGCGCGACTCGGTGTGGCCTATGTGCCCGAGGGCCGTGGCGTGTTCCACAACCTCAGCGTTCGTGAAAACCTGGTGATGGCCGCCCGGCCCGGCCGCAACGGCCGGCGCGACTGGCCATGCGAGCGCGTGCTCGAGACCTTCCCTCGGCTGGCCGAGCGCCTGGGCCATCTGGGCGCGCAGCTCTCCGGCGGCGAGCAGCAGATGCTGGCGATAGGCCGGGCGTTGATGACCCATCCCGACTTGATCATCCTGGACGAGGCCACCGAAGGCCTGGCGCCGCTGATCGTCGCCGAGATCTGGCGCGTGATCGGCGAGATCCGGGCCAGCGGCATCGCCACGCTGATCGTCGACCGCGATTACCGCCGAGTGCTGGCCCGTGCCGACCTTGCGCTGGTGCTGCAAAAAGGCCAGGTCGTGCTGGCGGGCAGCGCCGACGAGGTGGCTAGCAGTGCCGCACTGGCAGGTTTTCTCGGCGTCTGAGCGCCCCAAGGCCGGCCGAAGCCGGCCGCCCCCCTTGGGGATCAAGCAAAGTGGCAAAGCCACGTTTGCTTGAGACCCGCAAACGTGGCGTCTACCATCAGCGCACCCACCAAGCTGCTTGAGGAGACGAGATGACCCCGGCCAACCCCTTGCTTGCTGCCACCGCTGCAGTCGATTCGCCCGTCCGCCGCCTGGCGTTCGGCTCGGGCTTGCTCTCGGCCCCGCTCTCGGCCCTGCTCTCGGCCCTGCTGTGTGCGACGATGCTCAGCGCCTGCCAGACCGCGCCGCCACCGCCGACATCGCCGGAAGCGGTGGGCGAGTTCCGCGCCGGCTCAGGCTACCTGAAGGGCTACCTCGACCGCAAGGCATTGCCCGACAGCTTGGCGCTGCTGCCCAGGCCGCCGGCCGATGGTTCGGCGCAAGCCGCCGCCGACCTGGCGGTCTACCGCGCCACCCGTTCGCTGCGCGACACACCGCGCTGGACGCTGGCCTCGGCTGACGACAACCTGAAGTTCCCGAAAGCGGCAGAAACCTTCTCCTGCGCGCTAGACCTCCCAATCTCGCCCGAGACGACGCCGCACCTGAACATGATGCTGCGCCGCAGCCTGCTGGACGCCGGCCTGACCACCTATGCCGCCAAGGACAGCTACCAGCGCCAGCGCCCGTTCGCAGCGCTGAAGGAGAGCACTTGCGTGCCGGCCTCAGAGGCTACGCTGGCCAAGGACGGCAGCTACCCCTCGGGCCATGCCGCGCTAGGCTGGGGCTGGGCGCTGTTGTTGGCCGAACTCGCACCCGACCGCGCCGACGCGCTGCTGCAGCGAGGCCATGCCTTCGGCCAAAGCCGGGTGATCTGCGGCGTGCACTGGCAGAGCGACGTCGATCAAGGTCGGCTGGTCGGCGCCGCGGCGGTGGCCCGGTTGCACGCCGACCCAACCTTCAAAGCCCAGGCCGCGCTGGCCCGCACCGAGATCGAGCAAGCGCGCGCCAAGGGTCTGAAATCGCCGCTCAACTGCGCGGCCGAGGCGCAGGCGCTGGGCCGCTGAAGGGCGGCTTGCGATGGGCTTGCCCAACGCAATGCCGACAATGCACGCAACATCGCCGCACATGGACCCATTTACACACCTTCCCCACCTTCAGGGCCAGCTGACGCCGGCAGACGAGTCGGCGCTGCGCGTCACGGTTGACACCCTCGCCGAATGGGACGAGCGAGCCCGCCAGCTCGGCCGGCCCGGCGACTGGCGGCTTTCGAACCAAGCCATCGAGGCGTCCCGCCGCGCCGTGCTCGGCGCGCTCGATGCGCAACAAGACTTCTGGGTCTTTTCCTACGGTTCGCTGATGTGGGACCCTGGTTTCCACTTTGTCGAAGTCCGGCTCGCCGAACTGCCGGCGCACCAGCGCCGCTTCACCTTCAAGACCGACATGGGCCGCGGCTCGCCGCAGTATCCAGGACTGATGCTTTCGCTGTCACCCGCCGAGGGCAGTTGCCAGGGCCTGGCGTTTCGCATCGCCGCACAGGCTGCGGACGCCGAGACCGCGATCATCTGGCGACGCGAGATGGTCCGGGGCAGCTACAGCCCCAAGCGCTTGCCGGTGAGCACACCCCAGGGTGATGTCAAGGCCCTGGTGTTTGCCGACAACCCCGGATTCCGAGACCATGTGGGTGAGCTGCCGATCGACCAGACGGCAGCGATCATCGCGCAGGCATCGGGCATGCTGGGCACGAACCGCGAGTACCTCGAGCAGTTGGCATTGCAGCTCGGCAGGCTGGAAATTGAGGACGCCTACCTGTCGAACTTGCTGCAAAGGGTTCAGGCGATAGCCGCTGGATGAGCCTGGGTTGCCGCTGGCTCAATCGCCCGGGATGTGCGCCGGGTTCAGCCGCACCTTGCGGCCGGCGCGCTTGCGCATGCTGATGTTGAGCATCTCCACGCCCAGCGAGAAAGCCATCGCGAAATACACATAGCCCTTGGGCACATGGTGCTCGAAGCCCTCGGCGATCAGCACCACGCCAACCACGACCAGGAAAGACAGCGCGAGCATCTTGATCGTCGGGTGGTCCGAAACAAAGCGGCCGATGGCGCCGGCAAACAGCATCATCAGCAGCACCGAGACGATCACCGCAGCGATCATCACCCGCACATCGTCGACCATGCCCACTGCGGTGATGATCGAGTCGAGCGAGAACACCAGGTCGACCAGCATGATCTGCAGGATCACGCTGGCAAAAGTGGCTTGAGCCCCACCCTTCGCGTGGCCCTCTTCGCCTTCGAGCGACTGGTGGATCTCGCCGGTGCTCTTCCAGATCAGGAACAGCCCACCCAGGATCAGGATCGCATCGCGGCCCGAGATCGCCTGGCCCAGCACGGTGAACAGCGGCGCCACCCAGCCGACGATCCAGGACAGCGCCAGCAGCAGGCCGATGCGCATGAACATCGCCATGAACAAGCCCAGGCGCCGGCCCAGTTCGCGCTGCGCCTTGGGCAGCTTGTCGACCAGGATCGCGATGAAGATGATGTTGTCGATGCCCAGCACCAACTCGAGCGCGGTCAGCGTGGCAAAAGCGATCCAGGTTTGGGGGTCAGTGAGCAGTTCGATGATGCAGGCCTCGTTGGTTGCAGCGGCCCGCAGGCCACCGCAGAGATTTCAGACGGAGCGGATTTTGGCTGAAGTTGTCGCGCCGCGCTGACCGGGTGCTCAGCGCGACATCAAGCACCCCGCTTGGCCGCCAATCGCGCCGCAAGAAAGGCCTTCATCCGCTGCGCAGGCTCTGCGCCCTGGTAGGCGCTGGCGAACGCGTCGATGCCAGCGTCGATCGCTGCGTCGCGAGGCAGGTTCTCCCAGTCGTTGATCAGTTTTTTCTGGATCCTCAGTGCCTGCGTACCGCCCTTGGCCAGGCTGGCCAGCCATTGCGCGACCGCCGCATCCAACTCGGCTGCCGGCACCACCTGCTCAATCAAGCCCCATTGCAGCGCCTGCGCCGCACCGAAATTCTCGCCCAGCAGCAGCATCGCGCGCGCCCGGCCCCAACCGGTCAGGTGCGGCAGCAGCGCGGCCTCGACCACCGACGGGATGCCCAGGTGAACTTCGGGCATGCCAAAGAGCGCGCCGTCTACCGCCACCCGCAGGTCGCAAGCCGCAGCCAACTCCAGCCCGGCGCCCAGTGCGACACCATTGATGCGAGCGATCACTGGCGTCGGAAAGCGGCGCACCGCTTCGCAGCAGCGGTGGACCTGGGTGATGAACTGCCTGGCGCCATCGGCGTCCAGGCCAGACATCTCACCGATGTCGGCACCGCCGACGAAAGCCCGTTCACCCGCGCCGGTGAGCACCAGCGCGTGCAACTCGGCGTCATGGGACAGTTCAGCCAGACAGGCCACGAAGGCCTGCATCAGCGCGCTGTTCAGGCTGTTGGCGCGCCCCGGGTTGTCGATCGTGACACGGCAGATGCGAACGCCTGGGGCGAGGGTCTCGAAGCGGGTGTGGATTTTTTCGGTCATGGGCATCACGGGTGAATTGTTGCCGCTGAGCGCGGCAGCTTGGAACAGAGCGAGGTCATCAAGTCGCATCTTCGAACGTCACCGCAGCGGCCAGTGGCCTTGCCCGCAAGGGCTGAAAGGCGCAGCGCGCTGCGAGGACAGCACGCAGGCTACCTGATTCCGTCACAATCAGCGCCATCTCGCAACTCGCTGGAATCCATTGACATGAAACTCATCAGTTTTGAGCGCAACGGCCGGGCCGGTTTCGGTGCGGTGATCGACGGTGGCGTGGTCGACCTTGGTACCGCACTGGGCGGGCGTTTTGCCGACCTGCGGGCCTTGCTGGCGGCCGATGCGCTGGCCGAGGCTCGCGCCATCCTGGCCGGGCGCAGCGCCGACTTTGCGCTCGAAGGCCTGCATCTGCTGCCGGTGATCCCGAACCCAGGCAAGATCTGGTGCTGCGGCCTGAACTATGGCGAGCATGTTCGCGAAACCAACCAAGTGCTGACCGAGCAGCCGACCTTCTTTCTGCGCGTCGGTGATTCACAAGTCGGTCATGGCCAGGCCATCGTGCGGCCCAAGGAATCGAGCCAGCTCGATTTCGAGGCCGAGATCGCGATCATCATCGGCAAGCCTGGGCGGCGCATTGCCGAGGCCGATGCGTGGGGCCATATCGCCGGCTACAGCTGCTACAACGACGGCAGTGTGCGCGACTGGCAACGCCACACCTCGCAGTGGGCACCGGGCAAGAATTTCTGGCGCACCGGCGGTTTCGGTCCGTGGATGGTGACGGCCGACGAGATCCCCGCACGAACGGTGATGACCTTGGTCAGCCGGCTGAACGGCCAGGAAATGCAGCGCGCCACCACCGAGATGATGATCCACAGCATCGAGCGCCAGATCGCCTACGCCTCGACCGTCGCGCCGCTGCAGGCGGGCGATGTGATCGTCACTGGCACGCCTGGCGGCGTGGGCGCGAGACGCGACCCACCGGTCTGGATGAAGCCCGGCGACGTGATCGAGATCGAGGTCGATCGGATCGGCGTGCTGCGCAACACCGTCACCGACGAGGGCTGAATTTCAAGCGGCGGCGCTGCGCCGCTGCAGGGGGTTCAAATTTAAGACCCGGTGCCGGCAGCGCGGTGCCAGCAGCGAGTGTCAGTCGACTTGAGGCTCAGGCAAGCCACCGGCCTCCCAAGGATTGACGATCTGAAGTCCCACGCCGTCGAAATGCTTGTGGTGGCGTGTGGCCAAGGTGGCGCCGTGAACCAGACAGATCGCCGCAATCTGAGCATCAGCCATCGCGATCGGGTGGCCCGCACGCTCGCGCTGCGCCACCATCTCGGCGTAGACCGAGGCCGCCGCCAAGTCAAAAGGCAAGACTCGGCCGGTGAAATCTTGCTCCAGCATGGCACAGACCGCTTGCGCCAGCTGCTGCTTGCGCGCGCCATCCGGTAGTCGAGCGACCCCGAACATCAGCTCGGCAGCAATCACGGCGGTCAAGCACAAGCCGCCAGCCATTCGAGCGTCAAGCCAGTTCAGTACCTGCGTCGCAGGCCTTGGACGCATGAGTTCAGACACGACGTTGGTGTCCAAAACAATCAATTGGCAGGATCCTCGCCGAGGTCCGCAGCACGGGTTGTCTCTGTCCGTTCAGGCAAGTCCAACACAACACCTCCCAGCGCGGAAAACCGGGCATGGATGCGACTGGCCAGGCCATCGGTCGCCATTGGCTGCGTCAGCACCTTGCGCAAGATGCTGCGCACCTCCTCCTCCATCGAGCGGCCATGCGCGGCTGCCGCCAAGCGCAGCTTGTCCTTGATGGCGGGATCGACATTTCGAATGGTCAACGTGCTCATCGCCGATTTCCTTGACTGATAGAAGCCTCTTTCGCTGATTGCAATGCTAGCATTGCTAGCATCTTAATGAGCCTGGAGGGCAGTCAATGCACCCCCCGCTCCTTGCCCTGCCAGTAGGGTTCGCGCAGGATGCGCTTGAGCAACTTGCCGCTGGGGTTGCGCGGCAAGGTGTCGACGAAGTCCACCGATTTGGGGCACTTGTAGTGCGCCAGGCGATCGCGCAAGAAGGCGATCAACTCGCGCTCGGTCACCGTGCTGTCCGGCCGACGAACGACGCAGGCCTTGACGCTTTCGCCCCAGGTGGCGTCGGGCACGCCGATCACCGCGCCGTCGGCCACGCCAGGGTGCTGCATCAGCGCGTTCTCGATCTCGGCCGGATAGATGTTCTCGCCACCCGAGATGATCATGTCCTTGATGCGGTCGTTGATGTAGAGGTAGCCGCCCTCCAGGTAACCACCGTCGCCGCTGCGGAACCAGCCGCCGCGCGCGTTGCGCCCATCCGGGAACACCGCTGCAGTGGCTTCTGGGTTGCCCCAATAGCCGATCATGTTGCCGGGCGACTCGATCAGCACCTCGCCGGTCTGGCCGTCGGGCAGGTCGGTCAGCGTGCCGGGCTCGACCACCCGCAGCCGCGCACCGGGCACCGGCTGACCGGCTGAGCGCAGCAACTTGGCTTTCGGGCCGCTGACCTGGTGATCCTCGGGCATCAGGAAAGTGGCCGAGCCGGCGATCTCGGTCAGGCCGTAGACCTGCATGAAACCGCAGCCGAAAGCGGCCATCGCGTCGGTCAGCACCCGGTCGCTGATCGGCGATCCGCCGTAGGAAATCAGCTTCAGCGTGCGGTAATCGCCCGCCTTCGCCTTGGGGGACTGCAGCATGAACAGGATCATCGCCGGCACCAAGAAGGTGTGGGTGATGCCATGCTGGCCAATCGCGTCTATGAAGCCACCGGGGTCGAAGTCTGGGTAAGACGATCCCACCGCGCCGCTGTACAGCGCGAACAGCGCCATGTTGGCGCCGGCGATGTGGAAGGTTGGCAGCGCATTGCCGACCACACTGCCCTCGCCCACCTGCCAGACGGTGACGCCGAGCTGGCAGTTGAACACCAGCCCGGCATGTGACAGCACCACGCCCTTGGGCAGGCCAGTGGTGCCCGAGGAATAAAGCTGCAGCAGCGGGTCTTCGGGCTTGACCGACACCGGCGTCATCACGTCAGACGCTGCGGCGTACCAGTCGTGGAAGCCGGGCAGGCCGTCGTGGCTGTCGACATCCGCGCCATCGGTCACCACCACCTGCGCCAGCGTGGGCATGCCGGCGCGGTCGACCAGCGGCAGGAAGCCGCGGTCTGCCATCATCAGCTTGGCGCCGCCGTGGTCGACGATGTAGCGCACCTCGGCCGGCGCCAGTCGCCAGTTCACCGGCATGCACACGGCGCCCAGCTTGGCCGCGGCCAACGTCAACAACGCCGCCTCGACGTGGAACTTCGTCAGCGCTGCGACCCGGTCGCCGCGGCCCAACCCCTGAGCGGCCAAGGTGTTGGCGATGCGGTTGGTGTCGCGCTCGACATCGGCAAAGGTCCAGCGTCGGTCGCCGCAGCGGTACGCCAATGCGTTCGGCCGCGCACGGGCCTGTTGTTGCACGATGTCGATGAAAGTCAGTCCGGTCATCGGGAGGCTCCTGGTGTTCGGTGTTGTTGCGGAAATGGTCAGCCGCGCGGCGTGGCTGGCGCGACGCGCAATTCTCGCCGCAGCAGCAACTGAGCGCCCCGAGGCCGGCCGACGCCGGCCGCCCCCCGTGGGGGGTCAAGCCGCCAAGCCACATTTACTTGAGAGCGGGCTGTTGCATGGCTGACCGCCGCTGGATGCGGGTACGCCTCGATGCCCTGGCCGCGCCATTCAAGCTATCGTCGTCCCTCTCTGAAGCCCTGCTGCGACACCATGAACCCAGACAATTCCCGCAAGACTGACGCCGAGACCCCGCGTGCCGACTTTGGCCGGGTCTCGGTCTTCTTCGGCGACAAGAACGGCAAGTACCCCGACGGCAACCAGGTCGTCGTTCGCGGCACCGACACCCATGTGGTGTTCGACTCGCCGCCAGTGGCCAACCGGATTGGCGCCGACTTCGACAAGGCCGACCTGGTGGTGCTCGGTCATGTGCACGAGGACCACATGGCGGGCCTGCACCGGCTGCCCGGCGTGCCGGTCCACGCCCATGAGGCCGACCTGGAAGCGGTGCGCAGTTGGCCCGGCCTGGCACGCCACTACGGTGTGTCAGCCGATCGGCTGGCGGCGATGCGCGCCAAGATCGAGCGCGATTTCAACTACCAGGAGCGACCCGACGCGATCGGCTACCGCGACGGTGCGGTCTGGGAGCTTGGCGGGTCGCGGGTGCGAGCGATCCACATGCCCGGCCACACGGCAGGTCACACCGTGCTGCTGGTCGAGCCTGAAGGCGTGGCCTTCATTGGCGACATCGACCTCAGCGGCTTCGGCCCCTATTACGGCGATGCCACCTCCAGCCTGACGGATTTCCGCGCGACGCTGGCCCGGCTGCCGCAGATCCCGGCGCGGGTCTGGGTGACCTCGCACCACCGCGGCGTCTACACCGATCGCCAGGCGATGCTCGACGCGCTGGCCTTGTTCAGTGCCAAGATCGACGAGCGCGAGGCCAGGCTGATCGCGATGCTGGCAGAACAGGCGCGCACGCTGCCCGAACTGGTGGCGTGCCGGCTGCTCTACCCGCCCGGCTACGAGGAAATCTGGATCGACGACGCCGAGCGCCGCAGCATCAGCCAACACCTGGATGAGTTGATCGCGCGCGGCTTGGTGACCAAGGACGACGAAGCTCGTTACCGCTTGCGCTGAGAAAGGCTCAGCGCAAGCGCCATGCCGCCGACCGAACAGCTGATGTGCTGGAGACAGTTGCCGGGCAGGCGCCTCGACTAGGATGCTTGGCAACATGACCCGTCACCCTGAGGTATCCGGCAGCACCAACCTGGGCCTGTGGTCGCTGTCGCTAGCTTATTTCTCGATGGGCACCTCGTCGATCTCGGTGGTCGGCCTGGTCAACAACATGGCGGCCGACCTGGGCGTGTCGAAGCCCGATGTCGCCGTGCTGATCACCGTGTTCGCGCTGACCTTCGCGCTGGCCGCCCCGCTGCTGCAGGTCGCTGCAGGCAGCTTGCCGCGCCGAACGCTGCTGCTCGGCGGGCTGGTCGTGATGGCCACGGGCTGCCTGCTCAGCGCGCTCGCGCCAAGCTACGCCGGGGTGGTCGCAGCACGGGTGCTGATGGCACTGGGCGCTGCCGCGGTCGGGCCGGTGGCCTCAGGGCTCGGCGCCGGGCTGGTGCCGCCCGAGCGCCAGGGCCATGCGCTGGCGGTGGTGTTCGGCGGCATGACGCTGGCCAGCGTGCTGGGGCTGCCGCTGACCGCCTGGCTGGGCACGATGCTGGGCTGGCGCTGGATGTTCGGCGGGCTGGCCGCTATCAGCCTGCTGACCGCGTTGACGATCGCGCTGCTGGTCAGCGACCGGCGGGCAGCGCCAAATACCTCGCTGGCGAGCTTCGGTCAGGTCTTTCGCCAACCGGCTGTCACCTGGTCGGTGGTGATGTCGGCGTGCCACATGGCCGCGCAGTTCTCGCTGTTTGCGTTGGTTGCGCCTTTTCTGCAGGAGCGCTTTGGTGTGTCCGCCGGCCAACTGTCGATCGCGCTGCTGGTGGGCGGGCTGAGCGGGGTCGCAGGCAATCTGCTGGCAGGC
This sequence comes from Aquabacterium sp., assembly GCA_044377715.1. Classification (GTDB taxonomy): domain Bacteria; phylum Pseudomonadota; class Gammaproteobacteria; order Burkholderiales; family Burkholderiaceae_C; genus Pseudaquabacterium. The sequence continues at coordinate 14,911 of JBILYN010000078.1, forward strand.
CGGTTCGGCGACCGGCTGGGCGCACCGCGCAGCGTGCAGATCTCGGTGATCAGCATGGCCTGCGCCGGTGCGGTGATGCTGCTGCTGCCGGGGCTGCCTTGGCTGGGCATCGCCGCTTACGCGTTCTGGTCGATGTCGGGCATGAGCTTTTACGCACCGCAGCAAAAGCGCCTGATCGGCCTGGCGCCCGATCTGCGCAACCTGCTGCTGGCGATCAATGCGTCGGCGCTCTACGTCGGGATGTCGCTAGGCGCGGCGGCCGGCAGCCAGGCCTGGCTACACCTGGGTCCCTGGGCGCTGCCGGCAGTCGCGCTGGTTTTCCTAGCCTTCAGCATGGCATCGTTTCTGATGTCGCGCCGTGCCGAGCTTGGCCAGCCGGCAGCGCTGGCCAGCGCCTGACGCAACACCCCCATCGCGGTAGCCAACATCCACTCTTCCAGGATCCGACCATGACCCCCACTGAACTGCTAAACCATCACGACAGCGGCCTGCTCTGGCCCGACACCACACCTGTTTCAGGCGACCTGGGCGCTGCCTACCAGACCGCGCTGGCGCTGCGCAAGCTGCGCCAGGCGCGCGGCGAGCAGCCGCGGGGCTACAAGATCGGCTTCACCAACCGCCAGATCTGGCCTCTCTACCAAGTCTCGGCGCCGATCTGGGGCACGGTCTACGACAGCACGCTGATCGACTGCGACGACGCTTCAGCCGAGGCCGGGCAGCTGTCACTCGACCGGCTGTGCCAGCCTCGGCTCGAACCCGAGGCGGTGTTCGGCTTCAAGACCACACCGCCCGCCGGCGCTGATCTGGACTCGCTGTTCGAAGCGCTGGACTGGGTCGCGCCGGGCTTCGAAATCGTCCAGAGCCACAGGCCGGGCTGGAAGTTCAAGGCGGCCGAGGGAGTGGCCGACGGCGGCTTGCACGCCCGTTTGTTGGTCGGTCGCCGTCAGCCGGTGCGCGCGATCGCCAGCGACGCCGCCGGACTGCAGGCCGCGCTGGCCAGTGCCACGGTAGCGCTGCAATGCGATGGCGCACCGATTGCCTCGGGCCAAGGCGCCAACGTGCTGGGCAGCCCGCTGGACGCATTGCTGCACTTTCTGATCGAGCTGCGCGCCTGCCCCGGCGCACCGGACATCCAGCGCGGCGACCTGGTCACCACGGGCACCTGGACCGATGCCTTTCCGGTACAGGCGGGCCAGACCTGGACCGCGAACTTCAGCGCGCCAATGCTGCCGCTGACATTGAGATTTAGCTGAGAGTTCGGGCGCAAGGCCTGTGCGGCCCGCAGGCTTCAGCCGCCCAAGCTCGGGTTGATCAGCAGCTTGGTACCCGTGGCGCGCTGGCCATAGACCGCGATCACCTCGGGTTGCAGCGCCTGGGCGAGTGA
>JBILYN010000310.1:0-5458 GCA_044377715.1 Aquabacterium sp.
CCGGCGCGCTTGCTGGCCTCTGGCAAGACGCCGCCCGAGCGCAGTGTGGCGATGTGGCTGGCGCTCAAGAGCGGTCAGAGTTGGCAGGGCGAGTTCATCAACCGGCGCAAGGACGGCAGCGAGTACATCGAGTCGGCCACCATCACGCCGCTGCGCCAGCCCGACGGCACGATCAGCCATTTCGTGTCGCTGCAGCAAGACGTCTCGGCGCAGAGGCGGCTGCAAGCCGAGCTGGCCGCTCACAGGCACCGGCTCGAAGAGCTGGTTGCCAGCCGCACCGCGGAGCTGGTCACTGCGCGCGCGCAGGCCGAGCAGGCGAACCGTGCCAAGAGCGCTTTCCTGGCCAACATGAGCCACGAAATCCGCACGCCGATGAACGCGATCATCGGCCTGAACCACTTGCTGCGACGCTCGGGCACGACGCCTGAGCAAAGCGCGCGGCTGGACCGGATCGACCGCGCCGGCCAACACCTGATGGCCATCATCAGCGACATCCTCGACCTGTCCAAGATCGAGGCTGGCGGCCTGCAGCTCGAGCGCACCGATTTCGACTTCGGCGAGGTGATGGCCAGTGTGCAGTCCTTCATCACTGAAGCAGCCCAGGAAAAAGGGCTGGAGGTCACGGTCGATGTCGACGCTGTGCCGGCCTGGTTGTGCGGCGACCCGACGCGTTTGCGCCAAGCCTTGCTCAACTACGCCAGCAACGCGGTGAAGTTCACCGACCGGGGCACGGTCAGCTTGCAGGCCAAGCTGCTGCAAGACGACGAAGACGGCCTGCTGCTGCGTTTGTCGGTCGAGGACAGCGGCGTTGGCGTCGCGCCCGAGCAGATGCCCAGGCTGTTTCACGCTTTTGAGCAGGCCGACGCCTCGACCACGCGCCGCTACGGCGGCACCGGTCTGGGGCTGGCGATCACCCGGCGACTGGCGCAGCTGATGGGTGGCGAGGCCGGCGCGCAGAGCGAGCCAGGGCAAGGCAGCTGTTTCTGGTTCACCGCAAGACTGCAGCGCGGCCAGGGTGCGATGCCAGCGGTCGGGTCCGCGCCAGCCCACAGCGCCAGGCTGGACGGCGCCCATGTGCTGCTGGCAGAAGACAACGAGGTCAACCGAGAGATTGCGCTCGAGTGGCTGAAGAGCCTGGGGCTGGTGGTCGATGCCGCAGTCGACGGCCAGCAAGCACTGGCGCTGGCCCGCGGCCGGGTCTACGACCTGGTGCTGATGGACATGCAGATGCCGGTGATGGATGGCTTGCAAGCCACCCGCGCGATCCGCGAATTGCCGGGCTGGCAGGCGGTGCCGATCCTGGCGCTGACCGCCAATGCCTTCGATCAGGACCGCCAGGCCTGCGAGGCCGCCGGCATGAACGGCTTCATCACCAAACCGGTCGACCCGAAAGCGTTGCACGCGATCTTGCTGAAGTGGTTGCGGGCCGGCAGCCCGGCAGCCGCCGACCCGTGGGCCGGACCTGCGCCCCAGCTGGACGCCAAGACCCAGGCCACGCTGGCGCGGCTCGCGGCGCTGCCGGGCTTCAACGTCGCGCGCGGATTGGCGGTGTTGCGCGGCAAGGCCGACAAGTACCTCGACCTGCTGGGCGGTTTCGCCGAGTCGCATGCCCACGACATGGCCAAGCTGGCGGCCAGCCTGGCCGCCGGCGACACAGACCAGGCCGAACATCTGCTGCACAGCCTGAAGGGCACGGCAGGCGTGTTTGGCGCCGACCATGTGGCGACGCTGGCGCAGCAGCTGACCCTGTCCTTGCGCGCCGACCCGCACAGCGAGGCCGTGCGCAGCGCGATGGCCGCGATCGAGCGCGAGTTGCTGGCCTTGGCTGCAGCGCTGCCCGCCGACGAGACGGCAGTCTCTGACTCGAGCGGGGTCAGCGCTGGATGAAGGCGACGATGGCCTGCGCCACCTCAGCGCCCTTGTCTTCCTGCAGGAAATGGCCGGCCCCGCGAGTGACCGCGTGCGGCTGGCCTTGTGCGCCGGGCACGAGTTGCTGCCAGATCCGGTGGCCACCGCGGGTCACCGGGTCGCGGTTGGAGAACAGCGTCAGGAAAGGCTTGTCCCAGCGCTTGAAGAATTCCCAGGCGCGCTCGTTGTTCTCGCGCTCGGGGTCGTCGGGCCGGGTCGGCACAAAGCCCGGCAACATCCGCGTGGCGATGCGGTGTCTGCGGGTCGGAAAAGGCGCGTCGTAAGCCGCGAGCTCTTGCGGCGTCAGCCCCTGGGCGCAGCCTGCCTTGACGATGCGGCCGATCGGAAACCAGGGCGAGAAGCGCGCGAAAGCGCGCCAGACCTTGAACGCGAAAGGGATTGGGCTGGTGCCGGTCGGCAGGCCGCCGTTGGCCAGCACGATGCGGTCGAAACGCTGCGGCGCATCGACCACCATGCGCAGCCCGATCAGCGATCCCCAGTCCTGGCAGAACAGCGTGATGCGGTGCAAGTCAGTGGCAGCCAGCCAGGCGTTCATCCAGTGCACATGGTTGGCGTAGCTGTAGTCGCTAGGCCGGGCCGGTTTGTCGGAGCGGCCAAAGCCGACCAGGTCGGGCGCGACCACACGAAAGCCGGCGGCCAGCAGCACCGGGATCATCTTGCGGTACAGGAAAGACCAGGTCGGCTCGCCGTGCATCAGCAGCACGACGGGTGCGTTGCGCGGGCCTTCGTCGATGTGTGCCACGCGCAGCCTGCCGACCTGCGTGTAGTGCGGCGTGTAGGCAAAGTCGGGCAGGTCTTTAAAGCAATCGTCAGGCGTGCGCAGAAAGTCGGTGACCTTGGGCAGGTTTGACATGGTGTTCAGAAGCGCCGGGCGAGGTCAATCTTCGACGACCCGGCCGGCAGGCTGATGAAGTCGCCGTCGATGCCGACGCGGACCGGCCCGTTGAAGATGCTGCGCGCGGCACCGACAAACGCCTGTTCCATGCCTGGCAGTGGCAGCGCCGGCACGATGTGGTTGAGCAGCAGGAAGCCCACCTTGGCGTCGCGCGCGGTCTCGGCGGCCTGCTCGGGCGTGGCGTGGTAGTTCAGGATGTCGTTGAAGAGTTGCTTCAGCTTGGGCCGCCCGGCTTGGCCCGCGCCGTCCTCTAGCACGGCCATCAACGGCACCGACAGCGCCTCATGCAGCAGCAGGTCGACGCCTTGGGCTTCGCGCTGCACAGCGGCCGATTGCTTGGTGTCGCCGCTGATCACCACGCTGCGGCCTTTGTAGCTGATGCGGTAGCCCACCGCCGGGTGGATAGGTGCATGGTCGACGCTGAAGGCCGCGATCTCCAGGTCGGCGTCCTTGAGCACCACGACCCGACCCTCTTGCCCGATCTGGAAAGGCCGGGCCAGCCCGCCCGAGCCGCCCGCTGGCAAAGTGGCCTCGCCGTGGTGGGCGAGCCGGTACTGCTGGTCCTGCGCATAGGCCTGGCGCAACCCCGCCACCACCTGCTCGACCCCTTGCGGGCCATGGACTGGCAGCGGCGCGCTGTTGGACGTCGAAACCCAGTGCTGCAGCATCAGCTCGCCCAGACCGTCGATGTGGTCGCTGTGGAAATGCGTCAGGAACACCGCCTCGACGCGGCCGTGCACAAAGCCCAGCTTGCCGATATTGCGCGGACTGCCGCTGCCGACGTCGAAGATGAACAAGCGCTTGCCCGCGACCACCGCGGTGCAGGGGCCGGCGCGCTGGTCATCCGGGAACGGCGAGCCGGCGCCGCACAGGCCCACATGCAGCCCATCGGGCAGCTCGGTCAGCGCGTCGGCCGCCAGACGCCCGACGACGACCCGCTTGGCCAGCGCCATGCTCAGCGACCCGCGAAACAAATAGGCGGCGCCGGCGGCCAGCAAGGCGGCCAGCAAGGTGTAGAGCGCGAATCGGCGCAGGGTCATGGTCGTTCCTGTTCGGTTGGGGTGCTGAGGTCGGATGGCGTGGGTTCAGACGCCGAAGATGCGCGCCAGCCGAACCCCCAGGCCTTGGATCCACGGCGCGACATAGCGCAGGCGTGGCCTTCGCGCCTCGCTGGCCTGGACGATGCGGGCGACGATCGTCCGCGTGTCGCGGGCTTCGAGCAGGCCGAAGATGCGCGACTCGCTGGCTTTCATCTTCGTGGTCTGGGCGTGGAAGTAGGAGTCAGGCCCCATCCAGGCGTACTTGCTCGCGGTCATCGCCTGGTTGAAACCGGTGTGGATCGCGCCGGGCTCGATCAACGCGATCTGCACCCCGGCGCCGAGCTGGTCCATCTCGGCGCGCAGTCCGGCGCCAGCGGCCGACAGCGCGAACTTGCTCATCGAGTAAGGCATCAGGAAAGGCATCGGCAGACGCCCGGCGATCGAGCTGACGAACAGCACCGTGCCGCGCCGGCGCGCGATCATGCCGCGCAGCGCGAGCTGGGTCAGCTCTATCGTCGCGAAGACATTGACCTCGAAGACCCGGCGGATCCGGTCGACATCGACCTCGGCCAGCGAGCCCGATTCGCCGACGCCGGCGTTGTTGATCAACACGTCGAGCTCAATCGGCAGCAGCAGTTCGCGGTCGGCTGGCGAGGCGATGTCGAGCTTGAAGACCTCGATCGTCTGGCCCATGGCCTGGCCCCTTGCCTGGCCTCTTGCCTGGCCTCTTGCCTGGCATTCGGCGCGCAAGCCCAGCGCCTGGGCCTCGTCGAAGGTGGTGGCGATGACGCGGTGGCCGCGCGCGGCCAGCGCAAACGCCGCGTCGCGGCCGATGCCGCTGCCAGCGCCAGTGATCAGGATTGTTTTTTTCATTGCACGAACACCCTGGCCAGCCGGCCCATGGAAGACCAGTAGAAGTCACGCCCCCAACCCGGGCTGGGAAAGACCACGCCCTGCATCAGGCCGCCGCTGCGCACCCGGCCGCGCTCCAGACCTGAAGCGATGTCGAGCACCACCACCTCCTCGCCGTGGCGGCGGTAGTCGTTGATCACGAGCTCGCCGCTGTCGGGGTAGAGGATCATGTGGCTGGCGCAGCCGAAGGGCTGGCGCTGCCACAGCGGTTTCAGACCGGCATCGGCGTCGATGCGCCAAGCCTGCAGGTGGCGGTTCGCCGAGTCGTAGCCGACCGCGATGCGGCGCCGCAAGTCGATCAGCGGCGGGTTGGTGATGCTGCCGCCAGCCAGGCCGCTGACCGGCAGCGCCAGGTGGTCGCGCGCGTCGCTCATCGAGACCCGGATCAGGCGGTTTGCGCTGCGGCAGACGCCGGCGCCAATCATCCGGTACCGATAGCGATGCTCGCCGTTGTCCATGAACCAGGCATGCTGGCCATCGAGCACAGCGTCCCAGCCATGGCTTTGCGCGCTGCTGCCGATGTAGTCGAAGCGCCATTCGGGGTCTAGCAGCAGGCGCTGGGCGATGTCGTCCCAGTGGTAGCGATAGACCGTCCTGATGCCGACCAGGTAGACCGTGTTGCCCCAGGCGCTGAGCCTGGCCACCGAGGGCTCGGGTGCATCGAGGTCGGGCGCTGCGCGGC
>JBILYN010000311.1:0-5454 GCA_044377715.1 Aquabacterium sp.
GCACGGGATCGAGCGCGACCGCAGACCCGGGGCTGCGCTGCAGCGGCAAGTCCGGCGCCAGCGAGGGCGAGATGCCGACGACCAATGCCACCACTGTCAGCACTGCCTGACCGGCACCGGCTTCGCAACGGGCGCGCAGCGCCGCCGTCTGAATGGTCAGCTCGCACGAGGCCATCGCTGCGCGGTGAATCACCCCCTGGCGTTCGCGCGCATCCGCGTAGGCCAGCCGCTGTCGGATCTGGGTGGCGATCGGATCGGCAGGCCCGGGTTCCGAGCAGGGCTGCGCCGGCCCAACGGGCATGACGGCAGGCTCGGCGACCTCGGGCTTGAACAGTTCGAGTTCCAGTTGGGACCATTGCATGGCGGACCTCCGGCGGCGAGCAGCCGCGGCGCAGGGGTGAAGGAAACCGGTTGGGTTTGGGCTGCCGTGACGGCAGCGCGGATGCGCGCAAGGGCGCATCAAGTCTCAGCGGGTAGCAGCGTGCCGCAGGGGCACTCCACTTTTCGCGTTCGGCGTCCTGCGGGCAGGAGCCATGCAGGTAGGTCTCAATTCCACCGCGAGAGCTGGTCTCTGCGGCGATGCCGGGACGAGCCCGGCGATTCCAGTGCTTGCCCTGTCCGGGCCAGCTGCGGCGAAAGTTAGCCCAAGGGTCAGATGAAGTCAAGCCGAAAGGCGTTGAGTGGCGTCGACCCTGGCGGCGGTTTTGGGGGTGGCGATGTGAAGCGACCGTGGTTGGTCGAGCTTTCGCGGCGGCTTGAATTCGGTCGAGCGGGTACCGCGTTTCAGGTGCTCAAGGTCGGCAGACGCAGCATCAGTGTCATGGGATGCGCGGGGGACACCTGAAAGCCGTAGTGCTCGTAGAACTGCTTTGCACGTTCATGGAGTGCATGGACAAGGAGGGCTCTGACTCCCGCGTGTTGCGACACGGCAGTTGCTCGGTCAAGTGCGTCCCGAAGCAGAGACGCGCCCAGATGAATTCCCTGGGCGCGACGATCCACTGCGAGACGCGCGAGCACCATGACCGGAACCGGGTCCGGCATGTTTCGCTTGATCTTGGCGCTGGCGAGTTGGTGAGCTACGGCACCCGCTGCCATGGCGTAGTAGCCACGGACGCGTCCGTCCTCGTCGACCACGACAAAGGTGCGGGTGGCGCCACTCGACTGATTGGCCAGGGCTCGCCGCTTGAGCCATTCGTCGAGGGCCCCTTCGCCACAGTCAAAGTCATCGAGGTGATGAGATCCGGACAAGGGCAGAGGAGCACTGAGTTGCAGGCTCATCGCTTGCCAGTCTTGGTGCTCCAGGGGGCCTTAACGGCCATAAGTCGCTCAAGCCCTGGGTTGTGAGTCACAGGCGCGTCGAGCAGTTTGGTGAAGGCCCTGAAGTTGTCCGCGTCGAGCGAGAAGAACACTTGGTCCAGCATCACGCTTTGGGCCTTGTCGCAGGCGGCCTCGAGCATGAAGTCGGAGCGGTTCTTGCCGAGCAGCTGCGCCGCATGGTCGATGAGATCGCGCTGTTCAGGCAGGGCCCGGAGGTTGATGGCGGCATCGCGCATGAGCTTTCTTCCTTGATGCATATACAATAGATACACGAATAGTAATCGCGTGTGTAGCCATTGTCAACACACCGTTTAGGAGAGCCCGTCTCCCAGCGTCGGGATGCCACGTCCGGTGAGTTCACTCAAAGCGACCATTTCACCGATCGGTGAAGACGTTGTTCAGAATGAACATCGATGTGGCAGGTTCTCGGCCTCAGGCACGGGGACGAAGTGCGCCGGATGATCACTCGTCTGAGTTTTCCCAATGGTCGGCAGTCGTGAGGATGATCCGGCTTGGGCGGGGTCGAGTGGTGTCGACGGCGTGGCCGGTTTTTGAAGCGCCGATGTGACACGGCTGCGGCTCATCGACTTCAGGCGGCCGCAACCGTCACAAATCGGTGATCTGGAAACCGGAGCACAATCAACAAGTTGGCGAGGCTTGGACCGGTTGACGCCGATTGGGGACGACTGAAGTCAGTGCACCTACACGCTGAAAGATGTGGCCTCATAACCCAGGTCGCAAGTTCAAATCTTGCCCCCGCAACCAAAGTTCAGATTCGGCCTTGTGCCGAAGTTAGCGCCAACCGAGAGGTTGGCGTTTTGCATGTGCGCCCGGCACGGGCGCACTCCCGCGGGTGCAAGTCCCGCCGTAAGTTGATCACAGCGAACGAAGTGAAGCGCAACTGCATGAGGGCGACCGAGTGTGGGGAGGAAGCGTGGAGCGAAGCTGCGAGCCGATGAACAAGAACCGGATAGAAGGCGCTGCCGAGCAGGGCGAGCGGGCATGGAACCGCGAAGCTCTCGTGATCAAGGCGAGGTGGCGTAGATCCGGCGGTTGTGCAGCGATGGAGTGCGTTCTTACCCGGGGAGATCTCGCCTTGTGGGTGAAAGCCCGACGGCCTTTGCCGGAGCGAGAAGTCAGCAGAGGTCGTAGTAGTGCCGGTAGCCCGCCGCCCAGGCGAGAGCGAAAGCGCGAAGGGCCGAACGAGAGTGAGTGACTGAAGACATGGGGATGTCAAAGGCCATGCGTCAGATGCCGGAGCAATCCGGGCGGGTGGGGGTAGCGCACGGTGAAGCCGGGCGTGAAGCTGCCAGTGACGAAGCCTGCGGCCCGCCCCATGAGCACCCGGGCACAGGGTTGGCAAGGCCGAAGGTGGGGGGCTGGCACCCTGCTGGAGGCGGCGCTGACGAGAGAGAACGCAGCAAGCGGCGTGGAAGCGTGTCAAGGCCAACAAGGGCGCGGCTGGAGTGGACGGGCTCGACATCGAGCACACGGCCCAGCTGCTGCGCACGAGTTGGCCGCAGACCCGCCAGGCGCTGCTGGCGGGCACGTACCGGCCCCAGCCGGTGCGAAGGGTGATGATTCCCAAACCGGACGGGAGCCAGCGCGAGCTGGGCATCCCTACGGTGCTGGATCGGCTGATCCAGCAGGCGCTGTTGCAAGTGCTGCAACCCCTGATCGACCCCACCTTCAGCGAACACAGCCACGGGTTCCGACCCGGACGGCGGGCACACGACGCGGTCAAGGCCGCGCGGGCCTACGTGCAAACGGGCAAGCGCGTGGTGGTGGACGTGGACCTGGCGAAGTTCTTCGACCGTGTAGGGTCAGGAGCGGCGCCGGAAGACAGGAAGTCGGGCCGCCAGGCAGCAGATTGTGGTATCGAGTGGCCTCTCTGCTCCGCGATGACGGTAGTTTTACCCACGCTGACGGTACTGCGATCTGAGTCACCCTCGCCACTCGCATCCGCCTTACAATTCAGCTCCTTGTAAGGAGCATGGAATGACTGAATCCACCATCACCGCAAAGGGCCAGACCACCGTGCCCGCCGACATCCGGGGTCTTGTGGATGCCAAGCCAGGCACGCGCCTGGTGTGGTCGGCGATGCCCGACGGCACCATCATCGTCCGGGCCAAGACCAAGTCCATCCTCGACATGGCCGGCATGCTGAAGGCGCCCAATGGACAACACGTCCGCATCGACGACATGAATCCCTGGCGCTGACTTCGGCACCACCATGCCGGCACTAGACACCAACGTCCTTGTGCGCTATGTCGTCCAGGACGACACGGCGCAGCTTGCTGCGGCCAAGCGCCTCATCAGCCGCTGCGTCGCCGAGGGCTCGACGCTGTTCGTTCCAGTGACCGTCATGCTCGAGTTGGAATGGGTGCTGCGGTCCAGCTTCGGGTTCGGCAAGGACGATGTCCTGACGACGCTGGCCAGCCTGCTCTCGGCAGCCGAGCTGACCTTCGAGTCTGAGCGGGCGCTCGAGGTCGCGCTTCATTTGTTCCGCAAGGGATCGGCCGACTTCGCGGACTGCCTTCATGTCGCGCTAGCCGCTCAGGCTGGCGAGCAGCCGCTTTGGACTTTCGACAAGGGTGCCTCCAAGATCAGAGGTGCTCAATTGCTGGCAAGGACGTGACCAGGCGTCGAGTCCCAACCGTGCCGGATTCGATCGGCCGCTGTCCTTGCTGAGGGAAGTTCAGGCCCGCTGAGCGGCCACCGGCCAACGGCGACGGCGGCAGTCTCCTCGTGCCTCCTGGGCCTACGCGCTCGACCAACGCGGGCGAAGCGGCGTTGTGCGTTTGCAGTCGCGCCTTGCTCGCTTGCGGCATGGCCGCGCGGTGCAGCACCCGCGCAGTGTGGTACGTTCCAACGGCGAAACCAGGTCGCACCTCTCGCCGTCCGATGCACATGCGAAGTTGTTATCATTAGTGCAGGTAGTCTGGAGCGACGGCTCCTTCCCGCCTTCCTCCCGCACTTTTGTTTGCACTTCTGATTCGCCGAGGTTCCCAAGTGAAACGCCACCACTGCGCCGCGCTGATGCTCTGCTCAGCGACCCCTTTTGCCCTTCCAGCATTCGCCCAAGAAGCCAGCCCTGGCGCGCGTCTGGACACCGTCACGGTCACCGGCACCCGCCAGGCTTACCAGGGCGACTTCAAACGGCTGGAAACGCCCCAGGCCGAACAGTCCATTGATGCGGAGACCCTGCGTGCATCGGGTGCGGTCGACCTGACCCAGGCGCTCGACCTGTCGGCGTCGGTCGCCCGCCAGAACAACTTCGGCGGGCTGTGGAACGCCTTTGCGCTGCGCGGCTTTGTGGGCGACGAAAACCTGCCCAGCAACTACCTGGTCAACGGCTTCAATGCCGGTCGGGGCTTCGGCGGGCCGCGCGACCTGTCGGGCATCGAATCGGTGGAGATACTCAAAGGCCCCCGCGCGGCGCTGTTCGGGCGCGGTGAACCCGGCGGCACGGTCAACCTGGTGACCAAGCGGCCCAACTTCAGAACGGCCGGTGAGTTCCGCCTGTCCGCCGGCAGCTTCAAAACCTACCGGGCCGATGCTGACTGGACAGCGCCCCTGTCCGAGGCGGTCGCCGTGCGCCTGGTCGGCTTTGCTGAGGATGCGGGCAGCTTCCGCGACACGGTCGAAACCCGCAAGCACGGCATCAGCCCATCGCTGGCATGGCGCATCAGCCCACAAAGCAGGCTGGTCTATGAACTGGAGCTCAGCCACCAGGAGATCCCGTTCGATCGCGGTGTGCTGGCGGTCAATGGCCAGCTTGGCCGCGTCCCGCAAAGCCGCTTCCTGGGTGAACCCGGCGACGGCCCGCTCAAGGCCGCCGTGCAAGGCCACCAACTCGAGTACCAGCACGACTTCAGCAAGGACTGGAGCGCCCTGCTGGGCTTCACCACGCGCAAGACCTCGCTCGAAGGCTTCTCGACTGAGGCCGAACTGGCCGCCAACCGCCAGCGCCTGCTGGTGGATGGCCAGACGCTGACGCGCCAGCGGCGGTTCCGCGACTACGACGCGTCCTATCAGGTGATCCGAGGCGAGATCAATGGCCGTTTCCAACTGGCCGGGCTGCAGCACCGGCTGATCTTCGGTGTCGATGCCGACCAGTTCGAGAACGACCAGGTC
>JBILYN010000312.1:0-5428 GCA_044377715.1 Aquabacterium sp.
ACGCCAAGCCGGCTCAGCAATTGCTCGACCCGTTCTGGCGACGGCAGCGTGTAGGGGTACGGCCCGGCCGGGTCGGACAAGTCCTCAACCATGTCGACATGTTGCGCGCCGGGCAGATGACCGGCCATGTAGTCCGCTTTGCCGCTGACGATCTTCGAGGCGCCGACCGGCTGCGGGACCATGTGGGTGGTGCAGTCGAGAATTCGCAGCGTCGGATCGTCCAGGCTGGCTGCCAGCCATGCCGGCTGGACCAGCATCTCGTTTCGTGCCTCGTTCATCGCAAAAGTCCTCATCAGTTCGGCCAGACGCCGCAGCGCCGAGTATGGCGCAATCGCGCGACCTCAAGCCGCGGATTTCGCGCCGGCTGTCGCGCCACCTTGGCGCCACTGCGCCATCAGCCGGTCCCACTTCGGCCGCACTGCGGCGAGGTGCCGGTTCTTGACATGGCCATAGCCGCGAATCTCCTCGGGGACGCGGGCGATTTCCGCAGCCGCAGTCAGGTTGCCGGCGTTCAAGCCGGCGAGCAGTTCGGTGATGCAGGCTTGGTACTCGGTGATCAGCGCACGCTCGGTGCGGCGTTCTTCGGTGCGGCCGAAGACATCGAGCGCGGTGCCGCGCAAGCCTTTCATCTTCGCCAGCCAGGCCATGCCATGGCGCATCCAGGGTCCGAACGCGCGCTTGACCAGCTCACCCTTGTCGTTGGTCTTGGCCAGCAGCGGCGGCGCGAGGTGGTGGACGATCTTGTAGTCGCGGCCCATCTCGCCGTCGAACATCGCGGCGACCTTGTCGGTGAACGCGCGGTCGCTGTGCAGTCTTGCAACCTCGTACTCGTCCTTGTAGGCCATCAGCTTGAACAAGTAGCGCGCCACTGCCTCGCTGAGCTTGTGGCTGCCCAGCGGTGTTTCGGCTTGCCGAACCTTGGCGACGAATTCGCTGTAGCGACTGGCGTAGCCTGCGTCCTGGTAGTCGGTGAGAAATGCCACCCGTTTGGCGACCATCTCGTCGACCGAAGGCTTCTTGACGAACTGGATCACCTGTGCGGCCTGGAACAGCGCGCGCACTGCCGCCAGATCCTGGGCGCAGCGCCGGCCCCACTCGAAAGCGGCCAGGTTGTTCTCGACCTGGGTGCCGTTGAGCTCGAACGCGCGCCGCAGCGCGGCCTGGCCCAGCGGCAACCAGCCGCGTTGCCAGGCATAGCCCAGCAGCAGCGGGTTGGCGTAAATCGCGTCACCCAGCAACTGCAGCGCGACCTCTTCGGCGTCGAACTGGCCGAGCCGCTCGCGCCCGACGGTTGCTACCAGCGCGGCTTCGCAGCCCGCCGTCGGCGCCTGCCAGTCGGGGTCGGCGACGAAGGCTGCGGTCGGTGTGGCGTGCGAATTCATCGCCACGTGGGTCTGGCCCTCGCGCATCAGCGACAGCGTCGCGCGGCCGGCGGCAACGATGCTGTCGCAGGCGACCACCAGGTCGGCCTTGGCGGTGTCGACCTTGGTCGTGTGGATGTCCTCTGGACGCTCGGCGATCTGGACATGGCTCCAGGTCGCACCGCCTTTTTGCGCCAGCCCGGCCGAGTCCTGCGTCACCACGCCCTTGCCTTCGAGGTGCGCGGCCATGCCCAGCAGCTGGCCGATCGTGATCACGCCGGTGCCGCCGACGCCGGCGACGACCACGCTCCAGGGCCGATGGCGCCCCTGCGCGTCGATCGCGCGCGGCAGCAGCGGTTCGGGGCAAGGCGGCAGGGCGAACGGGTCTTGCCGGGTTTCTTTCTTCGGCTTCTTGAGCTGCCCACCCTCGACGGTGACAAAGCTTGGGCAAAAGCCCTTGGTGCAGGAATAGTCCTTGTTGCAGCTGCTCTGGTTGATGCGGCGCTTGCGGCCGAACTCGGTCTCGATCGGCTCGACGCTCAGGCAGTTGCTCTGCACGCTGCAGTCGCCGCAGCCCTCGCAGACCAGCTCGTTGATCACGACCCGTTTGGCCGGGTCGACCAGCTTGCCGCGCTTGCGGCGCCGGCGCTTTTCGGTCGCGCAGGTCTGGTCGTAGATCAGCACGCTGCAGCCTGGCAGCTCGCGCAGCTCGCGCTGCACCGCGTCGAGCTCGTCACGGTGCCGCACTGTTGTGCCCGGCGCCAGGTTCAGCGGCAGCTGGTACTTCTGAGGCTCGTCGGTGACGATGACGATTTTCTTCGCGCCTTCGGCCTCGACCGCGCGGGTGATCTGCGGCACGGTCAGGATGCCGTCGATAGGCTGGCCGCCGGTCATCGCGACCGCGTCGTTGTAGAGGATCTTGTAGGTGACGTTGACCCCTGCGGCGATGCTCTGCCGGATCGCAAGCGAACCCGAGTGGTAATAGGTGCCATCGCCCAAGTTGGCGAACATGTGCGCCCGCTTGCTGAAATGCGACTGGCCGACCCAGGGCACGCCCTCGCCACCCATCTGGGTGAAGCCTATGGTCGCGCGGTCCATCCAGGTGGCCATGAAGTGGCAGCCGATGCCGGCCATGGCCCGCGAACCCTCGGGGACTCTCGTGCTGGTGTTGTGCGGGCAGCCGCTGCAGAACCAGGGCTGGCGCTCGGCCCCGCCGGCCGTGCCCACCGCCAGCGCACGCTCCTTGGCCGCGAGCAAGTCCAGCCGCGCGTCCATTCGTGCCGAGATGTGCTCGGGCACGCCGAGTTTTTTCAGCCGCTTGGCGATCGCCTGGGCGATCAGCGAAGGGTTCAGGTCGGCATTGGCGCGCAGCAACCAGTTGCCGCTGGGGTTGGGCTGGCTCCACTCGCCGCCCGAGGCGTCGTCGGCCAGTTCGTCGAACTTGCCCAGCACGTTGGGCCGCACGTCGGGTCGCCAGTTGTAGAGCTCTTCCTTGATCTGGTACTCGATGACCTGGCGCTTTTCCTCGACCACCAGGATCTCTTGCAGTCCCTGGGCGAACTCGCGCGTGATCGTCGCCTCCAGCGGCCAGACCACCGCGACCTTGTGCAGCCGGATGCCGATGGCCCGGCAGCTGTCGTCGTCCAACCCCAGGTCGGCCAGTGCCTGGCGGGTGTCGTTGAAGGCCTTGCCGCTGGCGATGATGCCGAATCGGTCGTTCGCACCTTCGATCACGTTGTGGTTGAGCCGGTTCGCTCGAACATAGGCCAGCGCGGCGTACCACTTGAAGTCGAACAGCCGCGCTTCCTGCACCAGCGCCGCATCGGGCCAGCGTATGTGCAGCCCGCCCGGTGGCATCGCGAAATCGGTCGGCAGCAAGATCTTGACCCGGTCGGCCGAGACGTCGATGCTGGCCGACGACTCGACCACCTCCTGGATCGTCTTCATCGAGGTCCACAGACCCGAGAAGCGGCTCATCGCGAACGCGTGCAGCCCGAGGTCGAGGATGTCCTGCGCGCTGGCCGGGAAGAACACCGGCAGCCCGCAGGCTTTGAAGATGTGGTCGCTCTGGTGCGCGGCGGTGCTGCTCTTGGCCACATGGTCGTCGCCTGCCAGCGCGATCACCCCGCCGTGCGGCGCGGTGCCCGCCATGTTGGCGTGTTTGAACACATCCGAGCAGCGGTCAACGCCCGGGCCTTTGCCGTACCAGATGCCGAACACACCGTCGAATTTCTTGTTCGCGGGGTCAAACTCGATCTGCTGCGTGCCCCAGACAGCGGTGGCCGCCAACTCCTCGTTGACACCGGGCTGGAACACGATGTTCTGCGCCGCCAAGTGTTTCTTGGCAGCCCACAGCGACTGGTCATAGCCGCCCAGCGGCGAGCCGCGGTAGCCGCTGATGAAGCCGGCGGTGTTCAGACCGACCGCCGCATCGCGCTGGCGCTGCAGCATCGGCAGCCGTACCAGCGCCTGCACGCCGCTCATGAAGGCGCGGCCGCTGGCTAGGGTGTATTTGTCGTCGAGCGTTGCAGCTTCGAGGGCCAGGCGGATCGACTCAGGCAAGGGTGCGTTCATGTCAGTTCTCCACGGTGCCAACAAGCTCGACGCCAAATCCACAGCGCGCTGCTGCGCAGCCCGCGGTGTCCCTGTGGCTTCGCCGCCGCCCGCGGTGCGGGCGGTCGTCGAGCGTTGCAGCTTCGAGGGCCAGGCGGATCGACTCAGGCAAGGGTGCGTTCATGTCAGTTCTCCACGGTGCCAACAAGCTCGAGCGTTGCGAGCTCCAAGGCCAGGCGGATCGACTCGGGCAGAGGTGCGTTCATGGCGGGCTCACTCCAGGCGGGGGGATGGGGCAGTGTAGGAAATCGAACCAACCCTGTGTCATTTTTGTTGACCCTTGCCGCAAGACACCTAGGCATGACCTGCCGGCAAGCTCAATTCAACCCTTAGGCCTGGCCATTGGCGGGGCGCGTTGTGCGTATCGGCCTGCCCCGCGCTGACCGATTTGACATCGCTCATCTCTGTTGCCAGGTGATCGCGGGACGATGGCGGCAGGAGGTTTGGCCCCATGCCGCAATCCGATTCGCCCGCTGTCAGCGCTCGTGCTGCCCATGCCGAGATGGTCGCGCAACTGCGCCGCAGCACCGGGGCAAGCGAGTTGATCGAGACCCATTTGTCCTCGCTGCTGATCGCGGGCGAACAGGTCTACAAGCTCAAGAAGCCTGTACGTTTCGGCTTTGTCGACTTTTCAACCCTGGACGCGCGCCGTGCCGCTTGCGAGCAAGAGCTGCGGCTGAACCGGCGCACCGCGCCGCATTGGTACCTGGGGTTGTTGGCCGTGCGCCAGGGCGCTCGCGGCGCTTGTTTGGCCGCACCCGACGACGAGGCCGCTGGTCCCGTGCTCGACTGGGCGGTGCGGATGAGGCGCTTCGACGACCGCCAGCGCCTCGACCATTTGGCGCAATCGGGCTTGCTGAACGCGGCGATGGTCGACCGTCTGGCCGAGACCGTTGCGCGGTTCCACCGCAGCTTGCTGCCTGCGCCGCCGGACCAGGACGGTGACCAGAACACCCGACGCTGGGCGCGCGAGAACCTGGTCGAGTTGGCCGAGCTGGTTGAAGGCCCGGCCGCCGCCGAGGTGACGGCGCTGCAGCGTTGGACTGAAGCGCGCGGCGCCGAGCTGTCCGCACTGATGCAAGCGCGCCGGCGCAGCGGCTGCGTTCGCGAGGTCCACGGCGACCTGCATTTGGGCAACATTTTTTGGGCCGATGGCGAGCCGGTGCTGTTTGATGCGCTGGAGTTCAACCAAGCGCTGCGCCATACCGACACGATAGGCGACCTCGCTTTCAGCTTCATGGACCTGTATGCCCATGGCTTGCCTCGGCTGGCTTGGCGCTTCATCGGCGCTGCGCTGGAGGCCTGTGGCGACCAGGAAGCGCTACCGCTGCTGGCCTGGTGGGCGGTGTACCGCGCCGCGGTTCGGGCCAAGGTGGTTTTGCTGGGTGCTGCGGGTTCGACGGATGCTGTGGCGCAGGCCTTGTCTAGACGATATCTCGATGTCGCGCTGAACT
>JBILYN010000313.1:0-5397 GCA_044377715.1 Aquabacterium sp.
GTCATCCGAGGGCCGGGCCACGACCACGCCCAGATCGGCAACACAGTCGCGCACCTGCGCCAGCACCATCGCGCTGTCGCCGGTGGCCACCTGGACCTGCAGGTGCGGATGCTCGGCCCGAAAGCCACGCAGCAAGCGCATCACGTTGTAGGGCCCCACCGCCGCGATGCGCAGCTCGCCGGTCAGCACGCTGCTGTTGGCGCTGAGCAGGCCAAGCGCTTCCGCTTCGATCTCGAACAGTCGGTGGGTGCGCTCGCGCAGCGCAGCGCCCAGCGGCGCGATCGCAATACGCCGGCCGCGGCGGTAGAACAACTCGACCTGGAAATGGCGCTCCAGTTCAGCCAGCTGCGCGCTCAGCGTGGGCTGGCTGACGCCAGCCAACCTGGCGCCACCAGTGATCGTTCCGGCGCGGGCCACGGCATGGAAGGCGCGCAACAAGGTCATCAGCTTCATCGATTCCACCTATATGTACCGCTAGATTGCCGACCAAATTTTTCATGGCTGTGACACGGCCAGCGATCAAAGTCCGAACTGTCACTGATTGCCAACCGCCGGAGCCCTCTCACCCATGGCCGATATCCAGATCAAGCGCCTGAAAAAATCGTTCGGCGCCACCAACGTGCTCAAAGGCGTGAGCCTGGCCGTTCAGGACGGCGAGTTCATCTCGCTGGTCGGACCGTCGGGCTGCGGAAAATCGACGCTGCTGCGCATCCTGGCAGGGCTGGAGACGCAGGACGCGGGCGAGGTCCACATGGCCGGGCGCTGCATGGACGCTTTGGCGCCGGGCGAGCGTGACATTGCGATGGTGTTTCAGTCCTATGCGCTGTACCCACACCTCAATGTCTACGACAACATCGCCGTGCCGCTGCGGGTACGCCGGCTCAGCCGCTGGCAGCGACTGCCGCTGCTCGGCGCGCTCTGGCCGGGCAGTCGCGGCGCACGCCGGCAGATCGATTCCGAGGTGCGCGCGGCGGCGCAACTGCTAGACATCAGCCACCTGCTGGCGCGCAAGCCGGGCCAGCTCTCGGGCGGCCAGCGCCAGCGCACGGCGCTGGGCCGGGCGATGGTGCGGCGGCCGCAGGCCTTTCTGATGGACGAGCCACTGTCCAACCTGGACGCCAACCTGCGGGTGCAGATGCGCAGCGAGATCGGCGCACTGCACCGCTCGCTGGGCAGCACTTTCGTCTACGTCACCCACGACCAAACCGAGGCAATGACCATGTCCGACCGGCTCGCGGTCATGATGGGCGGCGAGTTGCTGCAGGTCGCCAGCCCGGCCGAGATCTATTTCAACCCGGCCGACCTGCGGGTGGCCGAGTTTGTCGGCAACCCGCGGCTCAACCGCTTGGACTGCGAAACCGATGCTGACGGGCGCGTGCTGCACCGCGGCAGGCCCCTGACGCTGCGTCTGGCGGCTGCAGCACCGGCAGGCCAGCATGTGACGCTGGGATTGCGGCCCGAGGCGCTGCGCTACGGGGCCTGGTCACGGGGCTGTCTGGCCGCCACCATCACCGGCCACGAACACCTGGGCGGCGAGGTGTTGGTGCAGGCCGAGCTCAGTGACGGCGGCGAATCGGTGGTGGCGCGCTGCGACGCGCTGGGCGCGCTGCCCGAGCGTGGCGCGTTGGTGGGCATCGACTTCGAGCCCGGCCGGGCGCTGGTATTCGACGCCGCGGGCCGGCGCTTGGCGCTGGCGGACGACCGGCATGGCTGAGCTCAGCGTGCTTCTGAGCGCCCCGATGCCGGCCCCGGCGCGCCGGGCTTGGCCGCGCTGGCCGCTGCGCATCGGCCATGCGCTGGCCGCGCCGGCGATGCTGCTGATGCTGGTGCTGCTGATCGGACCGCTGCTGGTGGTGCTGGGTCTGTCTTTGACCGACTATCAACTCGGCGCCGAGGGTCTGGCCTTCATCGGCCTGGACAACTACCGCGCGCTGGGCGGTGACCGCGTGTTCTGGAAGTCGTTGCGCAACACCGCGCTGTACAGCCTGGCGGTGGTGCCAGGCTCGGTCGGGTTGGGGCTGGCCGCCGCGTTGCTGACACAGGGCGTCGGGCGTGGCCAAGCGGCCTATCGGGCAGTGTTCTTCCTGCCGGTGATGGCCACGCTGATTGCGATGGCGCTGGTCTGGGAGTTCATGCTGCACCCGAGTTTCGGCCTGGTGAACCTGAGCCTGCGCAGCATCGGCATGGCGCCGCGCAACTGGCTCAACGACGAGGACCTGGCGCTTTGGGTGCTGGCAGTGATCGGCATTTGGCAGAGTTTCGGCTTCAACATGGTCTTGTTCAGCGCTGGCCTGCTCGGCATCCCGCGCCCGCTCTACGAGGCTGCTGCGATCGACGGCGTGCCGGCCGGCTGGGCGCGTTTCCGGCTGGTGACCTGGCCGATGCTCGCACCCGTCACGCTGTTTGTGGTGGTGGTCAGCAGCATCAAGTCATTCCAGGTCTTCGACACCGTGCAGGTGCTGACCAAGGGCGGGCCCAACAAGGCCACCGAGGTGCTGGTCTACACCCTGTACGCCGAGGGCTTCGAGTTCTTCCGCTCGGGCTACGCCTCGGCGGTGACGACGGTGTTCCTGGCCATCGTGTTGCTGATCACCGTCGTCAAGACACGCTGGCTCGATCGCCGGGTGCACTACGCCTGAAACGCAGCTCAGACGCCTATCAAACCACCATGACATTCTCGGCACACACCATCACCCGACACGCGCCGCAAGCCCTGCGCCACGCGGCACTGCTGCTGCTGGCGCTGGTCACGCTGCTGCCCTTTGCTTGGATGCTGTCGACCGCCAGCAAGCCCGAGACCGAGGTCTACAGCGACGTGCTGCATTGGCTGCCCACCCAATGGGCGTTGGCCGACAACCTGCGCAGCGCCTTCGCCAAGGCGCCGCTGCTGCGCTTGCTGCTCAACGGCGTGATCGTCACCGCCAGCATCCTGGTGTTGCAACTGCTGGTGGCGCTACCAGCGGCCTATGCGCTGGCCAAGCTCGACTTTCGCGGTCGCGAGTGGCTGATGGGCGCCGTGCTGCTGGGGCTGCTGGTGCCGCAGCACGCGGTGGCCGTGCCTTTGTTCCTGCTGCTGCACACGCTCGGCATGCTCGACAGCTACGCGGCGCTGATCGCCCCGTGGACGCTGTCGGTGTTCGGCATATTCCTGCTGCGCCAGTTCTTCAAGACTGTGCCCAACGACCTGATCGATGCCGCTCGCATCGACGGGCTGTCCGAGTTCGCGATCGTCTGGGGCGTGATGCTGCCCACGGCCTGGCCGGCCGTAACGGCGTTTGCGATCTTCTCGGTGGTGGCGCACTGGAACGACTATTTCTGGCCGCTGATCGTCATCAACAGCCCCGATCTACTGACCCCACCGTTGGGCGTGGCCCAGTTCCGCAACCAGGAGGCAGGCACCAACTACGGCGTGCTGATGGCCGCCGCGCTGGTGGTCATCACGCCGCTGGTGCTGGCCTTCCTGCTGGCCCAGCGCCGATTCATCGAGGGCATCACCTTCACCGGCATCAAGTGAGGCAATGCCTGCCGCCTCACACCTTTCCACCTTCCACCCGTGCTTCCCACCCTAAGGACTTCCCCACCATGAAACTCACTCACCAATCCCTGATCGCCGGCCTGCTCGGCCTGTCTGCCCTGTGCGCACAAGCCGCACCGGTCGAGATCGTGATCCAGTACCCCTACGGCGAACTGTTCGACGAGACCCACAAGCAGATCGCCGCCGAGTTCGTCAAGCTCAACCCGGGCATCAAGGTCAGCTTCCGCGCGCCCTACGAGAGCTACGAAGAGGGCACACAGAAAGTGTTGCGCGAGGCCATCACCCGCCAGACGCCCGACATCAGCTTCCAGGGCCTGAACCGGGCCCGGATCCTGGTCGACCGCAAGATCGCCGTGCCACTGGACAGCTACATCAAGGCCGAGAAGAACTTCGCGGCCCAGGGCTTTCACCAGTCGATGTACGACATCGGCACCCAAGGCGGCAAGGTCTATGCGCTGCCGTTCGCGATCTCACTGCCGATTGCGTACTACAACCTCGACCTGGTCAAGCGCGCCGGCGGCGACCCCGACCAGTTGCCCAGCACCTGGGACGGCGTGCTGGCGCTGGCCAACCGCGTGCGCGGCCTTGGCGCTGACCTGAACGGCATCACGATGGCCTGGGACATCACCGGCAACTGGCTGTGGCAGGCGCCGGTGCTCAGCCAGGGCGGCAGCATGCTCAGCGCCGACGAGCGTCGGGTCGCCTTCGACGGCCCGGCCGGTGAGTTTGCGATCGACCTCTACGCGCGCTTGGTGACCGAGGGCAAGATGCCCAACCTTTCGCAGCCCGATTCGCGTGCGGCATTCGCCGCCGGTAAGACCGGCATCCACATCACATCGACCTCGGACTTGGCCAAGGTCACCAGCATGGTCGGCGGCAAGTTTGTGCTCAAAACCCATGCCTTCCCCAGTGTCAAGCAGGGGGTGGGCCGGCTGCCCGCCGGCGGCAACCTGGGCGTGATCGTCGCGCAGGATCCGAAGAAGCGCGAGGCCGCCTGGGAGGTGCTGAAGTTCTGGACCGGTCCGATCGGCGCGTCGATCGTGGCCCGCACCACCGGCTACATGCCACCCAACAAGGTGGCCAACGAGATTTACCTGAAGGACTTCTACGTCCAGAACCCGAACAACTTCACAGCCGTCAAGGACTTGCCCCTGCTCACGCGCTGGTACGCATTTCCGGGTGAGAACGGCCTGAAGATCACTGACGTGGTCAAAGACCACCTGCAGACCATTGTCTCGGGCAAGCGTGCCGCCGAGCCGCGCGCCGTGCTCAAGGACATGGCCGCGGACGTGCAGAAGCTGTTGCCGCGCTGAGCGCCAGGACACCGACCATGCGCTGGACCAAGTTCATCCACCTGACCGACACCCATCTGGTGCCTCCTGGCCAACTGCTTTACGGCATGGACCCGCTGCACCGTCTGCGTGCGGCGGTGCACAGCATCGCCACCGAGCATGCCGATGCCGACTTCTGCCTGATCACCGGCGACTTGGCACACTTGGGCGAGCCATCGGCCTATGCTGCGCTGCACCAGGCGCTGGCTGGGCTGCCGATGCCGGTTCACTTGGCAATCGGCAACCACGACGACCGACTGGCCTTCCGTTCCCAGTTTGCCGCCACGCCGGTGGACGGCAACGGCCACGTGCAGCAGGTGATGCCGATGGGCAAAGGCTTGCTGCTGTTGCTCGACACCCATGAGCCCGGCGTCTCCCACGGCGTGTACTGCCAACGCCGGCTCGATTGGCTGGCCACGCAGTTGCAGGCCCACCCTGACGCGCCGCTGTGGCTGGCGATGCACCACCCGCCCTTTGATGTCGGCCTGCCGAGCATGGACGCGATCGGCCTGCGAGACGCCGAGGCGTTTG
>JBILYN010000314.1:0-5381 GCA_044377715.1 Aquabacterium sp.
TGACCGTCGGGCTCGTTGAGCCACGGCTGACGGGTCTAGCAACGCGCGCGCCCTCGGCCCGCGCTGCCGACACGGGCGCTGTGCGTTGGGATGGCCGGCCGGTGTCCGATGCCACCGGCGAGGCAGGGCGGCTGTGTCAAGCCGTGATTGCGGGGGGCGGCGTAAAGCTGTTGCGCGGCCACGGCCACGCGCTGGCCGGCAGCACGCCAGCTGGCGTCAACGGGCTGCACGAGATGGGCGGCAACGCTTGGGAATGGGTGGACGAGCCGCCTGGCGTCGCCGGCCAGGCCGAGCGCCGCACGCGCGGTGGCTCTTGGTGGTACGGCGCGGCACAGATGCGGGCCGATCATCTGCAGAGCAAACCGCCTGAAACGACCGCGGTCTACATTGGGTTTCGTTGCGTCCGCCGCAGGCCCGAGTGAAAGCAAACGTCGAGCGCGCCACTGCGCCGTTCTGATCGTATCGACGCCGGATGTTTCCGCGCTATCGACACCACCCTCAGTTCGGCATCAACTCTGCCTGGTGCCCGGTATCACCCCGCCACCCCAGGCTTGCCGGTCGGGCCCGTGATCTCGGCTTCGAACTCCGCAGCCTGTGCCTGCAATCGCTCGACCTCCAGATCGAAGGCCGCCGCAGGGTCTTTGGCGAGTTCCTTCCTGAAGGACAACGCGATGCGGCTATGGCGGCTGAGCGCCCACGCTGCTGCCTGACGACGGCAGCGTGTCGGATCAGAACTTGCCGTTCACCAGGTACATCGCGATCCACGGCTGCCAGATGACCAAGGCCAGGCAGCCCAGCATCATGATGATGTAGGGAATCGCCGACCGGCACAGCAAGCCGAAGGGCTGCTTGAAGGCCGACATCGCGACGATCAGGTTCAGCCCCACCGGTGGCGTGAGGAAGCCGATCTCTAAGTTCAGGATCATGATGATGCCGAACACCACTTTGTCGTAGCCGTAGGACTCGGCCACCGGCATCAGCAGCGGCGCCAGGATCAGGATGGCCTCGCCGGTGGTCATCAGGCAGCCAACGATGAGCAGCAGCAGGTTGACCAGCAGCATGAACATCAGCGGGCTGCTGATGTAGCCCTGCACGAAGTCGACCATCATCGGCGGCACGCGGTGTTCGATGAGCACGATGTTCAGACTCAAGGCCACGGCCAGCACCGGGAACAGCGAGCCGCCCAGCTTCGATTGGTCAAGCACCACCTGGTAGAAGCCACGGATCTTCATTTCCTTGTGCACGAAGATCTCGATGATCAACGCATACAACAAGGCCACCGCGGCCGCTTCGGTGGCCGTGAAGTAGCCGGTGTAGATGCCGCCCAGCAGGATCACCGGCAGCATCGCCGCCCAGATGCCTTCGCGGCAAGCCGTCAGGAGTTCGGCCTTGTCGAATATCCGCGTCGGCATCTTGCGGTTGAACCACAGGCCGTAGACCGAAAACACGATCAACATCAGGATGCCCGGGCCTACGCCGGCGGTGAACATGTCGACCACCGAGGCCTCGGTCACCAGCCCGTAGATGATCATCGGGATCGATGGCGGGATGATGATGCCCAGCGTGCCACCGGACATGATGGTGCCCAGCGTGAACTTGTTGTCGTAGTTGGCGGCGCGCATCGCCGGGTACATCACCGTGCCCACCGCCAACATGGTGACGATGCTCGAGCCCGAAATGGCGGCGAAGATGCCGCAGCTCAAAACCGCTGCAATGCCCAGGCCGCCCGGCAACGGCTGGGTCAGCGCGGCCATGATGCGGATCAGTCGCTTGGCGGTTGAGCCCAATGTCATGACATTGCCGCACAAGATGAACAGCGGGATCGATAGGATCAGTTCCTTGTCGAGTGCGACCCACATGTCCTCGAGGATGTAGTCGAGCTGGCCCTTGCCCCAGGCAACCTGCACATAGGCCGCCACCGACAGCAGGATGACCACCAGTGGCTGGCGCAGCCACAGCAGCAGCAGGACCAGCGCGATCAGCAGAATGACCGTCATTCCTGGAACTCCGGTGGCAAGGGGCGCAGCGCCGGCCATGCGGCGTAGAAGAAGTAGCGCACCGACGCCGACAGGAAGCCTAGAGGTATGGCTGCCTGGATCGGCCAGATCGGCATGTCGAAGGCCTGCATGCGCAGGCCCGCTTGCATCGACGATTGCACATAGACCCAGCCGAACCAGGCCACGCCAACGAAGAACAGCCCGGTGAACAGATCAGCCAGCCGGTCCATCGTTGGCCCGAAGTCCTTGGGCACCCAGCCGAATCCGAGGCGTGGCAGCAGGTGGCTGTTGGTGGCCGTGGCGATGCCCACACCGCAAAAGCTGCCCACGACCAGCGCGTAGACGCACATCTTCTGGGCGGCGAAGACACCCGCCGCACCCTTGATGTCGAACATCCTGTAGATCGGCGCCAGCAGTTCGCGCCCAGCGACATCGAGAATGAGCACCACCGCGATGAAGCCGAAGGCCGTGACGGCGATCAGGCACTCGACCCGGTGCCAGATGTCGACGAGCGATTTCGCGCCAGCCGGGGCCGGCGTGAGACCACTGTTCATTTCGTGCAGGCCTTGCGCCCGGCTTCCATGGCGGTGAAGAACGCCGCCGACTCACCGCCGGTTTCCTTGACGATCTGCGGGTACACCGGCTCCATCGACTTGCGCCAGGCATCACGCTGATCCTGCGTGGCGTTGATCACCTGCCCGCCGCCTTTTTCGAGCATGCCGAACAGCGCGCCCTCGAAGCCGCGGATCTCCTCGCGATACTTCGTCGCAGGGGTGCGGGCGCCGGCGCGCATCATGGCTTCCTGGTGTGGCTTGGACAACTTGTCCCAGACGGCCTTGTTCATCAGCGTCAACCCTGGCGAGTCGTAGGCGTTGACGCGCGACACCACTGGCGCCACCTTGGTGAGCCCAGAGGGCAATCCGTAAGTGATGGTGGTCAGCACCACGTCGGCCATGCCGGTCTGGAAAGCTGGGATCCATTCGGGCAGGCCTAGCGGGTTGACGTTGGCGCCCAAGGAACTGAAGAACAGGCTTTGCGTCTTGTTGGCATAGATGGCGGCCTTGGCTCCGTTTAGATCCTTCGGTGCCATGAACGGCTTCTTGCCGAACATGTCGATGCTGCCCACCGAGGACCAGCTGAGGAACTGCACCCCCTTCTTGCTGAAGGCGTCGGTGACGATCTTGGTCATGTGGTTGTCGATCACGCAATCGGCTTCGGCCGCGTTGCGGAAGTAGAAGGGCATCAACAGCAGCGCCACTTCCGGCACCACCAGCGCGGCCGAGCCACCCGAGTAGCCGCCCATGTCGATCCGACCGCGTGCCACTTGTTGCACGGTGTCCTGCTCGCTGCCAAGCTGCGAGCCGTAGAACGGCTGGATCTTGATCTCACCCTTGCTCTCTTCGTCGACATCCTTGATGAAGCGCTCGATCTGCGTGACCCAAGGGTTGCCCTTTGGAGGGGCGCCGCTGCTGTAACGCAATTCGATCGGCTTGGGCTGGGCCAGCGCCACGCCCTGGGTGGCCAGCAGCGCGCCGCCGAGCATAAACGCCGAAAGGATTGGGTTGATTTTCATGAGGTTGATTTCCAGAAGTTGGTTTGGCTTGGAGCGCGCTCGGCGCGCCACGAGTGTTGCAAATGATCGCGCCGGGTCCGAGGACGAACCATCCAGAAAATCCCTAAGCTGTCATGCACACGAACAATCCAGCAAGGACCATGAAACCATGGAGCTAGGTGCGAAATCTATTGCAGTCGTTTGCTCACCGACGTTGACCAATAGCTGGGCGTCCCAGCTCGAGCGACTACTCGGATGGCGCCGGATTCCGACGAGCGCCTTGACCCTCGATGTTGTCGCGACGCACCAGCTGGCTCGAGACCTTGAACTGCGCCAGATCGTCGGCCAGAACACACTGGACTCAACCCGTCATGACGTTCGTGCTTCTAAGGACGGTACGCTGATCCGCCGCTACTGCGCCGCTGGCCTGCTGGCTTGCGTCACCTCCACGGCCAAATACGACCTGTCTTGAGCGTGCGAACTTGACCCGTACGGCCCACCATCAATCTCTTGGGATGCAAGGCGAAGCCTCGGCGGTTCTAGCGGCGGAACTGCAGTGACGGCCGGCATGGTGCCGACTGCGTACGCCAGCGACGGCTCGCCCCGAATCCCGCTTGTGTGCAATTTATTGAACGCTCTTTATTAGAGTTATTACGCGTTTTTGATAATGATCGACCTCAGTATTTTTGAGAATTTTACGGACTATAAACACCTATTGAAAATTGATTTCTACAGGCGTCAACTGATCGGCACGAAGAGCTGGACCATCGCGCAATAACTCAAAAAGCGTGGGTCTTTAGGCTCTCCGTAACCAGAGATCGGAGACAGACATGCTGTACATGAACACCTATCACATTAGGTCTGAGAATCGTGATGCTTGCATCGCGCGGTTCAAAGAGGGAAAAGGACAGCCGCCAGAAGGCGTCAAGTTGGTGGGGCGGTGGCACGATGTCGCTGGTTTAAGAGGCTTTACGCTTGTTGAGTCAGACGATCCTGTGGCGGTGGGTAAGTTCGCTAAGGAGTGGAGCGACATCATGAACCTTGAATTTATTCCCGTGCTGAGCGACGAGCAGTTGGTCAAGGTCTTGTTCGGTTGACTTGGCAAAACGCAGCGCCCTGCATCACCGAATTCGACGCCAGTTTGTTGAGGCCAAGCCACTGACGGCAGCGGCGGACGGCTGGGCTCTGGTCTGCTGCATTTGCGACGTCCCGGCACTTACGAACCCACCCGGTCCGTTCGCCGACATCCTCTTGATTCTGGCTGCGGCGATCGACAAATCAGTGCAGAGCGGCTACACCAGCCGTCTGTGGTCAAACCAGGCTTGACGGACGCCGCGGGCTGCGGCCTGGGTCAAGTGAATTGCTGAATGGAGCCATCGCGATGAACCAACAAGTCCTCAACCCAGCGGATGCCTCGCCGGTCGAACCCACGGCAGCGATGACCGGGGTTGAAATGAAGGGCTTCTTCATTGCCTCGACGGTGGCAACACTGCCTGAATTCAGGGCTTTGGGTGAATCGGTGTTGATGGCACAGGGCATCACCAGCCTGGACCCTCAAGCCTATTACCCTGGCACGCTACGAAGATTGGTGCACAGCGCCATTTACGACCGGTTTGGCGCTGAAGCCATCTTCTGGCTCGGCATCGAAAACTGGAAGTTCTTTTCGTCTAGCGGTTTATTCAAGTTCGGTGCTGCGACGCCGGAATCGGCTCTTTGCGCGTTAACTGATGATGACCTCAACCTTCGAGCCCCAAGGCCAGTCTCAGCATGGGAGGGAACGGGGCCCGACTGCGGGTGGCGCGGTCGAGCGCGCGGAACCATCCCAGGTAGCT
>JBILYN010000315.1:0-5377 GCA_044377715.1 Aquabacterium sp.
TGCTCAACTACCCCGTCATCCTGACGCCCGACGACGGCACCGTGCTGGTGACATTTCCTGACGTTCCCGAGGCGATCACCTTCGGCGCGGATGAGGGCGAAGCGCTGCTGCAAGCGGTGGATGCGATCGAGTCCGCGCTGTCGGTCTACGTGGCCGAGCGAGCGCCGCTGCCCGTGCCGAGCAAGGCCAAGCGCGGGCAGCACACCGTGCGCCCGTCGGCCTTGGAGGGCGCCAAACTGGGCGTGTACCAGGCGATGACCGAGCAGGGCATCAAGAAGTCCGAACTGGCGCGCCGCCTGGGCTGGCACATGCCGCAAGTCGATCGGCTGTTTGATTTGCGCCATGCGTCCCGGCTCGACCAGATCGAGGCCGCTGCGCGCGTGCTTGGCAAGCACCTCGAGCTACGGATCGCCTGAGCAGGTATATCTTGTTCACCGTGACCTGCCTGGCGTTCACAGGCGTTCTACCTCCCGCACTACGGCATCGTGATTTTCGGCTGTGGACGAAGGGCTAGCGGCCCTGCCGCGCTGCGACTGCCATCCCACGATGCTGCGAACGCGTGGTGACCTCAGCGCCAGTCTTGGACACTTGTTGGTCGTACTTCGCCTGCAGCGTGCCATGGCGGATCAGCCGTCGCCCACCCTTCGCCAGCCACTCCCGAGCACGCAGACGCTCGCTGGGCGCCGGCTCAGCGGTGGCTGTCGAGCCAGACCCGCAGTCGGCGCATCACCCCCAGCGCATCGCGCAGTTCGGTTTCGCTCGCCAGCGCAGCGAGTTCGGCCATGCCCCCTGCCAGTTGGGCCACGGCCTGGGTGCGCGCAGCCTGGCCGGCGGTGGTCAGGCACACGTGCTTGCGACGGATCGTTCGGGTCGGGCTGCACATCGAGCAAGCCCATGGCCTGCAGGCGCGCTGTCACGCCGCCAACTTCCGCGCCAAGCAACGTCGCGGCGCGGGTGGACGCGGTACGGAGACGTTAGGCAGACAACCCAGCCTCGCCAGCATTCGTGCTCGTGCTCACACCGTCTGGCCGGGCTGCGGCGCGTCCAGCAAGGCGTGGATCGCACGGTAGGGCTCGGCCACCGCGTCAAACTCCTGCAGCGCCTGCTCGTTGGGGTGCAGTGCCAGCCCGGTGGCAGTGGCGGCCAGGTTGATCGAAGTCGTTGGCTTGCTCCAGCACAGTGACCAGCACGCCCGAAAGGCCTGTTGAAAGTGCACAAACCAAGCCACCGGTGCCGGCACCGGCTGCGAGCACATTGCCAGGCATGGCGTCGCTATGCGCACAGTTCTTCAAAGGTTTCAGCGGACCATTTCGAATCGCGGAGATTGGCAGGGGGGTTCATGCTGGCGCTTATTGGCGGAGACAATTGCGGATTGCGCAGGTGGCAATGATCAAACCATGCGCGCAAGCCCATGCGCATCAGCGAGCGGAGGCGCTCCGAGCCGTCCAGGCATCGCGCAGTCATTCATGGAGAAACCGGAGGCGTTGGCCCGGCGCTCGCTAAAGCACCAGCCCCTCTTCGATCACCAACCGCGTGAGCGCTTGTTCCAACATGGTCCGGGCCGAACTGGTGACCTCATGCAAATGGCGATGCAAGGCCGCGTCTTTAGGATTTTGGCTGGCGCATTCCGAGCTGTAGCGCTCGAAGCCTACCAACAGCGTGACGATCTCCGCCAAGTGGCGCGGGCATTCGCAAGCGACCACCGACGGTATCTCTGTCAAGGTCACCAGTTCAACATCGCTGTAGCGCCTTGGGCTTGATGGAACCTTGCCGACGACTGTTTCAACGATTGGCCGCGACTTCACGATCAGACCGGCAAGTTCCCTACCGGAGACCGGCTCGCGGCGCACGGTCACGTCGGCAGCGCCTAGGGTCTCGGCGACAACTTGCTCGCCAAATGAATACACCACGATGACGTGGGCGGACGGCAGATTTCTGCGCAGGCCCAGGACGCGATCGGTGATGGACGCGTGCAGCGAAGCCACGTGTATGACCAGCACATCGGCGCTGCCGGCGCGCGCCACTTCGCGCTCGACATGGTCCAGGTCGTCGAAGACAAGCGCCGGTGCAGGTCGTAGCCGCCCCTCGAGCTTGCGGGCGGCGGAGGGGCCGACAACAAGGACTCGCAATGCGCCCGCCGCCGCGATCTGGTGACCCGCGAACAGGGTGAGCAGCGCATCGGTGTCGAGACGAGCCACGGCGCCGATCGCATGCCCTTCCAGTGTCAGGCGCTTGATCAAGCGCAGCCGCTCGATGTCTTTCATCGAATAGCTGCGTTGCCCTGAAGCCGCCTTGGGGGGCGCCACAACGCCGTAGCGGTGCTCCCAGATGCGCAGCGTCGAGGGCGACAGACCGGCCAGGCGAGCGGCTGTGCCGCTGCGCATGACGGGTCTGCTTGTTGGCTCATCGAGTGCGGCGGCTACGGACATCGTGTGACTTTCCATGGCAGGTCTAGCAAAGCTGATTGTAGCTATTCCATTCAATGAAACGTTCTTGAAACGTCATTTTTGCAACATAGACTATACAACTCTATGCAGAAAGGTTGCATCTTCCATTCTTGATACTACATTGCACTCCATGCAGCGCGCAGAGCCCCCCGACCCTCAAGGCCCATCGGGCCTGCACAAGCTGGCGACCGCTGTGACTCGTCACCTTTGGTGGCTGACCGTCAAAAAAAGGCTCATGGCTTTGCTTCCCTGCCCTGCTCGCGTAGCCCTCTTCATCAAGACCGCCGCCACGGCACTGACCGCAGCCAATCTCGTAGGTACGCTCAAAGCTGCTCGTCCGTCCACGGTCTTTGCGCCGACTGACGAGGCATTTGCCAAGCTGCCCGCCGGCACGGTGGGAGCTCTGCTGGCAGACACCCTCAAGCTCACAGCATTCCCGACCTACCACGTCTTCGCCGGCACATCGATGGCCAACGACGACATCAAGATGGAAGGTCAATCGGCCAAGACTGCCAAAGGCGCCGATTTGATGATCAGCACGGCAAGCGGCGTCAAGCTCAACGGCACGAGGTCCGTCCTCTCAAGCAAATGTGGCTTTGCCACTTTGTTTGACCCCCATGGGGGGCGGCCGGCTTCGGCCGGCCTCGGGGCGCTCAAGATCGACATCGCCTGCACCAATAGCGTCATTCATCTCAACGATTCGGTGCTGCTGCCTGCCTGAAGCGGGCCACAGCTCATTCCAGTGTTTCCTCAACCCCGGCGGCAGTAGCTGCCTGAAATCTCGAAAGTACATCCCATGAACAAGCTCATCATCGCCAGTGCCATCGCGCTGGCCAGCATCTCGGCTCAGGCCAAGGACATCGTCGACACTGCTGTCGACGCCGGGAGTTTCAAGACGCTCGTCACCGCACTGAAAGCCGCGGGTCTCGTCGACACCTTGAAGGGCAAGGGCCCTTTCACTGTCTTCGCGCCGACCGACGAAGCGTTTGCCAAGATCCCGAAAGCCGACCTCGACGCGCTGCTGAAGGACAAGGCGAAGCTGAGCGCTGTTCTGACCTACCACGTCGTAGGGGGCAAGGTGATGGCCAAGGACATCAAGCCTGGCAAGGTCAAGACCGTGCAGGGCAGCGAACTGACACTCGCGACGGCCGGCGGCGTCACCGTCGATGCTGCGAAGGTGACCGCCGCCGACATCGCTGCCGACAACGGTGTGATCCACGTGATCGACACGGTGGTGATGCCCAAGTAAGGATCGCCCCCTGTGGGAACTTCCGTGCGATACGAGGGAGACAACCTCAATCGGCGGGAAGGGTTGGGCGCGCGGGTCACAAGCCTGCGCGACGTGACCGCATGCAACGACTAAGGAATGGCCGTTCGACACATCAAATCCAACGAGCACTCTTGCTCACGCACTGGGACGAAATATGAAAACTTCAAGCATGGCACCAGACCGATTCTGGACAAAGGCAAGAATGGCAGCGACGGCATTCCCTGCTCTCGGAGCCGCACTCGCCGTGATGCCTGACTACTCACACGCAGCCAGCACCGACATCCTCAAACAGAACGACTTTGTTGGCATCTCTTTCTGGATCATCTCGATGGCGTTGATCGCCGCGACAGCGTTCTTCTTCCTTGAACGCGACCGGGTGTCGCCGAAATGGAAGACCTCACTCACCGTCTCAGGTTTGGTCACCCTCGTAGCCGCAGTCCATTACTTCTACATGCGTGATGTGTGGGTGGCCACCGGTTCGACGCCGACGGTGTTCCGCTACATCGACTGGTTGATCACCGTGCCATTGCTGATGATCGAGTTCTACTTGATACTGGCCGCGATCACCAAAGTGCAGAGCGGCATATTCTGGCGCCTGATCATCGGCACATTGGTGATGTTGATCGGCGGCTATATGGGCGAGGCAGGGTATTGGAGCGTCTGGCCGGCGTTCATCATCGGCATGGCGGGCTGGGTGTTTATCCTGTACGAGATCTTCCTGGGTGAAGCCGGCAAGATCAGCGCAGAGAACGCTCCTCCGGCGGTTCGGTCAGCCTTCAACACGATGCGCTTGATCGTCACCTTTGGCTGGGCGATCTATCCGATCGGCTACTTCTTCGGCTACCTGACCGGCAGCAACGCCGCAGACAGCGCCAACGCACTCAACATCATCTATAACGCAGCAGATGTGTTGAACAAAATCGCCTTCGGCCTGATCATCTGGTCGGTCGCGGTAAGTGAATCTGAGCAAGCAGCGAAGCACTGATCGCCAAGACGGGGTCGAGTGAAGCGCATCGACCCCGTCGTCGGCAAATTCAACATGCAAGCAATTGTCATCGGCGCGGGTTTCGGCGGAATAGCCGCCGCCTTGCGACTCTGCGCCAAGGGCTACGAAACCACACTGATCGACCGTTGCGCCGCTGTGGGTGGGCGCGCGCAGGTCTTCGAGCGCAATGGCTTCAAACACGACGCAGGCCCGACCGTCATCACTGCGCCTTTCCTGTTCGAAGAGCTCTTCGCTCTTTTCGGGGAACGTCTGGAAGATCATGTACGACTGGTGCCCTTGACGCCCTGGTACAGGTTCCACTTCGTCGACAACACCCAGTTCGACTACGGAGGCACGCTAGACGAAACACTGGCGGAAATCGCGCGCATCGAGCCAGGCGATTGCGACGGCTACCGCAATCTGCTCGCCCAGTCCGAAAAAATATTCGACGTCGGCTTCCGGCAACTGTCGGCCGCACCATTCCATCGCTTTGGCGCGATGCTCAAACAAATCCCGGCGCTGCTGCGCCTGCGCAGCCATGACACCGTTTGGCAGCTCGTGTGCCGCCATCTCGAGAATCCCAAGCTTCGTCAGGCATTCTCGATTCAGCCGCTGCTGGTCGGCGGCAACCCGTTCGACACCACCAGCATCTACGGCTTGATTCATTACCTTGAG
>JBILYN010000316.1:0-5374 GCA_044377715.1 Aquabacterium sp.
CGATGCCGTTGGGCGTGACCATCGGCCGGATCATCTCGCGGATCTCGCTGCCGTCGATCTTGGCGTAGAAGACCGCGCCGATGTCCATGTCGCGGGGTCGGCGCTTGCCCAGGTCGGTGAACCAGAAACCGCCCGCGGTGTCGAACACGATGTCGTTGGGTCCGCGCAGCGGGCCGTCCGCGGTGCCGGTGTAGAGCACGCGCACCTCGCCGGTGTGCAGGTCGATGCGCTCGATGCGGCCGCCCGAATAGTTGGCGGGTTGCATGCCCGGCATCAGTCCGCCTTCGGGCGCCTGGTGCCACTCGAAGCCGCCGTTGTTGCAGACGTATGCCGCGCCGTCGGGGCCGATCGCCAGGCCGTTGGGCCCACCGCCGGGTCGCGCGACCACGACTTTGCGCCCGTCGGGGAACACCCTTGTCAGCGCGCCGGCCTCGATCTCGACCAACAGCACCGAGCCATCGGCCAGTGCGACTGGACCTTCAGGGAACCGCAGTCCCTCACAAATTGTCTTCATCGATTCGACTCCACTGTTGAATGCACAGGCAGGGATACGCTGTGCAGTTTAACGATCATTGGTTCTTCCATTCATACACCCGAACAAGCACCCGAACAAGCGTCCGAGGCTGTCGCCGTGACCGACTTCAGCCCTTGCCCACCGCGATCACGCCGCGCTCGGCCAGACCGGCGATCTCGGACGCCGCGTAACCGCATTCGCCCAGCACCTGCGCCGTGTGTTGGCCGACCATCGGCGAGGTGGCCAGCGGTGCGCCATCGGCAAAGCGCGCCATGCCCGGCAGGTTGGCGACCGGCACCTTGCGCGGCACGCCGGCTTGCTCTAGCCAGGAGATCAGGCCGGTCGCCGCGACCTGCGGCTCTTCGACGAAGTCGGCGTAGCGGTTGATCCGCTCGTGCATCACGTTGGCCTCGGCCAGGCGCTGCGACCAGTGCGCCGATGACTGGGTGGCGAAGATCGATCGCAGCAGACCCATCACTTCGGCGTCCTGCGCATGGCGGTCGGCGACTTTCTTGAAGCGTTCCTCGGCGGCCAGGTCGGGCCTAGCGATCGCGCCGCACAAGGCCAACCAGTCGCGGTCGTGGATCGTCGTGACCGACAGCCAGCCGTCGGCGGTGCGGAAGTTGCCTGCGGGTGAGCCGCCTGGGCGAACCGCCCCGCCCTCGAGGATCGACGACATCATGCGGATCGCCTGCAGACCGGCCGCGCACTGCATCAGGCTGGCATCGAGGTAGCGCCCGCGCGGCTCGTCGCGGCGCGCATAGATCGCCGACGACAAGGCTTGGAATGCGTAGAGCGAGGTCACCATGTCGACCGGGATCACCGGCACGCGGTGCGGGATGCCGTCCTCGCCGTGGTTCTCGCCGGTCAGCCCCGTGAAGGCCTGCAGCACCGGGTCCATCGCCGGGCGCCCGACCAGCGGGCCATGCTGCCCGAAACCCGAGATCGACAGGTACAGGATCCGCGGCTCGCGCGCAGAGACTGCTTCGTAGTCGAAACCCAGGCGTTGGATCACACCGGGCCGAAAGCCCTCGATGAACACATCGGCGCCTTCGATGATGCGCCACAGCACCGCCTTGCCCTCTTCTTGCTTGAGGTCGATCGCGACGCTGCGCTTTCCCAGGTTGCCGATGATCGAGAAAGCGGTGTGGTCGCCATAGCGCACGCCCAGCACCCGGCTCCAGTCGCCATCGCCCGGGCCTTCGACCTTGGTGACTTGCGCGCCTTGCTGTGCGAGCAGCATCGCGCAGTACGGGCCCGCAATGCCCTGGCTGAGATCGACCACCTTCAGCCCGGCAAAGGGCGCGTCATAGCTCATCGTTGTCTCCGACTCTCGTTGTCAGGTCTGGCCTGCTGCCCACACTCTACTTCGGCGACCGCCTGTTCGGCAGCTGCTTTGGCCACCAGACACCGAGGGTTTTCACCCGAGTCGCTGCGGCGATGCTTGGCATCATGGCGTCGCATTCGCCGGCCCAAGCCGATTGGATGGACGCGGTGATGCACGGGCGACGGCGCACGGTTGCCGATGTCGGCAAAATGATTGTTCACCCCGTTGAATGATTGACTGATGGACTGTTTGACTGTTTGACTGTTTGACTGTTTGACTGATTTTTTAAATGTTTGATTGATGGACTGATCGACCGACCCATGCCCGAATTTCTGTCCCCCGAATTGCTGGCCTTGCGCGACCGCGCCACGGCGCTGGCTAGCGGCCCACTCGTTGCGCTGCGCGACGACACCAAGCTGGACGCGGCCGTGCGGTCGGCCAAGATCCGCGAGGCCTCCAAAGCTGCCGGCGTCTACGGCCTGACGCAGTCGGCTGACGCCTCGGCGCTTGCGCTGCTGGTCGTTCGCGAGGCCTTGGCCAGCTTTGGTGTGGGCCACCTCAGCGGTGTGTTCGGTGCCGGTGCTGGCGTGCTCAAGGGCTTGGGCGAGCCGCTGCGCAGCAGCCATCTGCTGCCGCTGCTGGCTGGCGACAAGCGCGGCGGATTCGCCTTCACTGAACCGGCCGATGCGCCGCGCCCGACCTGGGCCCGTATCGACGGCGATTTTCTGGTGGTCAATGGCCAGAAGTCGTATGTCACCGGCGGTGCCGAGGCCTCGTTCATGACCGCGCTGGTCGAGATCGAGGGCCAGGGTCCGTCGATGGTGATCATCGACACCGACTGCCCCGGCGTCACGCTGTCGCGGCGTTTCAGTTCTCTCGACGGCAGCCACCACGCGGCGTTCCGCTTCGACGATGTCCGTGTGCCGCGCCACCACGCGATCGGCGCGCCCGGCGATGGCCGCGGCCGCGCGATGGCCAGCATCAGCGCGGTGCGCAGGGCTTTGGCCGCCGACTGCGTCGGTACCGCCGCCTGGGTGATCTCGCTGGTCGGCGATCGATTGCAGCGCCGCGGCGCCGGCAAGCCGGGCGAGAACGAGCGGGTCAGGCTGCGCTTCGGCGAGATGCGGATCGCGGCTTACGCGGCGCGCTCGGCCGTCTATCGAACCGCCCGGCTGACCGACGCTGGCCACGACGTGGTCAACGAGAGCATCGCCGCCAAGGTGGTCGCCACCGAGATGGCGCACCAAGTGACCGATGCGGCGGTGCAACTCGTCGGCGGCGAGGCGCTGGTGGTCGGCCACCCCTTGGAAGGTGTGCTGCGGCGCTTGCGCGCGCTGCGCCTGGCCGAAGGCGAGACCGATACCTTGCGAATCAATGTCGCGCGGGGCCACCTAGACCTGGGCAAGGGTCGGATCTGACCCCTGCCCCACCCTTCCATCTTTTGCCCATGAGAACAACGTGACCCACGCACAACCCGACACCACCACCCCGATCGAGGGCATAGACGTCCCAAAAGTCACTGCCTGGCTGGCGCAACACACCGAGATCAGCGCGCCGTTGCAGTTCAAGCTGATCGCCGGTGGCCGGTCGAACATGAGCTTCACGGTCAGCGACACGGTGGGTCGGCGCTTCGTGCTGCGACGCCCGCCGATGGGCAAGCTGCTGCCCAGCGCCCACGACATGGCGCGCGAGCACCGGCTGATGGCCTCGCTGGCCGGCACGGCAGTGCCGGTGCCCGAGATGGTCGGGCTGTGCCAGGACCCGGCGGTCAACGGCCGTGATTTCTATGTGATGCGCTTCCTGGATGGCGTCGTGGTGCGCGACGTCGAGATCGGCCGCGGCTTGAGCGAAGCGGTTCGAACGCGGATGTGCCATGCGCTGATCGACACGCTGTGCGCGCTGCACCGGATCGACATCGACGCGGTCGGACTGGGCAACTTCGCCAAGCGCGAAGGCTATATCGAGCGCCAGCTCAAGCGCTGGTCTGGCCAGTGGGAGCAGTCCAAGACGCGTGAGCTGCCGCTGATCGACGTGGTTCGCGACGCGCTGAGCGCGCGCATGCCGACGCCCTCGCCGGCGACCATCGCCCACGGCGATTACCGGCTGTCGAACTGCATGATGAAGGCCGACGGGTCGGTCGCTGGCGTGCTGGACTGGGAGCTGTGCACGCTGGGCGAGCCGATGGCCGACCTGGGCGGGCTGCTGGGCTACTGGCACGACCCCGAGACGCCGGGCGAGCGCGGCGACCCGCAGACCACCGGCTTGCCGGGATTCCTCAGCGCGGACGAGATGGCCGGTCTGTATGCCCAGTCCATGGGCGTGTCACTGAAGACCGTCGACTACTACCGCGCTTTCGCGCAGTGGCGGCTGGCCTGCATCGGCGAGGGGGTTTACGCCCGCTACCTCGGTGGCCAGCAAGGGTCGCAGGACGAGCAGTTGGACCTCGATACCTACAAGGCAGGGATACCGCGCCGGGTCGAGTCTGCGGCGCGGCTGCTGGGACTGGCCACGCACTGAGGTCCGCAGCAAGCGATCATCGCGACCGCGATGATCGTGCCGGGCCGACTACCCAGCCAGCGTCATCGCTTGGGTTGACTGCGAGCCGTGAGCCCGTGGCTCTTGATCGGCGGATGCGCTCGCAGCGCCTCTTCGATCGGCTCGGTGCCCCAACCCGGCCGGTCCGGTATCACCAGATGCCCGTCGACGTACTCCGGCAGATGGGTGAAGAGTTCGTGGTCCCAGGCGATGCGGTCGATGTCAACCTCCATGATGCGCAGGTTCGGCACGGCGGCGCAAAAGTGCGCGTTCATCATCGTGCACAGATGACCGTAGAAGTTGTGGCAGGCGACGTTGACCTCATGGGCTTCGGCTGCGGCTGCGATCTTCATGGACTGCCAGACGCCGTTCCACGGCGTGTCGACGATCGCCACGTCCATGGCCTGCTCGCGCAGGAAGGGCAGAAATTGCTGCACCCCGATCAAGGTTTCACAGGACGCGATCGGGTGTTGGCTGTGCGAGCGCAAATAGGCCAGAGCCTGCGGGTTGAGGCTGTCGATTTCGATCCAGAACATGTCGAGGTCGGCAATCTCGCGCAGGATCTTCAGGTAGCCCTCGGTCTTGGCGTTGAAGTTCAGGTCGAGCAAGATGTCCATGTCGGGGCCAGCAGCGTCGCGCATGATCTCCAGGTGTTCGCGCAAGCCCTTGATGATCTTGCGGTCGACGTTGAGTTCGGGCAGGAAGGGCGTGCCGAAACCCGGGCTCCAGCCTTTGATCTGTCCCTCCTCGTACCGAAAGATATTGGTCTTGAGCGCCGTGAAGCCTTTGGCGCGCACCTCGCGGGCCAGATCGCGAACGCCGTCAGCGGTCGTGATCTCCGGTTGGTAATGCGGAATCCGGGCCGCCCGCCAGGTCACGCAGTGCGACCAGTACACGCGCATCTGGTCGCGAACCTTGCCGCCAAGCAGTTCGTAGCAGGGCACGCCGAGTGTCTTGGCTTTGGCGTCAAGCAGCGCGTTTTCAATCGCGCCCAGGGC
>JBILYN010000317.1:0-5366 GCA_044377715.1 Aquabacterium sp.
GAACACAGCCACGGGTTCCGACCCGGACGGCGGGCACACGACGCGGTCAAGGCCGCGCGGGCCTACGTGCAAACGGGCAAGCGCGTGGTGGTGGACGTGGACCTGGCGAAGTTCTTCGACCGGGTCAACCATGACATCTTGATAGACCGGCTGGGCAAGCGCACGGGCGATGCGGGAGTAATCCGGCTGGTGCGTGCGTACCTGAACGCCGGGATCATGGATGGTGGGGTGGAGGTCGAGCGTCACATGGGCACGCCGCAAGGCGGGCCGCTCACGCCATG
Organism: Aquabacterium sp.; assembly: GCA_044377715.1. Taxonomy (GTDB): domain Bacteria; phylum Pseudomonadota; class Gammaproteobacteria; order Burkholderiales; family Burkholderiaceae_C; genus Pseudaquabacterium. Next base: position 282 of record JBILYN010000317.1, read on the forward strand.
GACACAAAAGGCAATTTCGAGTTTGAGCGACGTGTTGCGTTGCAGCGTACACGTTTGGTCCTTGACTTGCGACGTAAAAAGTAATATGTTTAAGTCTAATGTCGCGATCCAACGGTGCCGAGAGGGCCCAACGCTTGAACGCCGCGTTCGATTTGCTCCACCAAGGTCACGCTGTCGCGCAGGCCGCGGCGATGCTGACCGAAGAGTTTGGCTTGTCTGCTCGGCAGGCCTACCGCTACTTGCAGGAAGCACAGGCGATCGAACGTCCGGTGCCCGTTGCGGCGCCCAACGTGGCAATGACCGTCAAGGTGCCAGAGGACATCGCAGCGATGTTGCGCGCGCACGCGCTGGCAACGGGATTGACGATTGGCGATGTCGTCGCACGCGCCGTGTCGGCGCTATTGAGTCGGGAGCGCGGGGGTGTCTGAACGCCGCCAGCGCTGCCAAGTCCAATTCGAGTATTGCTTTGACCGTCTGTTCGGTGCCAAGCTCGAACAGGCCTACGACATCTTGGTTCCCGGTCGTATCCAACGCACCGGTGGACGCACGCGAGTAGGAGGGCATGGTCATGAAGATAGCGGCGATCTATGCGCGGGTGTCGTCCGACCAGCAGAAGGAGGACAAGACGATCAACAGCCAGACGGCCGCAGTGATGGCGTTCGCGTCGACCCAAGGCTACAGCGTACCGGCTGAGTGGATCTTCGAGGACGAGGGATTCAGCGGCGCCACGCTGGTTCGCCCAGGCCTGGAGCGGGTGCGCGACCTCGTTGCCGAAGGGCAGATCGAAGCGGTGCTGGTGCTGTCGCCAGACCGCCTCAGCCGCAAGTACGCCTACCAGGTGCTGCTCACCGAGGAATGGTTGCGTCACGGTGTGCAGACGATCTTCGTCAAGGCGCCGCAGTCACAAACGCCGGAGGACCAACTGCTGCTGCAGTTCCAGGGAATGATTGCCGAATACGAACGAGCCCAGATTCTGGAGCGCTCGCGCCGCGGCAAGCGCCATCGTGCCAAGCTGGGCGAGGTCAGTGTGCTCAGCGGCGCGCCGTACGGCTATCGCTATATGCGCAAGACCGAGGATCGCGCGGCCTACTACGAAGTCATCGAAACGCAGGCCGAGGTGGTGCGCCTTGTCTTCGAGCTGTACACCGCGCAGGCGCTGAGCATCGGCGCTATCACGCGTCGGCTCAACGAACTCGGGCTGCCGACCAGGAGGGAGCAGACCTGCTGGGAGCGCTCGACGATCTGGGCGATGCTGCGCAACCCAGCATACCGGGGCATGGCCTGCTTTGGCAAGACGCAGGAGGCTGCACGACAGCACCGCGATAACAGGGCGGCCCGCATGCGTGGCCATCCATCGCGACGCAGTCCGCGCCCGATGCAGGAGGCTCCCCGGGAACAGTGGATTCAGATTCCCGTGCCCGCGCTGGTGGATGAACGCACCTTCGACCTGGCGCAGGAGCAACTGCAGGACAACAAGAAATTCTCTCCACGGCGCACGGTCGAGCCGAGCGTCTTGCAGGGGCTTGTGCATTGCGCAGATTGCGGATATGCGCTGTATCGCACCGTCACGCGCAGCAGCGCTCGCAAAATCTACTACTACCGGTGCCTGGGTTCGGATGCCTGGCGCTACCAAGGCCAGGCGCGATGTAGCGCGAAACCGATCCGACTTGATCTGCTCGAAGACACCGTGTGGACCGAGGTCACTCGGTTGCTTGAAGATCCGGCGCTGATTCAGGTCGAGCTCACGCGGCGTCTGGAAGCGGCACGCACATCCGATCCGGTCAAGCAAAATCAGGACAGGATCGTCCGAGAGATGCTTCAGACTCAACGGCGCGTCGAGCGGCTGCTCACCGCGTATCAAGAGGACTTACTGAGCCTGGACGAACTGCGCCGGCGCATGCCCGAGTTGCGCCAGCGCGAGACGCGTTTGAAGGCGGAACTCGACTCGCTGAATGCCCAGCTTGCCGACCAAGCCACGTACCTGCGGCTCGCTCATACGCTGGGTGAATTCCTCGAGCGCCTGCGCACCCAAAGCCAGGGGCTAGGCGTGCTGGAACGCCAACGCGTCGTAAGATTGCTCGTCAAGGAAGTCATCGTCGGCGACGACAGCATCACGATCCGGCATTCGATTCCGACCTCGAGTCGTCCCTCCGGCGGGCCTGCTGGATCGCTCAATTCGCGCACTACCGCCGCCGACGCCAGCGGTTCGAGACAAGATTCGCTTTTGTGTACGTGGCGTGCTGTCACCGTTGCTGGCCAACGTGTTGCTTGACGAAGTGGACAAGGCACTGGAGGCGCGGGGCTACAGCTTCGCGCGCTATGCCGACGACTGCAACGTCTATGTGGGCAGCATGAAGGCTGGGCACAGGGTGATGGCGCTGCTCAGGGGGCTGTACGCCGGGCTGAAGCTTCAGATCAATGAAGCCAAGAGCGCGGTGGGCAGTGCATTGGGGCGCAAGTTCCTGGGCTACGCGCTGTGGGTGGCCAAGGGCCGTGAAGTCAAATGCGCCGTAGCTCACAAGGCCGTGGACAACTTCAAGGCCCGCATCCGGCAACTCACACGCCGCTCGGGCGGGCGCAGCATGGAGCAAGTGGTGCAGCGGCTGCGGCCGTACATGCTGGGCTGGAAAGCCTACTTCGGGTTGGCGCAAACGCCCAAAGTCTGGCGCGAGCTGGACGAGTGGCTGCGCCACCGCCTGAGGGCGATCCAACTCAAGCACTGGAAGCGGCCGGCGACGATGTACCGCGAGCTCAAGGCACTTGGTGCGGGGGAAACGGTTGCAAGACGGGTGGCGGGCAACAACCGCCGCTGGTGGCGCAACAGCAATTACCTGCTCAAGACCGTGCTGACCATTGCCTACTTCGACCGATTGGGCGTACCCAGACTCTCATGACCTCAAACTCTCGAACCGCCCGGTGCGGACCCGCATGCCGGGTGATGTGGCAGGGGTGCCTCCTATCATGGAGGCCCCCTATGCCGATTGCGGCTCTGACAGCGCTGCATACGGCACATGCCAGATGCCAGATGCCAGATGCCAGATGCGGCCTGAGGACTGACCACCACCGATGCGCCAGATGAGCGACGACGTCCAACCCGGTCTGCTGGTTCTGCACGGCAACCGCACCGAGTTGCTGGGCGAGGCGCTGTTCGACTGGCTGGCACGCCAGCCGCTGCGCCCGTTTGAGCAGGAGATCTTCCTGGTGGCTTGCCAGGTGCTGGCGCGCAGCCAGGCGGCTTGGCCGGTGCTGTCGACCTGGTTGCCGCTAGGCAATGGCTGGACTTCTTGTTCCCGATGCCCACCGACGCGACAACCGAGGTCGACTGGCAGAAAGTGGCATGTGGCGTGGCGCTGGGCGCGCGGCTGGCGGTGATCATCGGCGGCCCGCGGGTTGCGAGGGACCGGGTCTTGAATTTGAACCCCCCTTCAGATTTAAGACACGGTCCGGGGCGACCGGTCCGGGGCGACCGCAAGCTTTCGCTGACGCGCTGGTCCAGCGTACCCAGCGCGCCAGTGGCTTGCTCGAGCGCTTGTCCGACCAGCCGGCAGACCCTAAACCCGGTCCCGATTCGATTTAGCTCCGATCGCGGGTCAACGCACTCGCGCACGGAACTCGCTGCTTGTGAATCCGCGTCACGCTGGCTCAGTGACGAAAACAAGCTAGCTAACTTTTTTCCTTGCCTGGTGGCTCGAAAATAGACGAGACTGGCTAAATCGTTGAGAAAACTCGATGAATTGAGAGCCCAACACTTTTCTGCTCTGCTCGCATGTCAATGGGTTGCAGGGTCCGCTCACGACTGTGATCGGGAGCCATTGATGACCATCCAGGTAGACCTGTCCGATGCCCGCAATACCGACCAGGACCCCAGTGGCCAGATCGACTACCGCCATCCGTGCTTCGATTCGTGTTCGTGAACCTGCTCTATGCCGGCATCGTGGTCTATGCGTCGCGAATCGCGGCCGATTGTGCGGGCCGCGCCGGAGACCGTCGCGTCAGCAAGCTGATGTATGTGCGGTTGGAGGTGCGTCGAACGGCGAAATCAGAACCTCTTTGCCATTGGGGAAAATTTCAGTAAAATGATTAATTAAAGGAGTGAATGAAATGTTTAAGAGAGAATTTTTGCGTAGAGCCCTGTTGATTGCGATGTTGCCGTTTGCCGGCGCCGCCTTCGCTGGCGATGCCGATTTCACGTTGACCAACAGGACAGGTTACGACATCGAGTCAGTCTACGTGGTTCCCAGCAAACAGAAGAACTGGGGCAAGGACCAGCTTGGCAAGAGAATCCTGAATGATGGCAAGTCACGTGACCTCTCGTTCGACAAGAACAAATCCGAATGCATCTACGACATGAAGATTCACTGGGTCGGCTACGGCGAGGATGAAGACCGGATCTGGGAAAAAATCGATCTTTGCGAGATTAACAAGATCACGCTTCGGTACAACGAGAAGACCAATGTGACATCGATGACGGCCGAATGAGTCTGTAGCCCCGCGCTGCTGGTCGACGCGAGTGACTTGGTCGTTGCGGCCAGCCTGCCATTGGCTGGCTTTGCCAGCATCGTCAAAGCCGTCAGCCCACTGAAGCTTTGAAAGAGCAGGTTTGGCTAGGGCCTAGTAAGGCATCACGATCATCTTGTGCTGACTCATGTCCTGCATGCTGTGACCGATGCCGCCAACCCCCAAGCCCGATTGGCGCCTGCCTGCAAACGGCATCCAGTCGACCCTGAAAGCGGTGTGGTCGTTGACCATGACCGCTGAGGCGTCGAGCGCCTTGGCAACGCGCATCGAAAAGTCGAGGCGGTTCGAAAACACTGAGGCCTGAAAGGCGAAAGGCAGGCTGTTGGCAGCAGCGATCGCCTCGGCCTCCTCGTCATAGCCATACAAGCAGACCACAGGCCCGAAAATCTCTTCGCGCGACACCTTGGAGTTCGAGGCCGGATTGAGCAGCAGGGTCGGCGCATAGTTCGTGTTGGACAAGCGCTCACCACCGGTCAACAGGGTCGCCCCTTGCTGCTGCGCTTCGCTGACCCATTGCGCGACCCGGTCGACTTCTCGAGGTCGTATCAGAGGCCCGCAATCCGTGTG
>JBILYN010000150.1:0-10881 GCA_044377715.1 Aquabacterium sp.
GCCGCGCTGGCGGCGGGCGCGCGCTGCGCCGACATCGCAGCGCCCGGCGAGGCCGCGCTGGGCACGGTGGCGATGGGTGACGCGGTGATCGCCGCGCTCGATCGGCAGGCCGGTTGATCTGCACGCCGGCGCTTGCGCACTGCAGTTGCCGGCGCACTTCTGCTGCTTGAAGTCCGAGACCCCCTCAAGCTCGCGCGCTGCCCATCAGGATGCTAGAGTTTGGGATAGATTCGCGTTATTCGCTTCATTCTCGTGAACAAGCATAAATAGGCAAAAGCATCTCATGGTCTACGAAACACTGAATTTCGAGGTGCAGGACGGCGTCGCTTGCATCGTCTTCAACCGGCCCAAGCAGGGCAACGCGCTGTCGCCCTTGATGGCCAAGGAGTTTTCCGACGCGGCGATCCGCTGTGACGACGACCCGTCGATACGTGCGGTCGTGCTGACCGGCGAAGGCAAGTTGTTTTGCGCCGGAGGCGACCTCAGCGCGTTTGTCGCTGCCGGCGCCGGTGCGAATTCACTGATCAAGGCCATGGCCGGCGACCTGCACATGGCCCTGTCTCGTCTGGCTCGGATGGACCCGCCGGTGATCGCCGCGGTCAACGGCGCTGCCGGCGGCGCGGGTTTCAGCATCGTGATGGCCGCGGACCTGGCGATCGCTGCGCAAAGTGCCAAGTTCACGATGGCGTACACGAACGCCGGCCTGTCGCCCGACGGGAGTTCGACTTTTTACATGCCGCGCAAGATCGGTGACCGCCGAGCGCGCGAGCTGATGCTGACCAACCGGGTGCTCAGCGCCGCCGAGGCGCTGGATTGGGGCGTCGTCAACCAGGTCGTGGCCGACGGCGAGGCGCTAGAGGCGGCGATGAGCCTGGCCAAGCGCCTCGCGGCCGGTCCCACCCGGGCCTACGGTGCCGTCAAGACGCTGCTCAATGAATCATTCGAGCATGGCCTGGAGTCGCAGATGGAGCTCGAGGCGCGCAAGATCGCCGAGTTGGTGGTCAGCGCAGACGGCCAGGAAGGCATCAAGGCCTTTTTCGAGAAGAGAAAGCCTGGGTTCACGGGTCGCTGATGCAACAGACTTCTGCGCCACATTGGCGCCTGTTCGGCCTGTTGCTTGTCCTCGGAGTGGTCGCCTCGGTGCCGATGTTTGCATCGGACTTCCAGCTCTTCCGGTTCACCAACATCTTGATCTATGTGCTCGCGCTGCTCGGGATGAATGTCCTGGTGGGCTACAACGGTCAGATATCGCTGGGACACGGTGCGTTTTACGCGATCGGCGCCTACACGACGACCTTGCTCATCGTGCACACAGGCATGACGCACTGGGTCGCGGTGCCGGTCGCGGGCGTCGTCTGTCTGGTCGTCGGGGCCTTGTTCGGTCTGCCCTTGCTTCGGCTGCAGCCCATGCATCTGGCGATGGCCACGTTTGCCATCGGTGCGGTGGTGCCGAGCATCGCGAAGTGGAAAATGCTCGAGCGCTGGACCGGCGGTGGCCAAGGTCTGGGCATCGACGTGCCTGCGGTGCCTTTCGGTCTGCCGCTGAGTTTCGACCAATGGCTTTACCTGCTGGCCCTGCTGCTGTTGGCGCTGGCGTTCCTGCTGACGACGAACTTGCTGCGCGGTCGCGTCGGTCGCGCGGTCATCGCGATCCGGGACCACCCGATTGCGGCGCGGACCATGGGCATCGACACGGTCTTCTACAAATCGGCGGTCTTCGGCATCAGCGCGATGCTGACCGGCATCGCCGGCGGGCTGGCGGCGCTGTCGATGCGCTATGTCGCGCCGGGCATGTTCGGGATGTTCCTGTCCTTCGGTTTCCTGATCGGTATCGCGGTCGGCGGCCTGGGCTCGCTGAGCGGGGCGATCTATGGCGCGGTCGTTCTGCAGTTCATCTTTCTGGTGGTCGGCGCGGCGGCACGCACGATGCAGACGTCGAACACGCCGCTGATCTATGGCGTGGTGCTGATCCTGTTCCTGTGCCTGTGCCCGAACGGCATTGCCGGTCTGGTCAACAGCGCCTGGGCTCGGTTGCGCCGCAGCGCTGCGCTGCGGGCTGGCTGACCCGGGTCTACGCCCAGTTGGCGGCGCGAGCAAAAATTCTGCTGCGCGTCTTGGAGGATCGAAGCATCCGGGTTTTCACGCCAGCGCGCGGCACGTTGCTTGGCATGATGGTGGCTGGCCTGCAATGGTCGAGACCACCCCTGTGTGAAACCTTCAAGGCGACCAGCCTGTGACCCATGACCGCTGAATCCACCAACAGCTTGTTGCCGACCTCGGTCGTCATCACCGACGACACGATGCGCGAGGGCTTGCAGATCGAGAGCGCGTCGATTCCCGTCGAGGCCAAGCTCAGGCTGCTCGACGCGCTCGCCGAAACCGGTGCGAAAGTGATCTCGATCGGCTCGTTCGCCCACCCGAAGTGGACGCCGCAGATGGCTTGCATCGACGAGATCGCCGAGCGCTTCGTGCCCAAGCCCGGCATCCGCTACACCGCGGCGGTGTTCAACAAAGCCGGCTATGACCGCGCCGACCGTTTCTTCCCGAAAGTCAATGTGCGCCGCGAAGGCCGCTTGCCGGCCACCCATGTTGAGCTCTGCGACACCTTCGCGCGGCGCAACTACAACCGCAGCCAGGCCCAGCAGATCGCCGCGATGGACGCGACCATCGCCGCGGCGAAGGCCGCTGGTGCGCAGCAAGCCTCGGTGGGGCTGGGCAATCCTTTCGGCTCCAACTTCGAAGGTGCTTTCAGCCGGGCCCAGCGCATCGCGATGCTCGAGCTGATGATCGGCAAGTGGCAGGCCGCGGGCATCACGGTCACCAGGGTCTCGCTGCTCGAGGCGATGGGCTGGAACATGCCGCACCTGGTTCGCGAGACCATGCTCGAGATCCGCGAACGCTGGCCGGCGGTCACCGACTTTCACCTGCACCTGCACAACCAGCGCGGCGCGACGCTGACCAGCTACTACGAGGCGCTGCAGCTTGGCGCTCGCGAGTTCGACACCTGCCTGGGCGGCATGGGCGGCTGCCCTTACTGCGGCAACGGCCGATCGGCAGGCCATGTGCCGACCGAAGACCTGGTCGACCTGTGCCACGAGATGGGCATCGAGACCGGCTACAAGCTGGACAAGCTGATCGAGGCGGTCGCGATCGCCGAAGAGGTCGTCGGACACCCGCTGTGGGGCCATGTCTCGAAATCCGGCGCCAGGCCGCGTGGCGCGGCGCTGTACCCGGCCGACATGCCTTTCGTCGAGACGCTCGAAGAGGCCGCACACTTCCGCAACGGACCCGAGGTCTACCAGGGCCAGCTCTCGCCCTGGCGCGAAGGCGACGCGCTGGTGCGGCGCTGAAGCCCGCCTGCGTCCAGCCATGACGGTCAACCCGACCACCCGATCGACCACCCAATCGACCACCCAATCGACCACCCGACGGCGCGCCGCTGGTTCGGCGCACAACCAGGAGTTTCCATGCCCGTGATCGAGTCCAAGCTCGATGTCCGCAGCGAGAGCTATGCCCGCAATCGGGCCGAAATGCTCGAGACCCTGGAAGGTCTGGACGCCCTGTACCAGGAGGCCGCGCAAGGCGGCGGCGAGGAGACCATGGCGCGGCTGCGCGCTCGCGGCAAGATGCCGCTGCGCGAGCGCATCGCGATGGCGCTCGACCCCGATTCGCCGTTTCTCGAGATCAGTCCGCTCGCGGCCTGGCGATCGAACTTCCAGGTCGGCTCGGGCTTTGTTGTCGGCATCGGCGTGATCGAAGGCGTCGAATGCGTGATCCTCGGCCACGACCCTTCGGTTCGCGCCGGGGCTTTCAATGCCTTCAACGCCAAGAAGCTGATGCGCGGCCTCGAGATCGCGCGGACCAACCGCATGCCTTATGTGCAGTTCGTCGAGTCAGCAGGCGCCGACCTGCGCGGCGATTCCGGCGACGGCAGCCCGGAGGCCGCGATCCGGCGCGAGGTCGGCCACTTCGCCGAATCCGGCCGGCTGTTCTACGAGATCACCGAGCTGTCCAAGCTGCGCATCCCGACGATCTCGGTGGTCTTCGGCGCATCGACCGCCGGCGGTGCTTACCAGCCCGGCATGAGCGACTACAACATCTTCATCCGTGGCCAGTCCAAGGTCTTCCTGGCCGGCCCGCCGTTGGTCAAGATGGCCACCGGCGAGGACGCCAACGAAGAGGATCTGGGCGGCGCGCAGATGCACTGCGCGATCTCGGGCCTGGGCGACTACCTGGCCGAAGACGAGATGGACGGCATCCGGCTGTGCCGCGAGGTCGTCTCGCACCTGAACTGGCGCAAGCAGGGCCCGGGCCCATCGTTGCCGGCCGACCCGCCGGTCCACGATCCCGAGCAGTTGCTGGGCATCGTCTCGCGCGACCTGCGCCAGCCTTTCGATATCCGCGAGGTGGTCGCGCGCATCGTCGACGGCTCGCGCTTCGAGGAGTTCAAGCCGCTGTACGGGCCAACGCTGGTCACCGGTTGGGCGGCGATCCACGGTTTTCCGATCGGCATCCTGGGCAACAACGGCACGCTGTTCTCCGAGGCGGCCGAGAAAGCCGCGCAGTTCATCCAGCTGTGCAACCAGATCGACGTGCCGCTGCTGTTCCTGCACAACATCACCGGCTTCATCGTCGGCACCGATTTCGAGCAGGGCGGGATCACCAAGAACGGCTCCAAGATGATCAACGCGGTGTCCAACTCCACCGTACCGCACCTGACTGTCATCGTCGGCGCGTCCTACGGTGCGGGCAACTACGGCATGAGTGGCCGCGCTTTTGGCACCCGCTTCACCTTCACCTGGCCAACGGCCAAGGTCGCGGTGATGGGCCCGAAGCAGATGGCCGGCGTGATGACCATCGTCCAGCGCAGCGCGACCGAGCGGCGCGGCGAGGTCTTCGACGAAGCCGCCAACGTCAAGCGCGTCGAGTCGGTCGAGCATTGGGCCGAGGAGCGGTCCAAAGGCTTGTACGCTACCTCGCGCGTCTCGGACGACGGCATGATCGACCCGCGCGACACGCGCGACGTGTTGGCCATCGCGCTGTCGGCCTGTCACAGCAAGGCCGTTGCAGGCACACAGGAGTACGGCACATGGCGGATGTGATCATCAAACCGATCCGGCGACTGCTGGTGGCCAACCGCGGCGAGATTGCGCGCCGCATCTTCCGCACCGCGCAGCGCATGGGCATCGCCACGGTGGCGGTGTACGCCGACGGCGACGCCGGCTCGCCGCATGTGCGCGAGGCCGACACCGCGATCGCGCTGAACGGGCGCAGCCCGGCCGAGACCTACCTAGACGTCGGCAAGCTGCTCGAGGCCTGCCGGCGCACCGGCGCCGATGCGGTCCACCCCGGCTACGGCTTTCTGTCGGAGAACGCTGGTTTTGCCCAGGCGGTGATCGACCAGGGCATCACCTGGGTCGGGCCGACGCCTGCGACGATCCGCGGCATCGGCGACAAGCTCGCCGCCAAGCGGCTGATGCAGACTCTGAACGTTCCCACGCTGCAAGCCCACGCGCTGGCCCCAGGCGAAGACGCAGCACCCGCTGCGCTGCGCATCGGCTACCCGGTGCTGGTCAAGGCCGCCGCAGGTGGTGGCGGGCGTGGCATGCGGGTGGTCGATTCACCCGCCGATCTCGAGCCCGCGATCGCCAGCGCCAGGCGCGAGGCCAGCGCGGCTTTCGGCGACGGCACTTTGTTTCTCGAGCGCTGGGTCGCCCGGTCGCGCCATGTCGAGATCCAGATCCTGGGCGATTTGCACGGCCATCTGGTGCACTTGTTCGAGCGCGAATGCTCGATCCAGCGGCGCCACCAGAAGATCATCGAGGAAGCGCCGTCGCCTGCGCTCGACGCAGCGCTGCGCGAGCAGATGGGCCAAGCCGCGCTGACCGCGGCGCGCGCGATCGGCTACCAGTCGGCCGGTACGGTCGAGTTCTTGCTCAGCGGTCGCGAGTTCTGGTTCCTCGAGGTCAACACCCGCTTGCAGGTCGAGCACCCGGTGACCGAGGCGATCACCGGGCTGGACCTGGTGCGCGAGCAACTGCGCATCGCCGAGGGCGAGCCGCTGGGCTACACGCAGGCTGACCTGCGCATCGACGGCCATGCGATCGAGGCCAGGCTCTGCGCCGAGAACCCGGCCCAGGGTTTCCTGCCCACGCCCGGCACCATCGACGTCTGGGCGCCCGCGACCGGCGAGGGCGTTCGCTTCGACTCGGGCGTCGAGTCTGGCAGCGAGGTCTCGATCGACTTCGACACGATGATCGCCAAGGTCATCGTCAAGGCGCCGACCCGGCGCGAAGCCGCGTCCCGGCTGGCCCGGGTGCTCGAGACGACACGCTTGCAAGGCATCACCCACAACCGCGATTTCCTGGTCTCGGTGCTGCGCAGCCCAGAGTTCCTGCGCGGCGACACCCACACCGATTTCATCGAGCGGGTTGCACCGGCGCGCGAGCGCAGCTTCAGCGACGAAGACCTCGCGCTCGCGGCCACGGCCACTGCACTGCAAGCGCGCGCGCTGCGGCGCACTAGCGCCAAAGTGTTGGCCAGCGTGACAGCGGGATTCCGCAACTCGGTGATGCCGCCCGAGCGTGTCGACTACCTGGTGGGTGAGCGCAAGCTCAAGCTCGAGTACCGCGCCCAGCGCGACGGTAGCCTGGTCGTCAGCGTCGACGGCAGTGCCCGCCGCACCAGGGTGTTGCGCAGCAGCGGCGCCGACATCGATCTCGAGGTCGACGGCCGGCGCAGCGCGCTGGCGATCACCTCGGTGGGTGCGCGCCGGTTGGTGCACGGCGAATTTGGCGATGTCGAGCTGATCGAGTTGCCGCGTTTTGCGGTGGCCGGCCCGGCGCAGGCCGGTGGCGCGCTGAAAGCGCCGATGCCCGGGCGGGTGCTGGCGATCTCGGTGGCACCTGGCGAGTCGGTCGTTCGTGGCCAGCTGCTGATGGTGCTCGAGGCGATGAAGATGGAGCACCGCATCACCGCGCCAGTCGACGGCATCGTGCAGGCGATCCGCGTCGCCGAGGGCGAGCAGGTTGCCAACGGCGCTTTGCTCGCGGTACTCGACGACCAGCCGGCAACGCGATGAGGTTCGCTACACGCGGGCAGGATGCCTGCACCCACCACTGCATCGGAGCAAGCCCACCATGGATTTGAGCTACGGCCCGGCCTACGAGGCCTTCCGCGCTGATCTGCGCAGCTTTCTGGTAGACCACGCCCACGAAGCGCCGTCGGCGGGCAGCCCGCGCGACGACAAGGCTCGCGCCTGGCAGCGCCGGCTGATCGAGCACGGTTACACCGCCCGCACGATCCCGCACGCGTACGGTGGCGCGGGCCAGGCGCCAGACATCCTGAAGAGCCGCATCATTGGCGAGGAGTTCGCCCGCGCGCAGGTCAGCGCCGGGCTGGGCGGGCAGGGCATCTCGATGCTGGTGCCCACGCTGCTCGAGATGGGCACCGAGGCGCAGAAGCGCCAGTTCATCGCGCCCACGCTCAGCGGCGAGATGCTCTGGTGCCAGGGCTATTCGGAGCCCGGCGCCGGCAGCGACCTGGCCAGCCTGCGGACCTCGGCAGTGCTCGACGGCGACGAATGGGTCATCAACGGCCAGAAGATCTGGACCAGCACCGCGCACCTGGCGCAGTGGATGTTCTGCCTGGTACGCACCGAGCCCGATGCGCCCAAGCACCAAGGCATCAGCTTCTTGCTGCTGCGCGTCGACACGCCCGGCATCGAGATCAGGCCGCTCGTCGACATGACGATGAACCCGAACTTCAACGAGGTCTTCTTCACCGATGTGCGGGTGCCCCGGGACCAGATCGTCGGCCGGCGCGGCGACGGCTGGAAGGTCGCCAACGTGATCCTGGGCAATGAGCGTGACACGCTTGCCGACCCTAACCAATCACTGGCGCGGCTCAACGGCCTGATCGAGATCATGAAATCCGAGACCGTCGACGGTGAGCGGCTGATCGACAACCCGCAGTTCCTGGACCGGCTGATGCGGATCCAGTCGAGGGTGCTGGCGCTGCAGTTCAACGAGCTGCGCGTGCTCTCGAGCAAGCTCAACCCGAACCAGGACGTGGGCCTGGCGCGGCTGATCGTCAAGCTCCAGGGCACCGAGTTGCGCCACGATCTCGAGGCGCTGGCGATCGACGCGATGGGCGAGGGCGGTCTGGCCTACGGTGCCAACCCCAGGCTGCGCGACGGCGGCAGCTGGCAGTACGCCTACATGTTATTCCTCGGCCTGATCATTGGCGGGGGCACCAGCCAGATCCAGAAAAACATCATCAGCGAGCGCGGGCTGGGCATGCCGCGTGAGCCCCAAGCCGGAGCCAAATGATGGAATTCGGACTCTCGACCGAGCAGACCCAGCTCAAGGATGCGCTGGACCATTACCTGCGCGAGCGCGCGCCGCTGGACCGTGTGCGCCGCTTCGCCGACAACAACGAAGGGCGCGCCGCCGACCTGATCGCCGGGCTGGCCGAGCTCGGTCTGGCCGGGCTGTTGATCCCCGAGCGCCACGGCGGTGTCGGTATGGCGATGCTAGATGCCTGCCTGGCCGCCGAGGTCTTGGGTTATCACGTCGCGCCAGTGCCATTCACCGCCAACTCGGTGATGGTGCCGACCGCGCTGCTGCTGGCCGGCAGCGACGCCCAGCAGCTCGAGTGGCTGCCACGCATCGCCACCGGCCAGGTGCTGGTCGGCGCAGCGTTGGCTGAGCGATCGGGCGCGCGCGCGGGCGCCGGTGTCACCGCACGCGACGGCAAGCTCAGCGGCAGGTCGCTGCATGTGCTGGACTTCGAAGCCGATGCCTATGTCGTCGCCGACACCGAGGGCGGGCTGCACCTGGTCAGCGCCGATGCCCGCGGGCTGACCCGGATCCGGCTCGAGACCGTCGACCGCAGCCGCCCGGTTGGCGAACTGGTCTTCGACGCGGTGCCGGCCGACCGGCTGCCGGGCAGCAGCGCCGCGGTCTGCGACCGGGTGCTCGCCGCTGGGCGCTGCGTGCTGGCCGCTGACACGCTGGGCGCAGCGCAGCACATGATCGACCAAGCGGTGGCTTACGCCAAACAGCGCGAGCAGTTCGGCCGGGTCATCGCGTCGTTCCAAGCCGTCAAGCACTTGTGCGCCGAGATGGTCGCGCAGTTGGAGCCGTCACGGGCTTTTGTCTGGTACGCCGGCCACCAGCTCGGCGAGTCGCCGGTCGAGGCCGGGCTGACCGTCTGCCAGCTCAAACCCCACCTGGACGAGGTCGGCCGATCGGTCGCCAAGACCGCCACCGAGGTGCACGGCGGCATGGGCTTCACCGATCTGCTCGGCCTGCACTACTGGTTCAAGCGCATCGGCTTCAACCGCCAGATGCTGGGCTCACCCGAGTACCTGCGCCGACAGGCCGCGCGCACGCAAGGCCTGATCGCTTAAGTTGATTTGTCGTGATGGACGTGAATTTAATACGTTAGGAAAATACCCATGACCAGCTTCAACATCGCACCGATAGACGCCTCGTTCGGCGCCGTGGTCACCGGCATCCGCCTGGCCACGGTCGATGACGAATGCTGGCACGAACTGCACCAGGCCTGGCTCGAGCATGCGCTGCTGATCTTTCCCGGTCAGCACCTGTCTCGCGACGAGCAGATCAGCTTCGCCCGGCGCTTCGGGCCGCTTGAGTTTGACATGGCAGCGATCAGCAACGTCAGGTCCGACGGCACGCTGCGCATCGAGGCCGACAACGACGATGTCGTCAAGATCCTCAAAGGCAATATGGGCTGGCATGCCGACAGCACCTACATGTCGGTGCAGGCCAAGGGCGCGGTGTTCAGCGCCGAGGTGGTGCCGGCTACCGGCGGCCAGACCGGCTTCGCCGACATGCGCGCGGCCTATGACGCGCTCGACGACGGGCTGCGCGCCAAGGTCGAGGCCTTGGCCGCGCACCACTCGTTGCACTACAGCCAGGCCAAGCTCGGCCACCAACCCGAGGCTGGCAGCGCTTACAGTGGCTACGGCTTTCACGCCGGCCCGGTGCCGCTGCGTCCGCTGGTCAAGATACACCCCGAGACCGGCCGCAAGTCGCTGCTGATCGGTCGCCACGCGCACAACATTCCGGGACTGGACCCAGGTGAGTCTGAGCGTTTGCTCGACGAACTGGTGGACTTCGCCTGCCAAGCGCCGCGCGTCTACCACCATCGATGGAGCGCAGGCGACGTGGTGATCTGGGACAACCGCTGCTTGCTGCACCGTGCCACGCCCTGGGACATGACCCAGCCGCGGGTGATGTGGCACAGCCGCATCGCCGGTGACCCGGTGGCCGAAGCCTCGCTGAACTGAAAGCGTTTGAGGCCGGTCGTTGAAGCCCCAGCGTCAGCGCTTGCCGGCGCGCAGCGGGTTGACGGTGCCGATGTCGGCGAAGTCTCGCTCGTTGTCGGTCACGACCGCTCATTCGTGGGCCGGCGCAGCAGTTGCGGCGCCAGCGTTGATCAGGTCTGGACCTTTCGTCCTGCCTCGGCGGTACGGCTGAGGTTGAGGTCGGCGCCAACCAGCGGCGAGCGGCGCAGGGCCGCGAGGATGCCACCCTTTGTTGGCGGGGCGCCGGTGATGGTCTGGCTGACCGCTGCGCGCAGCACGCTGGCCTCAGGCCCTTCCTCGGCCAGACGTCGCGCGAGTGAGCGTATGAGGTCGCGATCTACGCCGAGGCCCAGCACCTCAAACCGGATCAAGCCGCGCTCGCTGAGTCTGGTCCGGTAGTTCTGCACCGCCCGCGCTTGAGAACTGTTCATGGCTTGCCTCCGTGCGCCGGTCAAAACCGGCAAGGTGTTGTGAATGAAAGTTTCATACGTTGAAGGCTTAGCCAGCTACGGCGGCCCCGAGTCATGCGTGTACATCCGTGAGGGTGT
>JBILYN010000336.1:0-5128 GCA_044377715.1 Aquabacterium sp.
CCGCCCGCGCTTGAGAACTGTTCATGGCTTGCCTCCGAAATATGGCCGGGAATTTAACCAAGGCGTCCAAGGTGGGCAAGTTCTTCTTGCACTGTCGCCCGATCAGCGCTGCTGAGACGAACCACGCATCGACCGCCCGACCCGTGCGAGACTCGGGATACCGTTTTTGCGCATTGAATGCCAACGCAACCCAGAAGGGTGAATGAACATGAACCAAGAGATCCACCCCTTTCGCATCCAGGTCAGCGACGCCGTGCTGGCCGACTTGCGCGCTCGCTTGCGCAACACCCGCTGGCCCGAGGTTGAACCGGTCAGTGATTGGAGCCAGGGCGCGCCGTTGGCCTGGATCCAGGACATCTGTCGCTACTGGGCCGAGGACTACGACTGGCGTGCGCGCGAGCACAGGCTCAACCAGTTTGACCAGTACAACACCGAGATCGACGGCCTAGACATCCACTTCCTGCATGTGCGGTCGCCGCACCCGCAGGCGATGCCACTGCTGATCACCCACGGCTGGCCCGGTTCGGTGGTCGAGTTTCACAAGGTCATCGCGCCGCTGACCGACCCCACCGCCCACGGTGGCAATGCCGCCGATGCCTTCCACGTGGTCTGCCCATCGCTGCCGGGTTTCGGCTTCTCGGGCAAGCCCAAAACCACCGGCTGGGGCGTTGACCGGATCGCGCAGGCCTGGGCCACGCTGATGGACCGACTGGGCTATGCGCGCTACGGCGCCCAGGGCGGCGACTGGGGTTCGGCGGTGACAAGCTCGCTAGGCGCCCAGGACCCAGCGCACTGCGCCGGCATCCACATCACGCTGGCGATGGGCACCAAGCCCCAAACCGCCGGCGAGCCCAGCCCCGAAGAGGCCCGGGCACTGGCCGGTATCAAGCATTACGCCGACTGGGATTCGGGCTACTCCAAACAGCAGGCCACCCGGCCGCAGACCTTGGGCTACGGCCTGACCGATTCGCCCGCAGGCCAGGCGGCCTGGATACTCGAGAAGTTCTGGGCCTGGACCGATTGCGATGGCCACCCCGAGAACATCCTGAGCCGAGACGAGCTGCTCGACAACCTGATGCTGTATTGGGTGACCGCCAGCGCCACCTCGTCGGCAAGGCTGTACTGGGAGAGCTTTGGCGGGCGCCGCGCCAACCGGGTCGTGAAGATCCCGACCGGCGTCGCGGTGTTCCCGAAGGAGATCGTCGCGCCGGTGCGGGCCTGGATGAGCAAGGACTTCAGCGACATCCGCCATTGGACCGAGATGCCCAAAGGCGGCCACTTCGCGGCCTTCGAGCAACCCGAGCTGTTTGTCGCCGACGTGCGGGCCTTTTTCAGGACTTTGCGCGGATAGTCGCGCAGGCTGGGTCTGGCTTGGCGCCGACCTCGATTTCAACTTCAAGCTCGAAAGACCTTCATGGACCTGCAACTCAAAGGCAAGCGCGCCATCGTGACAGGCGGCAGCCGCGGTATTGGCAAGGCCATCGCTTTGGTGCTGGCGCAAGAGGGCGTCGATGTGGCGCTGCTCGCCCGTGGCGCCGAGGCGCTGGCGGCGGCTGCAGCGCAGCTCTCAGCCGACACCGGGCGTCGGGTGGTCGGCATCAGCGCCGACAGCACCAGTGACGACCAGGTCAGGCTGGCGGTGGCCGACGCGGTGCGCCAGCTCGGTGGGCCGATCGACATCCTGGTCAACGCCGCAGCCGAGCCCGGGGGCTTTGGCGGACCGCCCAAGCTCGGCGAGATCAGCGGCGATTTTTTCCACGCTGAGCTCGACACCAAGGTGATGGGCTACATCCGCTGCGCGCGTGAAGTGGTCGGCGGCATGCGAGCCCAGGGCTGGGGCCGCATCGTCAACATCAGCGGGCTGGCCGCGCGCCAGACCGGCAACACGGTGGGCAGCATCCGCAACGTCGCGGTCGCCGCGCTGAGCAAGAACATGGCCGACGAGTTCGGGCCCTCGGGCATCAACGTCACCGTCGTCCACCCCGGGCTGACGCGAACCGAGCGCAGCGCACCGCTGATCGCCGCCAGGGCTCAGGCCCAAGGCATCCCGGCAGCGCAGGTCGAGGCGCAGATGGCTGCGGGCAACTCGATCAACCACTTGGTCGATGCCAGCGAGGTGGCGCATGTGGTCGCCTTCCTGTGCTCGCCCAAATCGCGAGCCATCAACGGCGATGCGATCGCCGTGGGCGGCGGCGCACCGCGCAGCATCCACTACTGATCAGGCCTGCGGGCCGTCGGGCGGCTACCAGCCGAGCGCGGCCTGCGCGACGGCCTCGGCCAGCGACGGCGGCGCGGGTCAGACCAAAGGCGCCAGATGCCGCAGCAGTTCCTCGTCCAGCGAAACGCGGTGTGGGGGCACCGGTGCGGCTGTTTCAGCCTGTGGCGCTGCGGCGGTGGCATGGGTGGCCGCCGGGCTGGCGGGCACCAAGTCGACGGGAGCTGCGGCCAGCAACTCGTCGAGCCTGGGCGCTGGTCCTGATGCCGATTTGGCAAACCAGACGTCGGCCATCTCGTGGGTTTGGCCGTCGACGGTCTTGTACGACGACACCATCGCCACTGCGTTGCCGTGGTCCAGCCGGTTGGAGCTGACGTAGTTCAGGTCCAGCTCGGTGATGCCGAGGTCGACCAGGCCTTTGAGCTCACCGAGGTCGGTCTTGCCGTCGTGGTTGCGGTCGACCCAGACCTTCAGGTTGGCGAATTGGGTGTCCTGGGCGCTGATCTTGCCGTCATGGTTGCTGTCGACCTCGGCCAGCGCGTTGTAGCCGTTGCCTGCGCGACTGCCGTTGGCCAAGCGGGTCGCTGCGCCGAACAACTCGCTGCCGTTGTTGATCGCGCCGTCGTCGTTGCGGTCCATCACCAGCAGACCATCACCCTGGCCGACCCAAGCCACCTGGCTGGTCTTGCCGGTGGCGGCCAGGTCGAATTGCACCCCGTCCCTCGCTGCCAGCGTCGAGACACCGTTGCCGTTGAGATCGAGCACGATGGGCGACACGCTGAGCAGCGCGTCGAGCTGTGCATTGCTCATCGCCGCCAGATCATCGGTGGCGAAAGCCACGGCTTGGGCCATCGACATCGCCGCGATGTCCACAGTCTCGAGCGCGACGATCTGGTCGGTCGTCAACGCGATCAGCTGCGCCGAGTTCAAAGCGTGGGCCTGCGCCGTCGTCAACGCGGCGATGTCGGCTGTCTCGAGCCAGCTGATCTGGTGGGTGCTCAGCGCAGCGATCTGTTGGCTGGTGAAGGCATGCACCTGTTCAGTCGTCAGCGCGATGATGTCGTCGCTGCTGGCAAAGCCGGCCAGCTGTGACGTCGTCAGTGCCGCGACATTGGCCGTGCTCAGCCCAGCGATGTGGGCCGAGCTCAGGCTGTCGATCTGCGCAGTGCTCAGCGCCTGGATCTGCGTCGACCCAAAAGCCGCGAGGTCGTCGGTGCCGAGAGAGACCAGGTCGGCGGTCTCGATCGCGCGGACTTGCGCGGTGCTCAAAGCCCCGAGCTGGGTCGAGCTCATCGCGACAAAGTCGTCGGAGTCCATCGCGGCGATGCCAGCGGTCGAGATTGCTCGGACCTGCGATGTTCCCAATGCCGCCAAGTCGTCAGATGCCAGGTTCGCAACTTGTGTCGTCGACAGCGAGGCGACCTGACCTGAGCTGAGCGCTGCGAACTGATCAGATGTCAGCGAGTTCAGATGGTCGGTCGACAGGCTGGCGATCTGTGCGGTCGACATCGAGCGCACCTGTGCAGTGCTCAAGTCGTCGAGATGGTCGGTGCCAAGTGCTGCGAGCTGCGCGGTGCTCAGCGCCTGGATCTGCGCCGAACCAAAAGCTGCGAGGTCGTCTGTGCCGAGAGCGACCAGGTCGGCGGTCTCGATCGCGCGGACTTGCGCGGTGCTCAAAGCCCCAAGCTGGGTCGAGCTCATCGCGACAAAATCGTCGGAGTCCATCGCTGCGATGCCTGCGGTCGAGATCGCGCGGACCTGGGCCGTGCCTAACGCAGCCAAGTCGTCAGACGCCAGGTTCGCGACTTGTGTCGTCGACAGCGCGGCGACCTGGGCCGAGCCCAGCGCTGCGAACTGATCAGATGTCAGCGAGTTCAGGTGGTCGGTCGCCAGGCTGGCGATCTGCGCGGTCGACATCGAGCGCACCTGTGCGGTGCTCAAGTCGTCGAGATGATCGGTGCCGAGTGCTGCGAGCTGCGCAGTGCTCAGCGCCTGGATCTGCGCAGAACCAAAAGCTGCGAGGTCGTCTGTGCCGAGAGCGACCAGATCGGCGGTCTCGATAGAGCGGACTTGCGCGGTGGTCAAAGCGCCGAGCTGTGTCGAGCTCATCGCGACAAAATCGTCGGAGTCCATTGCGGCGATGCCTGCGGTCGAGATCGCGCGGACCTGGGCAGTTCCCAATGCAGCGAGGTCGTCAGACGCCAGGTTGGCAACCTGGGTCGTCGACAGCGCAGCGACTTGTGCCGAGCTGAGTGCTGCGAACTGATCAGATGTCAGCGAGTTCAGATGGTCGGTTGCCAGGCTGGCGATCTGCGCGGTCGACAGTGAGCGCACCTGTGCAGTGCTCAAGTCGTCGAGGTGGTCGGTGCCGAGTGCTGCGAGCTGCGCAGTGCTTAGCGCCTGGATCTGCGCCGAGCCAAAAGCCGCGAGGTCGTCGGTGCCGAGAGCGACCAGGTCGGCAGTCTCGATAGAGCGGACTTGCGCGGTGGTCAAAGCCCCGAGCTGGGTCGAGCTCATCGCGACAAAATCGTCGGAGTCCATCGCGGCGATGCCTGCGGTCGAGATCGCCCGGATCTGTGATGTTCCCAGCGCAGCCAGGTCGTCAGACGCCAGGTTCGCGACCTGGGTTGTCGACAACGCGGCGACTTGGGCCGAGCCCAGTGCTGCGAATTGGTCTGAGCTCAGCGAGTTCAGATGGTCGGTCGCCAGGCTGGCGATCTGGGCGGTCGACATCGAGCGCACCTGTGCGGTGCTCAAGTCGTCGAGGTGGTCGGTGCCGAGTGCGGCGAGCTGCGCAGTGCTCAGCGCCTGGATCTGCGCCGAACCAAAAGCCGCGAGGTCGTCAGTGCCGAGCGCGACCAGGTCGGCGGTCTCGATTGCGCGGACCTGCGCGGTGGTGAGCGCGGCCAGCTG
>JBILYN010000318.1:0-5364 GCA_044377715.1 Aquabacterium sp.
TGTGGGCAAGCCGGCGACTGGGCGAGCCGCGAGTCCACGAGATGCCCGACCTCGGCCTCGTCGTCCCTGACGCTCAGCGCCTTGAGCAAATCGGCCTTCTGGGCCGGCGTAAGCCGCGCCACCGACGCCAGCCACCGCTTCAGTTCTCCCGCATCCATCGCACGCTCCGCAAGCCCGCAACACGGGGCCACAAAGCTAAGTCTGACACGGCAGTAGCTCATGGAGTGCTCCATCACGAACTAACGCGCAAAGAGCCCTGCCGACCCCTATGCATAGCTCAACTATGCGTAGTTCGCGATCCAATCAGCATGATTCACGAGTACAGGCGGGCACAACATCGAGATCGCTGCTCCGCATAGTTTCGTTCGCCCACGTCAGGAGCTTGCAATCGAGCTCATGCGAGCGACGGGGCTACCGGTTCCGCCCGCTCTCCCTACCAACTCGGAAAGGCTGCTGGTGGCGCGATGCCGAACAATCTGAGCCGTGCCAATGCCTGCTGCCACAGACTCAGGTCGTCCAGCGCATCAGCGTTACGACTATTACCAGAATGCCAAGGCCGAGGTTGATCGAGACCCAGCTGCGGATCTGTGCCAGCGCCGCACTGCCGGCTGCCCAATCGGACGCTGCAACGGCCTGGCCGAGCCTCGCGTAGAGCACAAAGCGGATGTACATGAAAATCGCCACCATCGCGATACCAAGCACCGCCATGATGGTCCAGGCCAGCGGCATATCGAAGCTGCCACCGGATTGCACCACCTGCTTGGCCACGCGGCCCAACATCCACACACCGCTGGCCAGCGTCAGCAACGAGGCTGCAAGCACGGCCTGGAAGAAGCGGCCGAGCACGTCGTGCATCAGGCGCACACGCACCGGTGCTTCGAGCTGGGCGACGGCGGGACGCAGGAAGTAGTGCGAAAACACCATGCCGCCGATCCACACGATGATGGACAGCACATGCAGAGTCTTGAGAGTCGCGTAGATCATCACCGCGGCCCGCTCACATCGACACCCAGCGCGTGATCCAATCGCTGCCCCAGGCCCACGCCATCAGCAGCAAGCCTGCGGTCACGAACAGCGCCAGACCCACCATCGCCAGCCCAAGGACCACGGCGACGCCATCGCGAAACACCAGCCTCAGCCCGATGAGCATCATGGCCAGCGCTGGCAGCACATTGCCGAAGGGAATCGGCAGCACGACGATGACGGCCATCAGTCCAACCGCTACCGCGGTCCATGAGCGGCGGTCCGCCGACGCACGGTGGCTCAGCCTGGCCCTCCGCGTAGCGCCCGGCCATGGCATAGGCGGACGCAAGCATGCCCAACACGCGCTGCGCCCAGCGGCGCGACAGTTCGAGTTCGGCCACCCGCCGCGGAAGGCATGCCGCGGAATGGCCCCGCCACATTGCTGCCGCCGGCGCGGCAATTCCCAGGCCGAGCACCGTGCCCAAGCCCGGCACGGGCAGAAGGCACGGCACTGCCATCAGAAGCAGCAAGGTGCCGTGTGTCGCGGGCCCGTGGCCCTGTGCCATGTTTTGCATCGACACCCGCTCGGCGGGCAAGGCCGCGGCGGCGTCGCGCAACCGCTGCACGATGGGCGCCGTCATGTCGACGCGACGACAGTGGGCAGCCCGCGTGTCTTCCACAGCGACACTAGCACACCACCGGCAATCAGACCGAAGGTCACGCTCAGCGAGATCACCGGCGGAATCTTGCCGATGATGCCGACCAGAAAGATCTTCGAGCCGATGAACACCAGCACCAGGGCCAGTGCGTACTTCAGGTACTTGAAACGGTGGATCATCGCAGCCAACGCGAAGTACAACGCACGCAGCCCCAGGATGGCGAAGATGTTGCTCGTATAGACGATGAACGGGTCGGTAGTGATAGCAAAGATGGCCGGCACGGAGTCGACCGCGAACACCAGGTCGACGAACTCGATCAACACCAGGGCCAGGAACAGCGGGGTGGCAAAGCGTTCGACCTTGCCAGTGGCCGGGTCGGGTTCGTTCACCCAGAAGGCGTTGCCGCGCAGCCCGTCGGTCACCCGCATGTGCCGCTTCAGGAACTTCAGCAGCGGGTTGTTGGCGATGTCGGGCATGTGGTCGGCAATGATCCACATCTTGATCCCCGTGAAGATCAGGAAGGCGCCGAACAGATAGAGCACCCAGCTGAACTGGCTGACCAGCGTGGCGCCGAGGCCGATCATGATGGCGCGCAGCACGATGACACCCAGGATGCCCCAGAACAGAACCCGATGCTGGTACTGACGCGGAATGGCGAAGAAGCTGAAGATCAGCGCGATGACGAAGACGTTGTCCATCGACAGCGACTTCTCGATCATGAAGCCGGTGTAGTAGTCCATGCCGCTCTGCGCGCCCAGGTACCACCAGACCCAGGCACCGAAGATCAGCGCGGCGCTGATGTAGCCGGCTGAGAGCAGAAGGCTCTCACGCACGCCGATCTCCTTGTCGCTCTTGTGCAGGACGCCGAGGTCGAAGGCCAGCAGCGCGACGACGATGCCAAAGAAGGTGAGCCAGATCCAGGCAGGTTTGCCAAGGAAGTCAGCCGCGAAGAAGGGGATCAGGGTGTCCATTGGAGCTTTTCAGATGATCGCGGCAACAGCGGTGCCGACACCACACAAGCCGCCCACCGCGCCGAGCAGGACCACGTCACGCTTCTCGTTGCCAAGACGCCAGGCGTGGAAGGTGACGGCGAACATCGTGGCAGTCATTACGGCGAGGACAAGAGCGACGGTGTCCATGTGCTTGGTTGCTGAAGGGAAGATGGTGGATGTTCGGCGGTTCTGGTTTCGAGAAGAACCAGTGCCAGAGTGAACGAAGCTTCGTGTTTCCCGCAGTTCACCGATTGCCCGGTCAGCCTGCGGCCGCCGGACCCCTGGCAGTGGCCGCAAGCGTGGAAGCGCGACGGCGCAGCACGGCGATGAGTCCGGTGGCCACGAACCCCAGGACGACAAGGAGAACGCTGCCGATGGCCCAGACCACCCAGACCGCCACCGACAGACCGCCCGCCATGGCGGGTGCCCATCCCAGCACGGCTTCGATGGCAGGCGCGATGGCCGACACCATCGAATTCAAAGCGAGAGCGAACTCGGGAGGCACCCAGGGCGCCAGCCACTCCGGCATACGCAAGCCGTCGGTCGCCCCGGCACCCCCTGTCAGGGCGCCCGCATTCGAGATCGTCCATGCCGTGATCGAGTGGACCGCCCAGGCTGCAAGCGACCACAGCGCCAGAAGGCCGAACACCACAAACCAGCTGAATGCGTAGAACATGAATGTTTCCTCAATGTTGATCAGCAGCCGGTAGTCTTCAGCTGTTCGAGATTCGAAAAAACCAGTTCCAACCAGATGTAGACTTCCTTTTTTCCGATGTGAGACTGGCATGCTGAACTACCGCCACCTGTACTACTTCTGGGTCGTCACCAAGGAAGGCGGCTTCGCGCGCGCGGCCGAGCGCCTGGACATGGCGGTGCAGACCATCAGCGCCCAGGTGCGGGAGCTCGAGAAGGCACTGGGCCACCAGTTGCTCAAGCCGGCCGGCCGCGGGGTGGCCATGACCGAGGCGGGCCAGGCCGCCTTCGCCCGCGCCGAAGAAATTTTCCAGATCGGCCAGGTGATCCCTGACGAGGTGCGCGAGGCGGCCAGCGGCAAGGTCGCCCGTCTGACCATCGGGATGTCCGACGGCATTTCCAAGTTGGCAGCACATGCGCTGCTGGGGCCCGTGCTGGCCACGCCGTCACTGCGGCTGGTGTGCCACGAGGGCGAGTTCGAGCAACTGCTTGCCGAACTGGCGCTGCATCACCTGGACCTGGTGCTGGCCGGGCAGCCGGCGCCGCGCAACCCGAACCTGCGCCTGACGAGCGAACGGCTGGTCGAATCGCCGGTGGAGTGGTACGGCCCCGCCGCCCACGTGCACAAGGCCGATGTGGACCAGTTCCCGCAATCGCTGAACCGCTTGCCGGTGCTCCTGCCCACCGGGCACTCGGCACTGCGTCCCGCCCTCGATCGCTGGTTCGAGACCCAGGGACTGCGGCCGCGCATCGTCGGCGAGTTCGAGGACAGCGCGCTGCTGGCGGTGTTTGCCGCGCGCGGGCTGGGAGTGTTCCCGGTCAGCCGCCTGGGCGCCGGTGACGGGCGCTTGATGCGCGGGTTGCGCTTGCTCGGGCGCTGCGGTGACGTGAAGGAGGAAATCCACGCCATCCGCTCACGCCGCGGGCAACATCACCCGCTGGTGCTGCAACTCATCGCCGCCGCGCGTTCCTGAGCGCTCTTACTCATGCTGCCTGCGGGGCTGCAGCAACGAGGCCTTCTGCTGCTTCAGCATCCTCATCAAGGCCCCAATGGCGGCGGACGGCCGCCAGGACCAGCGCTTCCCCGTCGGCCAGATGCCGGTCGGCGCGCGCGGCGGCCACCGCCAACCGAAGCACCTTGCGCTGAAGTGCCGGCTCGTCGACCTCGGCCATCAGCGAGGCCAGGGAGCTGTCGTCCACAGCGCCCAGCATCGAACCGCTGCCGTGGTCGCCCATCAGCAGGTCTTCGCACAGTGTCTGGAGGATGCGTGGCAAGCCGTCGGGTTCCAGCCCCAGTTCGCGCGGCGCATCGAGCTGGTTCAGCGCATCGACCTCGGAGCGGCAGACATGGCCGTCAGCAATCAGGACGAGTGCCACGATGCGAGCGGCGGCTTCGGGACTGTTGCGAGGATAGGAACGCATTGCAAAGGGCTTTCGTGAAGGGGGTGGTTGAGGCGCGAAAAGAACTGGGACCTCGGAGCAACCGTTGCCAGCAAGGAGAGAGCTTGCAGAGTCTTTCGATCAATCTCGCCAGGTGCTTCGGTTCGACTGGCGCCGAGATTCAGGCTGCTCACTGCGGATCGGAATCAACACCAACTCCGCAGGTTGGCGGTGCTCCACCATCACCAGCCGCTGCAGGTAGTTCCATGCTCGTTGCAGGCGCGCGATGCTGCGCTGCAGCCAGCGCGGACGGTTCGAGCCGTTGGGTTCGAAGAAGGTCTTCATGATCGAGCCTCAAGGAAGTTGAAGAAGCCTCAGTGTGGGCCGGATGATTGGCAGGAAGAAGCAGCACTTGCGTGACCGCCACATCGGGAAAGACGCACTTCGCGGTGGGCGATGGCGGTGCCCCGTGTGCAGTGCGCCAATGGGTTTCTGCCCCAGAGCGAGGCCAATGCGCCGCGCCTGCTGGCCGATAACGCAGTGGGATTCACGCTCTCGCGGGCATGACTTCGGTGACCGTGCTGCGCGCGAAGGCCCGGTGCATGTCCGAGAAGTCCCACTGCTCGATGAGGCAACGGGCCTTGCCCGCTTCGGCGCCCCAGCGCAACAGGTTCACC
>JBILYN010000320.1:0-5325 GCA_044377715.1 Aquabacterium sp.
GACCCACCGGCGCGACCAAGCCAGCAACGCAGCCGAAGCCTGCTCACCGAGTTCGGCCAAATCACGGTTGCCCAGCAGCCGCGCGACCGGGTCCGGCACGACATCGGCCTGAGCCCGGATCGCGGCTAGGCGTTGCACCGCGTCAGCGATGTCGGTACCCAGGCGCAAATGGCGCCATGTCAGTCTGGCCTCGTCGGCCTGGCCTACCGGCAGCGCCGTCGGCAGGATCGCGGCCAAGCTATGTCCGGCGGGCAATTCGCCCTGAGCGTCGAGGTAACGGCGCAAGCCGCCACCGCACACCGCCAGCACCGCATCGGCTATCGACGCGCCGTCGACCAGCTGGCGGATGCTGTCGAACTCGGCCTCGGTGAAACGCCGGGTCTCGA
Source organism: Aquabacterium sp. (assembly GCA_044377715.1). GTDB lineage: Bacteria > Pseudomonadota > Gammaproteobacteria > Burkholderiales > Burkholderiaceae_C > Pseudaquabacterium. Next base: position 387 of record JBILYN010000320.1, read on the forward strand.
ACACCCGGTGCGGCGAGACCACCGAGTTGAAGCGCGTGACCGGCAGGTTCTCAGGCCGCAACAGCATCTCGCTGGCCAGCGCCACCGCGGCCGGCGCCAGGTGGGTGACCACTTTCAACAAGGGCCGCACCAGGCGCAGCGGCGCGGTCGCCGTCTGCAGCAGACCGTGGCCGGCCAGCGACAACAACCCCGGCGCCGAATCGGCAAACCAGGGCTCGGACGGGCCCTCGGGGCCGGGCTGGGCGCTGCGGTCCAGCAGCATCGCCGTCAGCTCGCTGAGCTGGTTCAACTCGACCGCCGCCAGATGGGTCTTGAGCAGCAACGCGAAACTGCCTGGTGACAAATCGAGAAAACCGTCTAGGCCCTCGATCACATAGACCTCCCACAGCGGCCGGTCCAGGTCCAGCGCACGGGCGTGGATGCGGGACGTCTGGATGCAGAACTGACGCCAGTCGCCCGGCTTGGGCAGCGCGATGTGGCGGACGTGGTATTCGAGGTCGAAGTTCTCGTCGTCAATCCAGTACGGACGGTCCAGGCCCATCGGCACGCGCAGCAAGCGCTGGCGGAACAGCGGTGCACATTGCAGCCGCCGAGCGATGTGAGCCAGCACGCTCTTGAACCTGACTCTCGCGCCAGGCGCTGTGGACTGGTCGAAGATGTGCAACAGGCTGAGGTTGGCGTTCGAGCGCGCGGTGTCCGAATACAGAAAACCGGCGTCATGCCCGCTGAGTTGCCGCATGGTGTTGAACTGGGTTGAGGCTGCTGAAGTGATCCGGCAGATCGATGGCAAATCCTTGGGCACCAGCAATACCAGCGCAGTATCGCCAGCAAGCCCTAGAGCGCGAAACCCAATCCACGCGAAGGCCTCTAGCTTGTGCACACCGATTGCGGTGAGCCCACGAGCCGTACCTGCGCAAAGTCAAGACGCTCACCGGCTCAGCGCTGCAGCATCGCCGTGATGGCATCTCTCGAGCAAGTCCCCGACGCACCGGCGGTTTTCCGTGCACGCAGCTTGAGCAAGACCTACCTCGCAGGCGACGTCGCAGTCCCTGCGCTGCGTGAAGTCGATTTCGACATCTACCGTGGCGAATTTCTGGTGTTGCTGGGCCCTTCTGGCAGTGGCAAGAGCACGCTGCTCAACATCGTCGGTGGGCTCGAGCGGGCCAGCGGCGGGTCGCTGTTCTACGAAGACCATGAGCTCAGCGCCGCCGACGACGATGCGCTGACGCTGTACCGGCGCGAGCATGTGGGCTTCGTGTTCCAGTTCTACAACCTGATCCCCAGCCTGACTGCCTGGGAGAACGTCGCGCTGGTCACTGACATCGTCGCCCAAGCGATGCCGGTGGCCGAGGCGCTGGACCGTGTCGCGCTGGGGCCGCGCCGCGATCATTTCCCTTCCCAGCTCTCGGGCGGCGAGCAGCAGCGGGTGGCGATCGCACGTGCGATTGTCAAACGACCCCAGGTACTGCTGTGCGATGAGCCCACCGGCGCACTCGACTACGCCACCGGCAAACTCGTGCTCGAGACCATCGCGCGGGTGAACCGGGAATTGGGCACCACCGCGGTGGTGATCACGCACAACGCGGCGATCGCCGGCATGGCCGATCGGGTGATGCACCTCGGTGACGGTCGGATACAGCGCCTGGAGCGCCAGGCGCACAAACTCACGCCATCGGAGCTGAGCTGGTGATCGCACGGGCATGAAGGTACTGGACCGCAAGCTGCTGCGCGACCTGCGCACGATGTGGAGCCAGGCCCTGACGATCGCGCTGGTGGTGGCGAGCGGGCTCGGCGGCTTTCTGACCAGCTTGTCGGCGGTCGACTCGCTGGCCGCCGCGCGCGACGCGTTCTACGTCCAAGGCCGCTTCGCCGACCTGTTTGCCAACGTCAAACGCGCGCCACAGGCTTTGGCCGAGCAGCTGCGCGCGCTGCCCGGTGTGGCCGATGTCCAGACCACGGTCGAGCAGATCGTGCGCATCCAACTCCCCGGCAGCAGCGACCCGGTGCTGGGCCAGCTGATCGGCATCGACCGCTTGCAGCCGCCGCGGCTCAACCTGGTCAGCGTGGTGGCAGGCCGCGCGCTGTTCGACGGCGGCGATAGCGCCGGCCAAGCCGGCGGCGCCGACAACGCGATCGACGCGCTGGTGTCTCAGGGTTTTGCCCAGGCGCGCGGCTTGAAACCTGGCGCCAGCTTGTCCGCGCTGATCAATGGCCGGCGCCGCACACTGCGCATCGTCGGCATCGCGATGTCGCCCGAGTTCATCTTCGCAGGCCTTTTCGGCATGCCCGACCAGCGCGGATTCGGCATCTTCTGGGTCGACCAGGCAACGCTGGCGGCGGCTTACGACATGCAAGCCAGCTTCAACACGCTGGCGGTGCGGCTGACGCCCGCCGGCGCGCGAACGCTGTCCGATCGCGCGGTGATCGCCGAGCTGGCTTTGCCGCTGGCGCGCTATGGCGGCGCGGCGCCGCGACCACGCGCCGAGCAAAGCTCACACGCTATGCTAGACAACGAGATCAAGGAGCAGCGCGTGCTCGGTACCGTGTTGCCCAGCATCTTCCTCGGCGTCGCGGCCTTCTTGCTCAACGTCGTGGTCTCGCGGCTGGTCGCCACCCAGCGCGAGCAGATCGCCACGCTCAAGGCGCTGGGCTACCCGAACCGGACCATCGCCACGCACTACCTCAAGCTGGTGTTGGCGATCGTTGGGCTGGGGCTCTTGCTGGGCGTGCTGCTAGGGCATTGGCTGGGCGGTCTTTTCATGTCGCTCTATGCCGAGGTCTTTCATTTCCCCAGCTTCACACACCGGGTTTCGCCAAACTTGGTGGCGCTGGCCGGCAGCATCACGGCCATCACCGCGCTGGCTGGCACGCTGTCAGCAATCCTGGCCACTGTGCGGCTGACCCCTGCCGAGGCGATGCGCCCATCCGCACCGGGGCAGTTCAAGCCCACCGTCGCCGAGCGCCTGGGCCTGACCCGGCTGAGCCCGGCGCTGCGGATGATCCTGCGCAACATGGAGCGCCGACCTCTGCGCAGCGGGATCGGCATCGTCGGCGTCGCCGCAGCGGTGGCCATCGTCGTGATGGGCAATTTCTTTCGCGATGCGATCGAGGTAATCGTCGACAGCAGCTTCACGCTGGCGATGCGCAGCGACGTCTCGGTCTGGCTGACCGAGCCGGCCGATGACCGCGTGGCGCTGCAGTTGGCGCGCCTGCCCGGCGTGCTGGCCGTGGAGTCATCGCGCCAACTCAGCGCCACCTTGGTTCACGGTCACCGCCGCGAGCGGGTGCAACTGCGGGCCGTGCCAGCCGTGCCCGAGCTGCACCGCATCGTCGATGTCGATGGCCACGCCGCCAGACCGACCGGAGACGGCCTGCTGCTGACCGACCGCTTGGCCGACAAGCTCGGTTTGCGCGTTGGCGAGTCCGTGCGGGTCGAGCTCGAGCAAGGCAAGCGGCGCGAGTTGACGCTGGTGGTGAACGGCACGGTGCGCGAGATGATGGGACTGAACGCCTACATGCAGCGCGACGCGCTGAACCAGGCGCTGGGCGACGGCGACCTCTCCAGCGGCTTCGTGCTCTCGCTCGAACGCGGCAGCGAAGCTGCCTTTCTGGCCGCGACCCAGGCCTTGCCGCGCGCGGCCGGCAGCTTCAGCAAGGCCACGATGCTGCGCAACATGCAGGAGCTGACGGCCCGCAACATCTTGATCATGAGCAGCGTGCTGACCGCCTTTGCGACCGTGATCGCCGTCGGCGTGGTCTACAACAACGCCCGCATCGCGCTGGCCGAGCGCGCCTGGGAATTGGCCAGCCTGCGCGTGCTGGGCTTTACCAGGGGCGAGGTCAGCGCACTGGTGCTGGGTGAGATGGCGATCGTGATCGCGATCGCACTGCCGCTGGGCATGGTCCTGGGTTGGGCGCTGGTGCACCTGATCGCAGGCCTGCTCAAGAGCGACCAATTCTTCTTTCCCGTGTTGATCCAGCCCCGCACCTATGCGACGGCCGCGATCGCGGTGCTGGCCTCGGCCGCCGCCAGCGCGGCGGTGGTGCGGCGCCGTATCGACCGCATCGACATGGTCTCGGCGCTGAAGGTCCGGGAATAGACCGAGGAACCATTGATGAAACGCCGAACGATGATCGTCACTGCGTTGGCTGGGGCAGCCATGCTGGCGCTGCTGGCCTGGGCTTTTGTGCCCAGCCCGGTGGCGGTCGAACTGGCCTCTGTCAGCCTGGGCCGTTACGAACAAGCCATCGTCGAGGACGGCCGCACGCGGCTGCGCGAACGCTACAGCGTCAACGCACCGCTGGCAGGCCGGTTGGCGCGCATCACGCTGCGCGAGGGCGATGCGGTGGCCGAAGGCGCTGCGGTGGCGCTGATCACGCCGATGCTCGCGCCGCTGCTCGACGAGCGCAGCCGGGCCGAGCTGGTCGGCCGCCGCGACGCCGCGCAGGCAGGCCTGCAACGCGCTGCGGTCTTGATCGAGCAGCAGCGCACGGTGCTGGCCCAGGCCCGCAACGAGTTGCAGCGCAGCGAGCAGCTCGCTGGCCAGGGTTTTGTCGCCCCGACCAAACTCGACGCCGACCGGCTCGCGCTGCAGGCCGCGCAGCAAGCGCTGGAAGCGGCACAACAAACCCGCCATATGGCCGAGCACGAACTCGAAGTCGCGCGCGCCGCGTTGCAGGCGCAGCAGTCAGGCGCCAGCGCCGGCTTCTTGCTGCGATCCCCGGTCGCAGGCCGGGTGCTCAAGGTGGCGCAGGCCAGCGAGACCACGGTAGCGCTGGGCACAGCGCTGCTCGAAATCGGCGACACCGCGCAGCTCGAGATCGTCGCCGAACTGCTGACCACCGACGCGCTGCAGGCCAAGCCAGGTGCGGCGGTGCAGATCGACCGCTGGGGCGGCACGGGGCTGCTGCAGGGCCGCTTGCGCAGTGTCGAGCCCGC
>JBILYN010000079.1:0-15815 GCA_044377715.1 Aquabacterium sp.
CGCTGCGTGATCATCGGCGTTCAGGAACTCGGGGTCGATCTCAAGCTTGGCGTTGAGGTTGAAGCCTCGCAGGTCGAACACGTTGGCGATCGGCACCTCGCCGAAATGCACCTTGTGCTGTGGCGCACGCGGGTTCATGTGTTTGATGCGGTGGATCAGCGCGCCGACATCAGCCTCGCTGACCAGATCGGTCTTGCTGATGAAGATCTGGTCGGCAAAGCCGACCTGGCAGCGTGCTTCCTGGCGAGTGTCGAGTTGCGACTGGGCATGCTTGGCGTCGACCAGGGTCAGGATCGAGTCGAGCAGGTAGCTCTCGGCGATCTCGTCGTCCATGAAGAATGTCTGGGCCACCGGGCCTGGGTCGGCCAAGCCGGTGGTCTCGATCACCACCCGGTCGAAATCGAGCTCGCCCTTGCGGCGCTTGGCGGCCAAGTCCGACAGCGTGGTGCGCAAGTCCTCGCGGATCGAGCAGCAGACGCAGCCGTTGTTCATCTGGATGATCTGCTCCTTGGTGTCGGCCACCAGGATCTCGTTGTCGATGTTCTCCTCGCCGAACTCGTTTTCGATCACCGCGATCTTCTGGCCGTGGTGTTCGCTGAGCACGCGCTTGAGCAGCGTGGTCTTGCCCGAGCCCAGAAAGCCCGTCAGGATGGTTGCTGGGATGAGACCTGACGACATGGTGATTCCGATGCAGTGCTGTGAGGGTTGCTCGTCCGGGAGGGTGCGACGACAACCACAAGGTTTGGGATCGAGGTGAAAACTTGGAATATTGACGGATGTTGGGTCGAACGGCCAGACTTCAAGCAGCAGCGCGTCAGCTTCGGCCGAAGGCGAGAGCGTAGCGCAAGCCAGGCCCTGAGGGTCTTGCGGCCGTCGCGCCAGATTCATCGGTTATCCTGCGCCACCCTCACCACCGACACCCAATGTGTCAGAACCTCCTTCTAGTCGACCGCCGCAACGCGCGGCGGCAGCCCTGACCAGCAAGCGCAGCTTCTTCGAGCGCCTGGTTGAATTTCTATCCCCGGGACCCGACTCCAAGGACGAGTTGATGGAAACCCTGGCCGATGCCGAGCAGCGCGAGCTGATCGCTCCGGAGAGCCGGGTCATGCTAGAAGGCGTGCTGCGCATGGCCGAGATGAGTGCCGGCGATGTGATGGTGGCTGCGCCCCGGATCGACTCGCTCGACATCGACGCACCCTATGACGAACTGCTGTACAGCGTGATCGAGACTGCGCATTCGCGCTTTCCGGTCTACGAGGGTCAGCGCGAAAACGTCATCGGCATCTTGATGGCCAAGGACTTGCTAAAGGTCCAGCGCTCGCCCGATCTGAACCTGCGCACCTTGCTGAGGCCGGCGGTGTTCGTGCCCGAGAGCAAGAACCTCAACGAGTTGCTGCGCGACTTCCGCGCCAACCGCAACCACTTGGCGATGGTGGTCGACGAGTTCGGCCGCACCGCCGGGCTGATCACGATCGAGGACGTGCTCGAAGAGATCGTTGGCGAGATCGAGGACGAGTTCGACCAGGACGCCACCGCCGCCGAAAACGGCATCTACACCCTGGCCGATGGCAGCCACCGGGTGGCCGGCGACACCGACATCAGTGCGGTCAACGAGGTCTTTGGTACCCACTTGCCCGAGGACTGTTTCGACACCATCGGCGGCCTGATCGCCCATGAACTTGGGCGGGTGCCGCGGCGCGGCGAATCGACCCAAGCCGATGGGCTGACATTCCAGGTCATGCTGACCCGGGGTGGTGCGGTGCGCTGGTTCAAGGTGGCGCGGCGGGCCGCAGCGCCGGCAGGCGTTCGCGCTTGAGGCCACAGACTGCGGTGCGACTGGCGTGCGCAGGCATCGCCGGCGCGCTGCAGACCCTGGCCTTTGTCCACACCGCAGCCTGGCCGCTGCCGCTGCTGGCGATTGCCTGCTTGGCCTGGCAGGTCGACCGGGCCACGCCGCGTCAGGCCGCCGCGTTAGGCTGGGCGTTCGGCTGTGCCTGGGGCTGTGCCAGCACCTGGTGGTTGTTCATCAGCCTGCACCGCTATGGGCAGTTGCCAGCACCGTTGGCCGTTGTTGCTGTGCTGCTGTTGTCGGGCTTGTTGGCGCTGTACCTGGCCCTCGCGATGGCCTGGGTGGCCAGGCAGCGCAGCGGCTTAGGGCTTCGCGACGCCGCGCGCTTTGCTGCGGCCTGGCTGGCCGCAGAGCTCGCGCGCGGGGTGTTTTTCACCGGATTTCCCTGGGCCGCGACCGGCTACAGCCAGGTCGATGGGCCGCTGGCTTTGCTCGCGCCCTGGATCGGCGTTTATGGCATCGGCGCCTGGGTCGCTTGGGCCGCAGCCTGTCTGGGGCTTGGCGCTGCGCGAATCCAGCTGGGTGCGGGCTGGCAGCGCTGCTTGACTGCGCCGGTTGGGCTGGCGCTGACGCTGCTGGCATTGCCGGCTGCCTGGAGCCTGTGGCGCGGCACGCCCGAGTTCACGCTGCCGGGTCGCACGCTGCAAGTGGTGATGCTGCAGACCAACGTGGCGCAGGATGAGAAGTTCGCCGCCCAATACCTGCCCGAGGCCTTGGCCTGGGTATCGAGCGCACTGACCGGCGCGCGCGCCGACTTGGTGCTCGCGCCCGAGACGGCGGTGCCGCTGCTGCCGGATCAACTTGCCGAACTGGTGCCGGGCTACTGGGCGGACTTGCAGCAGCATTTCGCCCGCCCCGGCCGCGCCGCGCTGGTGGGCGTGCCGCTGGGCAGCTTGCGCCAGGGCTACACCAATTCGGTGGTCGGGATGTCGGCGGCGGGCAGCGATTACCGCTACGACAAGGTGCACCTGGTGCCATTCGGCGAGTTCATTCCGACCGGATTTCGCTGGTTCACCGAGTTGATGAGCATCCCGCTCGGCGACTTCAACCGCGGCCCGCTCAAGCCACCGTCGTTCGAGGTCCTCGGCGAACGCATCGGCCCCAATATTTGCTACGAGGACCTGTTCGGCGAGGAGTTGGCGCTGCGCTTTGCCGATGAGGCGAGCGCGCCCAGCATCCTGGCCAATGTCAGCAACATCGGCTGGTTTGGCGACACCATCGCGGTGGCCCAGCACTTGCAGATCTCGCGCCTGCGCAGCCTGGAGTTGCAGCGGCCGATGCTGCGCGCGACCAATACTGGCGCGACCGCAGTGATCGACCATCGAGGCGTCGTGACGGCGCAACTTGCGCCTTTCACCCGTGCGGTGCTCGAAGCGAGCGTGCAGGGCCGCCAGGGTCTGACACCGTTTGCGCGTTGGTCTTCCGCCGTCGGGCTGTGGCCGTTGTGGCTGCTGGCCGGGCTGGGACTGGCCTGGCCGCGTGGACGGCTGACCCGGCCGGCGGCCCGCTAAACTCGTCCGCTTTGCCTCGACGACCCCCTGGCGTGCTGCGCGGCGCCTGTGCCTCTTCACCCGGCGACCCCATGCTCACTTTCCAGCAAATCATTCTTCGCCTGCAAGACTACTGGGACCAACAGGGCTGCGCCCTGCTGCAGCCCTACGACATGGAAGTGGGCGCTGGCACCAGCCACACCGCCACCTTCCTGCGCGCGCTCGGCCCCGAGCCCTGGAAAGCGGCCTATGTCCAGCCCAGCCGCCGGCCCAAGGACGGCCGCTACGGCAACAACCCGAACCGGTTGCAGCACTACTACCAGTACCAGGTCGTGCTCAAGCCCGCACCGGCCAACATCCTGGAGCTCTACCTCGGCTCGCTCGAGGCGCTGGGCTTTGACCTGAAGCACAACGACGTGCGTTTCGTCGAGGACGACTGGGAGAACCCGACGCTAGGTTGCTGGGGCCTGGGCTGGGAGGTCTGGCTCAACGGCATGGAAGTGACCCAGTTCACCTACTTCCAGCAGGTCGGCGGCATCGACTGCAAGCCGATCACCGGTGAGATCACCTACGGTCTGGAGCGCCTGGCGATGTATATCCAGGGCAAGGAAAGCATCTTCGACCTGGTCTGGACCCCTGGACTGACGTATGGCGATGTCTACCACCAAAACGAGGTCGAGCAGAGCACTTACAACTTCGAGCACAGCGACGTCGAGTTCCTGCTGCAGGCCTTTGCCGCCCATGAGCGGCAGAGCCAGCACCTGATGGGCCAGCATCTGGCGCTGCCGGCCTACGAACAGTTGCTCAAGGCTGGCCACAGCTTCAACCTGCTCGACGCGCGTGGTGCGATCAGTGTGACCGAGCGCGCGGCCTACATCGGCCGCATCCGCAACCTGGCGCGCGCCGTGGCCCAGAGCTACCTCGACAGCCGGGCCAGGCTGGGATTTCCGATGGCGCCCAAGGATTGGGCCGACGAGGTGCTGGCGAGCATCGCGCTGAAGAAAGCGGCTTGAAGCCATGAACCACAAAGTGATGACATCCACCCGAGCGCTGCTGGTCGAACTGTTTGTCGAAGAGCTGCCGCCCAAGGCGCTGAAGAAACTGGGCGAGGCGTTTGCGGCCGCGCTGGCGGCATCCCTCAAAGCCCAGGGCCTGGCCGGCGACCACAGCGTGGCCACGCCGTTTGCCTCGCCACGCCGGCTGGCCGCGCATCTGACGGATGTGGCGACCAAGGCCGCCGACCGCAGCCTGCTGCAAAAGCTGATGCCGGTAGCGGTGGCGCTGGACGCGCAAGGCCAGGCCACGCCGGCGCTGTTGAAGAAGCTGGCCGCACTCGGCGCCGGCCCCGAGCTGCTGCCGCAGCTCAAGCGCGCGCCTGACGGCAAGACCGAGGCGCTGTTTCTCGACAGCCAGGTGGCTGGTTCGACGCTGGCCGATGGCCTGCAAAAGGCGCTGGCGGAGGCCTTGGCCAAGCTGCCGATTCCCAAGGTGATGTCCTACCAGCTGGAAGCCGGTGCGGGTGCCGAGGTCCGCCCGGGCTGGACCACCGTGCACTTCGTGCGTCCGGCCCACGGCCTGGTGGCGCTGCACGGCGATCAGGTGGTGCCGGTGTCGGTGCTGGGCCTGGCGGCTGGCCGCGCCACCCAAGGCCACCGTTTCGAGGCGCTGCAGCAGCCGCTGCAACTGCGTGACGCCGACAGCTATGCCGATCAACTGGCCGACGAGGGCGCGGTGATCGCCAGCTTTGCGGCGCGCCGGGCCGAGATCGTGCGCCAGCTCGCCGCAGTGGCGGCCAGCGCCGGCGCCGGCTTGCGCCCCATAGACGACGACGCGCTGCTCGATGAGGTCACCGCGCTGGTCGAGCGGCCGAACGTGCTGCTGTGTCGCTTCGAGCCTGAGTTTCTGGCCGTGCCGCCGGAATGCCTGATCCTGACGATGAAGGCGAACCAGAAATACTTCCCGCTGCTTGACATTGAGGGCAAGCTCACGCACCAGTTCCTGGTCGTCAGCAACATCCGTCCGTTGGATGCCAGCGCAGTGGTCGGCGGCAACGAGCGCGTGGTGCGCCCGCGCCTGGCCGATGCCAAGTTCTTCTTCGACCAGGACCGCAAGAAGACGCTGGAGTCGCGCGTCGCCGGGCTGGACAAGGTGGTCTACCACGGCAAGCTGGGCTCGCAGGGTGATCGTGCGGCTCGCGTCGGCGCGATCGCGCTGGCCATCGTCAAGCAGTTGGGCGACGCCACGCTGCCTTACACGGTAGAGGCTCGCGACCAGTTCGAGGTGCTGGCCAGCAAGGTCAGCCAGGCAGCCCGGCTGGCCAAGACCGACTTGGTCACCGACATGGTGGGCGAGTTCCCGGAACTGCAGGGCATCATGGGTGGCTATTACGCCCGCCATGAAGGCCTGCGCGACGGCGTGGCGATCGCGATCGAGGACCACTACAAGCCGCGCTTTGCTGGCGACGCGCTGCCGCGCAACCACACCGGCACAGTGCTGGCGCTGGCCGACAAGCTTGAGACCCTGGTCGGGCTTTTCGGCATCGGCGCTTTGCCCACCGGCGACAAGGACCCGTTCGCGCTGCGCCGCCATGCGCTGGGCGTGATCCGTATCCTGATCGAGAAGAACCTGCCGCTGGCCGTCGATGCGCTGGTCCAGGCCGCTGAAGCCGTTTTCGCGTCCGAGCACAAGACCCATGAGCTGCCCTCGCCGCTGATGGTTTTCTTCGCCGACCGGCTGTCTGTGCTGCTGCGCGAGCAGGGCTATAGCGCGCAGGAGGTCGATGCGGTGCTGGCTTTGCACCCGACCCGGCTCGGCGACGTGCCGCGCCGGCTGGCGGCGGTGCGCAGCTTTGCCGCGCTGCCCGAGGCCGCGCCGCTGGCAGCGGCCAACAAGCGCGTGGGCAATATCCTGAAGAAATCCGACGCTGTGCTCGGCGCGGCGGTCAAGCCGGCACTGTTGGTCGAGCCGGCCGAAGCCGTGCTGCACGCCGCGCTGGCCGCGATCGCGCCGCTGGCCGACGCTGCGTTTGCGGCCGGCGACTACAGTGCCTCATTGCAGGCCTTGGCAGGATTGAAAGCGCCGGTCGACGCGTTTTTCGAAGCGGTGATGGTCAACGCCGAGGACGCTGCGCTGCGCGCCAACCGCTTGGCGCTGCTGGGCGATTTGCACGCGGCGATGAACCGTGTCGCCGATCTGTCTCGGCTGGCTTCCTGAGCGGGGGCGAGCATGCAGCCGGTTGTCAAACTTGTGATCCTGGGCCGTGACGGCATCCTCAACGATTTTCGGGATGACCATGTCAAAGCGCCCGAGGAATGGTCTCCCATCGCTGGCGCGCTCGAGGCGGTGTCGAGGCTGAACCATGCCGGCTGGCATGTGGTGGTGGCAACCAACCAGTCCGGCATCGGCCGCGGCATGATCGACATGGCATCGGTCAATGCCGTCCATGCGCACATGCTCAAGCAGTTGCAGTTGGCCGGCGGACGCATCGACGCGGTGTTTTTCTGCCCGCACACACCCGAGGATGGCTGCGATTGCCGCAAGCCGCAGCCCGGTTTGATGCGCGAGATCGGCAAACGCTACGGCATAGACCTCAAGCAGGTGCCTATGGTTGGCGACACCTTGCGCGACCTGCAGGCCGCGCAGGCCAGCGGATGCGAGCCGCACCTGGTGTGCAGCGGCCGCGCTGCCGGGTTCGATGCGGCGCAGATCCAGGCGCTGGTCGACCAGGTGCCCGGCACCCGGGTCCATGCCGACCTGGCGGCTTTTGCCGAAGACCTGCTGACCCGTGGCACTGTGCTGTCGGCGCATTGATCTCGCTGCTCTGTATCCAGAACCTGATGATCGTCCTACGCTCCGCGCTCTACATCCTCTGGCTGCTCGCTACGCTGATCCCCTGGGCCTTGGTCGCCGTGCTGTTTTCGGCCCTGGTGCGTGGCGCGCCGATGTACTGGCTTTGCGTGGGCTGGTTGCGCGCTGCGGTCTGGGGTGCCAAGACCATCTGCGGCGTTCGCTACCGTGTGCAAGGGCTTGAGCATTTGCCGAGTGCGGCCGACGCCCATGCCGCCGTTCTGCTCGCCCCCAAGCACCAGAGCACCTGGGAGACCTTTGCGTTTCCGACCCTGATGCCGCACCCGTTGGCTTATGTCTTCAAGCGTGAGTTGCTGTGGATTCCGTTCTTCGGCTGGGCCATCGGCCGCATGGACATGATCCATATCGACCGCAGCCGTCGCAGTGCGGCCTGGGGCAAGGTGCTGGCGCAGGGCCGCCGGCTGATGGGGCAAGGCAATTGGGTGATCATGTTCCCTGAGGGCACGCGCATCGCCCGCGGCGCCAGCGGCGATTACAAGACCGGCGCTTCGCGTCTGGCCGTGACCACTGGCACGCCTATCGTGCCGATCGCGGTGACCTCGGCGCGTTGCTGGCCACGCCGGAGTTGGTTGCTGCGGCCCGGCTTGATCGAGGTCTCGATCGGCAGGCCGATTCCGGCCCAAGGCCGTCGATCCGACGAATTGATGCGCGAGGTCGAGACCTGGATCGAGACCGAGATGCGTCGGCTCGACCCTGACGCCTATCCGCCGCTGGCCGCGGTGCAGCCGGTCCGCGCGCTTGCAGGCCATCGTTCGTAGAATTCACGGTCATGCCTTCCCCCGGACTCCCAGCGAAACTGCAGCAGCTGTCCTTGTTCGACCTGCCGGTTGTCGAGGCCTTGCCGCCTGGTGCTGGCGCCAAGCCGGCAGAACCGCGGCTGGCAGCTGCCGCCGCGCCGGCGGTGCTTCGCTTTCAGCATCCTCGAGCCCAGCGGTCGATCGCGCTCGGTGAGCACCAGGTGGGCTACGAATTTCGCCGGGCCCGGCGCCGCAGCATCGGCTTTGTGGTCGGGCTCGATGGTCTGAGTGTCAGCGCGCCGCGCTGGGTGGCGCTGTCCGAAGTCGAACTCGCCCTGCAAGCCAAGTCTGGCTGGATTCTTCGCAAGCTGCACGACCAGCATGAGCGGGCCCAGCGGCTGCAGGCGGCCAAGCAGGTGTGGGGTGACGGCAGCACGCTGCCTTATCTCGGCGACACGCTGATCCTGCTGCTCGATCCGCGTGTCAATGGCGCGCAGCTCAACAACGACGGCCAGTCGCTGCCTGGCGTGCCGCGGCTGACGCTGCACCTGGGCCTGCCGCAAAGCGCGACCCAGGAGCAGATCCGCGAACTGGTGCAGAGCTGGCTGCAGCGTCAGGCGCGCCGGGTCTTCGAGGAGCGCTGCAGCCTGTTCGCCCAACAGCTTGGCGTTCGGATTCAGCGGCTGTCGCTGAGTTCGGCGGCGACCCGCTGGGGCAGCGCCAGCGCCAGCGGCGCGGTGCGGCTGAACTGGCGCTTGATCCACTTCGCGCTGCCGGTGATCGACTATGTCGTCACCCACGAACTGGCCCATCTGCGTGAGATGAACCACAGCCCGGCTTTCTGGGAGGTGGTGCGGTCGGTGTTGCCTGACTTCGAGCGCAGCCGCGGCGCGCTGCGCGCCGAAGTGCTGCCGGCCTTCGATTGAGCCCTAGCGTCAGGCGCCTGAGCGACGTCAACGCGAGCCAGGCCATGACCCGCCCCACCTACACGATCACCGAGCTCGCGCGAGAGTTCGATGTCACGCCTCGCGCGATCCGCTTCTACGAGGACATGGGTCTGCTGGCGCCGACCCGATCGGGCCGCAATCGGGTCTACAGCCAGCGCGACCGCACCAGGCTCAAGCTCACGCTGCGTGGCAAGCGGCTGGGCTTCGCGCTGCAGGAGATCCGCCAGCTGGTGACGATGTACGACACCGAATCAGACACCGCGGCGCAGCTCGAAGCATTCATGGCCGTGCTGGGTTCGCACCGCCAGCAACTCGCGCAGCAACTCGACGACATCCGCATCACGCTCGACGAGCTCACGCTGCACGAAGACCGCTGCCGCCGACTGTTGGCGAGTGCGGTCAAGCTGCGCAAGTGAGACCGTGACAAGCGTCTGGAAGTGTCTGGAAGCGCCTGGTTATGATTGACGTTTACGTCAACGTCAACTTGGCGGCAACCCCGTCCACCGATTGAGGAGACCTCTGATGAGCCAACTGCCCGGACTCGATTTCCAGCTCGGCGAAGACATCGACGCGCTGCGCGACGCGGTGCGCGCCTTTGCCGACGCCGAGATCGCGCCTCGAGCGGCCGAGATCGACCGCAGCGACCAGTTTCCGATGGACTTGTGGCGCAAGATGGGTGAACTCGGCGTGCTGGGCATCACCGTGTCAGAGCAATACGGCGGCGCCAACATGGGCTATCTGGCGCACATGATCGCGATGGAGGAGATCAGCCGGGCCAGCGCGTCGGTCGGCCTGTCCTACGGTGCGCACAGCAATCTGTGCGTCAACCAGATCAAGCGCAATGGCAGCGAAGCGCAGCGCGCCAAGTACCTGCCCAAGCTGATTTCGGGCGAGCATGTGGGCGCGCTGGCGATGAGCGAGCCCGGCGCCGGGTCGGATGTGATCAGCATGAAGCTCAAGGCCGAGGACAAGGGCGGTCATTACCTGCTCAACGGCACCAAGTTCTGGATCACGAACGGTCCGGACGCTGACACGCTGGTGGTCTATGCCAAGACCGAACCCGAACTTGGCGCGCGTGGCGTCACGGCCTTCATCATCGAGAAGGGCATGAAGGGTTTTTCGGTGGCCCAAAAGCTCGACAAGCTGGGCATGCGTGGCAGCCACACCGGTGAGCTGGTGTTCCAGAATGTCGAGGTGCCGGCTGAGAACGTGCTGGGTTCGGTCGGCGGCGGTGCCCGGGTGTTGATGAGCGGGCTGGACTACGAACGCGCGGTGCTGGCTGCCGGGCCGATCGGCATCATGCAGTCGGTGATGGACAACGTCGTGCCCTACATCCACGACCGCAAGCAGTTCGGCCAAAGCATCGGCGAGTTCCAGCTGATCCAGGGCAAAGTGGCCGATATGTACACCGTGTTGCAGGCCGGCCGGGCTTTCTGCTACACCGTGGGCAAGAACCTCGACAAGCTCGGGCTCGAGCATGTGCGCCAGGTGCGCAAGGACTGCGCCTCGGTGATCCTGTGGTGCGCCGAGAAAGCCACCTGGATGGCCGGCGAGGGCGTGCAGATCTTTGGCGGCAATGGCTATATCAACGATTACCCGCTGGGCCGCTTGTGGCGCGATGCCAAGCTCTACGAGATTGGCGCCGGGACCAGTGAAATCCGTCGCATGCTGATCGGCCGCGAGCTGTTCGCCGAGACGATGTGAGGGTTTGGTGCCAGGACTTGGTCGCCCCGCTGCGTAAACTGTGTATCGAAACTTAACCGTCAGGCAAGACCGACCATGAGCACCGAGCTACAAGAGCTCTTCCAGAGCAATCGCCAATGGGCGGCCGCCACCGAGGCGCGCGAGCCGGGCTTCTTCACCCGCCTGTTGCAGCAGCAGACGCCGCAATACCTGTGGATAGGCTGCGCCGACAGCCGGGTGCCGGCCAACGACTTGGTGGGCCTGCTGCCGGGCGAGTTGTTCGTGCATCGCAACGTGGCCAATGTGCTGGTGCACAGTGACCTGAACGCGCTCAGCGTCATCCAGTACGCGGTCGACGCACTGCAGGTCAGCCACATCATCGTGGTCGGCCACAGCAACTGCGGTGGCGTGCGGGCAGCGATGACGAACCAGCGTTCTGGCCTGGTCGACAACTGGCTGCGTCATGTGCAGGATGTTCGTGACACGCACGAGGGCTTTCTCGCCAGTCTGCACGAGAGCCTGCAGGTCAACGCGCTGGTTGAATTGAACGTTTTGGAGCAGGCCCGCAATGTCTGCCGCACCACGGTGGTGGGCGACGCCTGGCACCGCGGCCAGACCGTGGTGGTACATGGCTGGGTCTACGGTCTGCACAATGGCTTGCTCGAAGACCTGCAGATCACGGCCACCTCGGCCGATGGGGTCGGTCTGGCTTACGACACCGCGCTGGCGCTGGTCAAGCAACGCTACCGACGCTTGCAGCTCGAGCAGTGCGCTGCGCAGCCACAGGCCGAGGGCAAGCCCGCTGCGGTGCCTTCCGCTGGCTGAAGAGCGCCCTAGCCACATGTTCCCCCACCGTCTGACCGACAGCCGCGCTTTCGACATCGCCAGGACCATGCTGGACGGGTTCAACCGGCACTACCGGCTGTTCTCTGAGACCAACCGCGGCGCCAAGCGGCGCTTCGAGCAAGCCGACTGGCACGGCCAGCAGCGCGCCCAGCGCGAGCGCATCGAGTTCTACGACACCAGGGTCGAGGAGGCGGTCGAGCAACTGCAGCAAGAGTTCGACACCGCGCATCTGTCGGACGACACTTGGCAGCAGGTCAAGCTGCACTACATCGGGCTGTTGGTCGACCATCACCAGCCTGAACTGGCCGAGACTTTCTTCAACTCGGTCACCACCAAGATCCTGCACCACAGCTATTTCAGAAACGATTTCCTGTTCGTACGTCCCGCCGTCAGCACCGAGTACATCGAGAACGACGAGCCGGCTTCGCTGCCGACATACCGCGCCTACTACCCGACGCGCGAGACCCTGCGCGAGACCTTGCTGCGCATCGTCGATAACTTTCAGTTGCAGCGTCCATTTCGCAACCTTGACCTCGACATTGACGCGGTGTTCGAGGCCTTGCAGCGCCATGTCGGCGATCTGGTGCGACTGCGCGCGAATTTCCAGATCCAAGTGCTGAGCTCGATGTTCTTCCGCAACAAGGGCGCCTACATCATCGGCAAGATCGTCAACGGTTTTACTGAGACGCCATTCGCGCTGCCGGTCTTGCACGGCGAGGATGGCTTGCTGGTGATCGACGCGGCGCTGTTTGCCGAGGATGACCTGCTGATGGTGTTCAGCTTTGCGCGGGCCTACTTCATGGTCGACATGGCGATCCCCAGCGCCTATGTGCAGTTCCTGCGCTCGATGATGCCGCGCAAGCCGCGCAACGAGATCTACTCGGCGCTCGGCCTGCAAAAGCAGGGCAAGAACAATTTCTACCGCGATTTCCTCTACCACCTGCGCCACAGCAGCGACAAGTTCGGCATCGCCCCCGGCATCAAGGGCATGGTGATGCTGGTGTTCGACCTGCCTTCGTTCCCCTATGTGTTCAAGGTGATCAAGGATTTCTATCCGCCGCAAAAAGACACCAGCCGCGAGCTGATCAAGAGCAAGTACCTGCTGGTCAAGACCCACGACCGGGTCGGGCGCATGGCCGACACGCTGGAGTACACCAGCGTGGCGTTTCCTCGCTCGCGCATCAGCGACGAACTGGTGGCCGAGTTGCAGCACTTCTGCCCAAGCCAGATCGAGGTCGACGGTGACTCGCTGGTGATCAAGCACCTCTACATCGAGCGCCGCATGATCCCGCTCAACATCTACCTGCAGGACGCCGTGCCCGAGCAGGTCAAGCATGCGGTGATCGAATACGGCAACGCGATCAAGGATCTGGTGGCGGCCAACATCTTTCCCGGTGACATGCTGTGGAAAAACTTCGGCGTCACGCGGCACGGCAAGGTGGTGTTCTACGACTATGACGAGATCGAGTACATCACCGATTGCAAGTTCCGCCGCGTGCCCACGCCGCGCAACGAGGAAGAAGAGATGTCCGGCGAGGTCTGGTACACCGTCGGCCCCAAGGATGTTTTCCCCGAGACTTTCGGCCCGTTCCTGCTCGGCAATGACGCGGTGCGCGAGGTCTTCATGAAGCACCACGGCGATCTGCTCGATGCCGCTTTCTGGCAAGGCCACCAGGCGCGCATCCGTGCCGGCCATGTGCATGATGTGTTTCCGTATGAACAACACAAGCGTTTTGCCCACCACCGGGCGGGCTTGGCTTGACGATGCGCACCAGCGATGTGAGTCTTGCCGCGACAAGACCGATCTGCCGCGCGTGCGCCCCGGTGCCAGAGCGACCGCTCTGCGCCGACCATTTCATCCACCCTGTCAACTGTCCAGGAGCAAACCATGTCTGAAGCCATCGTCATCGTCTCTGCCGCCCGCACGCCCATCGCCGGCCTGCTGGGGGAGTTCTCGTCGCTCGCCGCCTGGGAGTTGGGCGCGGTGGCGATTCGCGCCGCAGTCGAGCGCGCCGGTGTGCCGGGCGACAGCGTCGACGAGGTGCTGATGGGCAACTGCCTGATGGCCGGCCAGGGTCAAGCCCCGGCGCGCCAGGCGATGCGTCGCGCCGGTCTGCCCGACAGCGCTGGCGCGGTCACCTTGTCCAAGATGTGCGGCTCGGGCATGCGGGCGATGATGTTCTCGCACGACATGTTGGCCGCAGGGTCTGCATCGGTGATGGTGGCCGGTGGCATGGAGAGCATGACCAACGCACCGCACCTGATGTTTGCTCGCAAGGGTGTTCGCTATGGCGCGGCGCAGATGTTCGACCACATGGCGATCGACGGACTCGAAGATGCATACGAGCGCGGCAAGGCGATGGGTGTTTTCGCCGAACAGTGCGTGGACAAGTACCGATTCAGCCGCGAGGCGCAAGACCAGTTCGCGATTTCCTCGACGACCCGAGCCCGGCTGGCCAACGAGGACGGCAGCTTCGACTGGGAGATCGCGCCGGTGACGATTTCGGCCAAGACCGGTGACACGGTGATTCGCCACGACGAGCAGCCGCGCAAGGCCAAGCTTGACAAGATCCCCGGCCTCAAACCGGCGTTCAAGAAAGACGGCACGATCACCGCGGCCAATGCGTCGAGCATCTCCGACGGCGCCGCAGCGCTGGTGCTGATGCGCGAGTCGACCGCGCGCCAGCTCGGCGCAACACCGATCGCTCGCATCGTCGGCCATGCGGTGCATGCCCAGGCGCCTGAGTGGTTTGCCACCGCGCCGGCCGGGGCGATCGGCAAACTGCTCAAGAAGACCGGCTGGGACGTCAAGAGCGTCGACCTCTGGGAGGTCAACGAGGCTTTCGCCGCGGTGACGATGGCCGCGATGAGCGATTTCGGCCTGCCGCACGAGATCGTCAATGTGCACGGCGGGGCTTGCGCACTGGGCCATCCGATCGGCGCTTCGGGTGCTCGCATCGTCGTCACGCTGCTGGGCGCGTTGCGCAAGCAAGGTTTGAAGCGCGGCGTGGCCGCGCTGTGCATAGGCGGCGGCGAGGCCACGGCGCTGGCGGTCGAGCTGATCTGACCGCGCCGGCGCTCAAGCGGCGCTGGCCCCCCACCGAGACAGGAGACGCGATGCTGCTCAGCGAAGACCATCAGGCCGTGCAGGACGCGGTGCGCCAGTATGTGCAGGCCGAGATCGCGCCACACGCCGCGGCCTGGGACAAAAGCCACCAGTTCCCTGCGGCACAGCTGCGCGGCCTGGCCGCGCTGGGCTGCTACGGCGTGGCCGTTCCCACCGAGTACGGCGGTGCCGGCCTGGACTACCTGGCGCTGGCGCTGATGCTCGAGGAGATCGCCGCCGGCGACGGCGCGACCAGCACCATCGTCAGCGTCAACAACTGCCCGGTCTGCTCGATCCTGATGGCCTTCGGCAACGAGGACCAGAAGCAGCGCTTTCTCAAACCACTGGCGCGCGGCGACATGCTGGGCGCTTTCTGCCTGACCGAGCCGCATGTTGGTTCGGAGGCGGGTGGCTTGAAGACCACGGCGCTGCGCGATGGCGATGATTACCTGCTCAATGGTGTCAAGCAGTTCATCACCAGCGGCAAGAACGGTGATGTCGCGATCGTGATGGCCGTCACCGACAAGGCCGCCGGCAAGCGCGGCATCAGCGCCTTCCTGGTACCCACCGCCACGCCTGGCTACATCGTCGCGCGGATCGAGGACAAGATGGGTCAGCATGCCAGCGACACCGCGCAGATCCTGTTCGAAAACTGCCGAGTTCCTGTGGCCAACCGCATCGGCGACGAGGGCCAGGGCTTGAAGATCGCGTTGTCGGGGCTGGAAGGCGGGCGCATTGGCATCGCCAGCCAGGCCTTGGGCATGGCCCGAGCGGCTTTCGAGGCGGCGCTGGCCTATGCCAAGGAGCGCAAGGCTTTTGGCGTACCGATCTTTGAGCACCAGGCGGTGCAGTTCAAGTTGGCCGACATGGCCACCAAGATCGAGGCTGCGCGCCAGCTGATCTGGCATGCCGCGAGCCTGAAGGACGCCGGACGGCCTTGCTTGAAGGAAGCGGCGATGGCCAAGCTGATGGCCAGCGAGATGGCCGAGGCCGTGTGTTCGGGTGCGATCCAGGTGTTGGGTGGCTACGGCTACCTGTCTGACTTCCCGGTCGAGCGCATTTACCGCGATGTTCGAGTCTGTCAGATCTACGAGGGCACGTCCGAGGTGCAGAAGATCCTGATCGGGCGCGCGCTGGCGCAAGCCGCTGGCTGACAGCTGGGATCACCGATTCTTGGGCGGCCTGGCCGCCGGCGAGAATCGGGCATGAGCGATAACCCTGAGCAAATCACCTGGCTGGACGACGAAGGCCAGCCGCGCAGCGCGCGCTGGCGCTCGCTGGCCGGCCACC
>JBILYN010000322.1:0-5298 GCA_044377715.1 Aquabacterium sp.
CTTGAGGTACTCGCCGGCGATCTCGGCCAAGCGGTCGAAGAACACCACGCGGTGCCATTCGGTCTCTTCTTGGCGCTCACCGCTGTCCTTGTTCTTCCAGTTGCGGGTGGTGGCGATGCCGACATTGCACACCGCGCTGCCGCTGGGCGTGTAACGCACCTCGGGGTCCCGCCCCAGGTTGCCGATGAGGATGACTTTGTTGACCGATGCCATGGCTGGGCTCCTTGCTGACGGGGTGCGGGTACGAGGGGCGTGATTGTCCCTGATGGGCCATGATACCGATCCGGCCTGTTCGGGCCGTCATTTGGTAGGGGCTATGGCATCGCTCCGAAGCGCGGTGGTGGCCGCAATCGTCCTTGGCATGGGCTTCTACAGCCTGACGACGACTTCAAGCGCATGCAAGTTGATGGTAAACGTTGTAGGACTGACCCTCGTCAAATGTAGTGCTTAAACCCCTGGCCGAGTGGTTTTGGCATTCTTTGCGCGTCAGTAATACTGGGTGTGTGCTTCCAGAGATGGTCATCGCTGCAATGTGGAGCGCATCTTTTTGATAACATCTATAGTCCGCAATTAATTATTTTTTTATTCGGCTCGCTGAAGCCGAACTTCCTCTCTATGTTGATTCAGTCTTTGTTGGCCAATCCGGAAAAATTTCAACTCTGGCATTTATTGTCTCAGTCATTGCGGGGCGCCGAGCCGGCGCTTATTGATCAGGCGCTGGATCGCGTTGAGCATGAAATTCCAGCGCAAAAGGGCCGCGTCGGTTTCTTGCGTGCCAGTCTGCTGCTGCTGCATCGCCAGGCTTTGGTCCATCTGCACGAATTGCGCGCGGCCATCAATCCGCTTGAGCCTGACTTTCATGAGCTGTGCGCGGTATTTTCACTCTTGTTGGGTAGTTTTGTGGTCAGCGAGGTCAGCAATCACGATGACGCGAATCGCCTGTTCCACACATTGGATCTGGACAAGCTTTTTGACGAGCAGGCTAGGCAGTTGCGGTTGCCAATTCGGCCCGCTTCCAAGAATCCCGGCGGCCGGCAGCGGGTAGCGTTGCTTGCGCCCAGCATTGGTCTGATCATGCATCCTCCGACGCAGATCCTGTTTGAGCACGTTGTCTTATTGCGACGCATGAATTTTGAAGTGAGGATTTTCAGTCCAGATGAAACGCGCTCTGATCAGTTGAGGGAAAATTGCGCCGTTCCGATTTCCAACCCTTTCAGTGCGAGAATGAAGTCAGAATGGGTGGCAGCATTCGGCCACGACGTTCGACTGTGGGTGGCTGAGCCAGTACATGCTATGACAAGGCGTTGGTCCGAATTGCAGCAGCGTGTAGAGGATTTCGCACCAGACTTGGTTTTTGTGATCGGCGCGCAGTCTGCGCTATGTTCAATCTTCTGGTCGCGCTACCCGATCCTTTCTCTGAGCACGGTTGGATACGCACCCAGTGGTCCTGCAGACGGATTCCTGCGATCACGTCCCGACGCGGGTGATCGGGCTTATGCATTTAGAAGCTCAATCAAGCCTGCCGAACTGATCGTGGCCCCGCGCTCGCGTTCAAGCCTGGGTGTGCCGAACCAAGCGATTTTGCTCGTCAGCGTAGGCATTCGTTTGCATGCAGAGATTCGGGGGCTCTGGGCTCAATCGATGCGAGCTTTGCTGGCCAAGCATCCCCACCTGCATTGGTTGATAGTGGCTAGCCGCATCCCGGAAATCCTGAGCGGACTGGAAGGGCGTGTCAGCGCATTGCTTTACCAATCCGACATCGCTGCGGTGCTGAAGGCATGCGATGTTTATGTCAACCCGGACAGGATTGGCGGCGGCCTCAGTGTGGCCACCGCGATGGCAGTTGGTTTGCCAGCGGTATCTCTTGCTTGCTCTGACGGGGGTGACAAGCTTGGCTCGGGCGCGGCAGCGGACATGGCTGAATATTTCGATCAATTGGAAAGATTGATCGACTCGTCCACGCTCCGTCAGCAAACAGGTTTGGAGCAGCAGCGACGCTACCACGATGTTTTGGATATTGCGAATGCCGGCCCCGCTCTGAGCGCCGCAATGCAAGCGGCAATGCAGGGTTACAAGACTCGAATGATTTCGACAAGCTCTTCTTGAAAGCGATTTATCATTTTATGATGACAGGCACAATAGTGGCTCCCACTGAGGTAGTCGTTTAGTCCCCCACCTGTCGCAGCAGCATCCGGTCGGCGTGCAGGCTCATCAAGTTGGTTGGAATCGGGGGGATTTCTGGTGCGGGCAGGCCCATGCGTGCGGCGTAGATGGCGCGGGCGAGCAATGCGGTGGCGCTGGCGCAGCGTAGGCGGCAGGTGTCGATGACGCTGGCCAGAAGGGCCAGGCTGTGGGAGCCCACTGGCGAGCGCGTGCCGTAGCTGATGCGTCGGGCGATGACGTAGTGCCTGAGTTGACGCTCGGCGGCGTTGTTGGTCAATGGCAGAGTGGGATCGTCCAGGGGGCGCATGATCACGTCCCAGTCATTGAGGAACTCGCGCGCGATCTCTCGCAAGGCTTTGTGCGATGCGTGGCGATGTTGTTGGCAGCACTGACGCAGCAGCGCCACCCATTGGACATGGGTTGCGGATGGCAGCGTTGATGGCGAGCCCGTTCCCAGCGTTCCCAACGTTCCCAAGGGCGGGGGCTGGGCCAGGCGGCAGCGGGCCTCGAAGACGGCGGCGATGAGTTGCACGAACAGGTCATTCATCTGGGCGCCGGACTGGGCGGCGTGGCGGTCGGTGGACTCGGCCACGCCGCGCAGCTTGCGCGCGAGGTGAGCCCAGCACCGCAGGCGCAGCGCCCTGGCGCGGTAGGCGGCGTAGCCGTCGGTCATGAGGTTGCCGGCAAAGGTGCTGCTCAAGGCGTTGTCGAACATCTCTTTGGCGCGCGAGCCGATCACGTAGAGCACGCAGTGCGCGCTGCACAGCACCCACAGCCACAGCGCCTGGCCGGCCTCGGACCAGGAGGTCTCGTCGGCATGCACGAGCACGGCCTGCTCGAGTTGCTGGGCGAGTTGGTTCTCCAACGGGGCTACGCTGCGCGCGGTCTGGTGCACGGTCTGGTCGATCAGGGCGGGCGAGAGCTGCAGGTCAAACAGCTCCAGCATCAGCTCGCTGACCTTGCGCCGCGGCAAGCGCATGCGCAAGCACAAGTAGACCACCGTGGCGGCCAGGCGCGGGCCGAGCAAGCGCTGCTGGCTGATGGCCACCCCCGGCCACAGCAAGTCCTCATCGGCGCGCGCGGCTTGTGCCCGGGTCGTGTGGCCGCAGCCGCAAGTCTGCTGCATCAACAGGTGGCGGGTGACTTCGATGCGTGCGCCCAACACGACCGGCTCGGCTGGGCTGGCCTGAGCAGACGGGCTCAACGCCACCAACTCCAACGTGTCCCAGCCGGTCCAGGCCTGTTGCGGGGCATCGCTGGGCAAGCCAGCCAAGCAGGCGGCGCAGCTTGAGGGGCGATGTTCCTGGGTGCAGGTGGGGCTGAGTTTTTGCTGTCGGCCAAAGCCGGGCGCACCCACGCGCCGGCCGGGGCGTGCGGCTGGCTTGGGCGGCGCCAACACCGGCGTGTTGCCCTGCTGCGCAGGCGCTGCTTGCGCGCACTGGGCACCACCAGCGGGCCTGCCGCTTGGAGGTGCATCGGGCTGTGCCGGGCCTGGCGACTGCGCGATGTCGTGCGCGGTGTTGGGATCCTCAGTTGGGCGTGTGGCATCGCGCGGCAGCCGGTCTTGGTGCCGCGCTTCACGGTCGGTCGCGTCGTCGTCGGGCTCCTCGTCGAGTGCCCCGTCGTCCACGGTGGTGCCAGCGCGTTGCCACGGCGCCATGCTGCCCGAGGGGCGCGAGCTGTTGCCAGGCGTCTGATTCAACCGGTCCCGGGCCAGCCTGAGATCATCGAGTGCCCGGGCCAAAAGTGCGCGCACCGTTGCATCGGGCTGCTGCTGCTGCCATGCCGGGTCCATCTGCCGCAGGTCGTGATCGCTCAGGTTCGGTCCGTCGGGTCGGCCCCGTGCGTGCTCGGCAGGCCCAGGTCCGGCATTCACCGGCCCAGGCCGGATGGGGTGTTTACCGTGCTTGCGCTTCATGTCGCGAGCTGCGCCAGGCGCTGGCGGAAGTCCTTGACCAGCGCGTAGCCCAGCACCAGCTTGATCGAGCGGTTGACTTGCCGGGTCGGTGCGTCCTTGCCGCGTCCGGTGGTGCTCCCCAGCACCGTCCAGTTGGCCGCGCGGTAGCAGGTGCCACGCAAGCGCTCAGGATCGACGAAGGTCTCGACGAAGTAGATCGGGTGGGCATACAGCGCTTGCCAATCGGCCGACAGCCTCCGCGTGATGCGACCCAGCAGGTGCGAGGCCAGGTGCGGTACTGTCACCCACGGCAAGATCAGAAAGCGGGTGTTGTAGGCCAGCAAAGCGATGTTGGTCAGGCGCGCCTGCGCCGTCCAGCCGATGAAACGGTCGCGGCTGCCCAAATGGCGGGGCGCCGAGCTCCACGCCATGGCGGCTATCGGCCGCCCTGCGGCATACACCAGGTACTTCAAATGCTCGCCCACTGGCCGGGTGTAGCCCAGGTAGTGGTGCTGCTCGATCAGGGCGTTGAACACCGCCTCGTCGGGCGTGCGCCGCACCTGGGCAATCTCCAGCGCGCCGAGATCGCTCAGGGCCGAGCGCAGCGGCCTCGAGTCCGCTGCGTATGCCAGCGGCGCTTTGCGATCGACCATCGGGTTGCGAATCACCCGGCGCACCGGTGGCAACTCGATCAGGTTGTGCCGGTGCAGCATCAGCATCAGGCCACGGCACACCATCGAGCGCAACGCGCCGTTGGCCTGCACCCAGTTCCAGGCCTGACAAAGCTTCTCAGACAGATTGCGCCGACTCGACTGCGGGTTCGAAGCAATGAGCTGGCGGATGAAGACGAGGTCCTCATCCGTAATCACCCGGTGGCGGTAGCGCAGCGCTGGTTGCATTGGCCAAACGGTACCTGGGGCAGCGTCGGAACGCAAGGGGGGAGAACCATGAATTCGCTCCACCGAGGGCCCTCGCAACCCTCGCTGCCACCGCTGCCACCGCTGCCACACCACTCAATTCAATTCATGCAGACTTGCGCGAGGGACACGCCGCGACAGGCGCCATCCCTCCCGGGTTGGTGGGGGGTCTAAACGATTACCTCAACGGACGTCTCTATCTGGGCACCTTCAACCAAGACTTCACTTCCGACCCCACTGCGGCAAGCGCACAACTGTGGTATTTGACCAATCAAGGTTCTTGGCAGAGGTTGTCGTTGCCTACGGATTTCGGACTGATGA
>JBILYN010000323.1:0-5291 GCA_044377715.1 Aquabacterium sp.
CATTTCACGCAGGTCATCGGTGAACTGATCAACTAACAGAAGGCGAAAAAAAAAGTCCGCGTTGCAGCGGACCTTTTTTTATATCCAGATTAGAACTTTCTTCGGTCCATCATCAAGAAATCTCAATCTCATCATCAATCATGATGCCATCATTTGCATCAA
This sequence comes from Aquabacterium sp., assembly GCA_044377715.1. Classification (GTDB taxonomy): domain Bacteria; phylum Pseudomonadota; class Gammaproteobacteria; order Burkholderiales; family Burkholderiaceae_C; genus Pseudaquabacterium. The sequence continues at coordinate 163 of JBILYN010000323.1, forward strand.
ACTTCAATTTGTAGGACAAGATTTCGTCTGAAATGTGTTTGTCCTTCACATTGTCGTAGTGCTTTTGAATCTGTAGTAGGCTGGTCCCTGCGTAACGCGCTATCTTGTGAACACTGACTTTTCCAATGATCAAATGCATAGTGATCCAGAGGTGTCGCAACGAGTAGAGTGTTTTCGTTTCATCGTAGTCGGGATTACCAGCCTTGACTTCACCTACTAAATCTTCATAGTACCCATATAACAATTCCTTTGTTATGGGTTTTTTGTGCTTGAAGTGCGAGAAAACATAGTCATCAGGTGAAGCAAATGGTGAGTAGAGTTTTCGCCGCTCAAACACATCGCCACGCCTACCTCTTACTTCACGGGTTTCCCTAACCTTTGATGTCTCGGGAAGAATAACGACTGTTGCGGTTCCGTCTGGGTGGGTGATGACATTTCTGTACTTCAGTTGAACCAACTCACCAGTTCTGAATCCAAAGTTCCCCATCAACAGAATGAAATCTCTTATCGTCTTTCTGTAATAACTCTCTTCTTCTTTCTTGGCGCTGCTTTGGGGCACTCGCGTGTACCACTGGCTTGCGCACTTCACTAGTTGCTTGTACTCTTTGACCGTAAAGCTATCTCTTTTTACTTCGTTCTTCATCACCTTGATCACGCCAAAGTCAGGTGAATAATTCTCCGAGATCAGACCTTCGCTCACAGCATAACTGTAGAGTTGCTTAATCGCACTTGATTCATTGACAACGGTTGTCATTGTTATCGTCGGCAGGTTCTTCTGGCGGAAGGCGCGATAGCCTCTGAAGAACTTCTTGTCTATGCTTTGAATCTTCATCGTCGCACCGACAAACCGAACATAGTGCCCTATGAATGTCTTGATGTTCCGTGCCCGACCTTCGCTGGTTTGTCCTGATTCAACCAGTTCACCAACATGAATCAAGTACTTCTTTCTCAACTCATCTGCTGAGAGTGAAAATATCTTCTCGCCGTTGAGCAACTTTGCTCTGTATTTGATGAACTCGTTCTCAGCGAGTGTCTTTGCGACCTGCTTGTCTCTCGTTCGGAGCGAGGCGCGGATGTATTTTCGTTCCTCTGCGATGTACATACGCATCTGCCAAACATCACCGCTATGCGTTGTCTTGTGGATGCGAATCTTGCCGTCGTAAATCTCGGTGACTTCACTCATGCGTGCGACTTGCCTAGCGCGTTTTTTCGGCGCCTCGGGCGTGTCGCGACTATTGTTTTGAGTGACAGTTCTACTTTGCACCATTTGCTGTTACGACGATTGCTAAGTTGCTGATCTGTATGAGTTTTCGGCCTGGTTTGCAACGACTTTGCAAAAATAAAACCTATATAAATCAACAACTTAGAGTTGACTTATTACTCCCACTCAATCGTCGCCGGCGGCTTGCTCGACACGTCATAGGTCACGCGGTTGATGCCTCGCACCTCGTTGATGATCCGGCTCGACACCCGCTTGAGCAAGGCATAGGGCAGCTCGGCCCAGTCGGCGGTCATGAAGTCGCTGGTCTGGACCGCGCGCAGCGCCACCACATAGTCGTAGGTTCGGCCGTCGCCCATCACGCCCACGCTCTTGATCGGCAGGAAGACGACGAAGGCCTGGCTGGTCAGGTCGTACCAGGTTTTGCCGCTGAGCGGATCGACCTCGCGCCGCAGTTCTTCGATGAAGATGTGGTCGGCGCGGCGCAGCAGGTCGGCAAACGCCGGCTTGACCTCGCCCAGGATGCGCACGGCCAATCCCGGGCCCGGGAAGGGGTGGCGGTAGACCATCTCATGCGGCAGGCCCAGCGCCACGCCGAGCTCGCGCACCTCGTCCTTGAACAGATCGCGCAGCGGCTCGAGCAGCTTCAGGCCCAGCGTGGCGGGCAGGCCGCCGACGTTGTGGTGGCTCTTGATCGTGGCTTTCTTGGACTGGGTGCCGCCGCTCTCGACCACGTCCGGGTAGATCGTGCCCTGAGCCAGCCACTTGGCGCCACCTCGGTGGGCGTCGCCTTGCGCGGCCTGGAGCTTGCCGGCCTCGGCCTTGAACACCTCGACGAACTCGCGGCCGATGATCTTGCGCTTGGCCTCGGGGTCGGTCACGCCGGCCAGATGGCCGAGGAACTGCGCGCTGGCGTCGACATGGATCACCCGGGCGTGCAGCTTGCCGGCAAACATCTCCATCACCATCGCGCCTTCGTTCAGGCGCAGCAGGCCATGATCGACAAAGACGCAAGTCAGCTGATCGCCGATCGCGCGGTGGATCAGCGCCGCGGCGACGCTCGAGTCGACCCCGCCCGACAGGCCCAGGATCACCTCTTCGTCACCCACTTGCTCGCGGATCTTCGCCACCGCCTCGGCGATGTGGTCGCGCATCACCCAGTCGGGCTGCGCGCCGCAGATCTCAAGCACAAAGCGCTCGAGCATCGCCTGACCCTGCAGCGTGTGCGTCACCTCGGGATGAAACTGAACGGCGTAATAACGCCTTTCTTCATCGGCCATGCCTGCGATCGCGCAGCTCGGCGTGCTGGCCATGCGTTTGAAGCCTAGCGGCATCGCGGTGACCTTGTCGCCGTGGCTCATCCAGACTTTGAGCATGCCATGGCCTTCGGCCGTCGTGTGGTCGGCGATGCCGTCGAGCAGCCGGGTGTGGCCATGGGCACGCAGCTCGGCGTAGCCGAACTCGCGGTGGTCGCTCCACTCGACCACCCCGCCGAGCTGGGCCGCCATCGTCTGCATGCCGTAGCAGATGCCCAGCACCGGGATGCCGAGCCGCCACAGCGCATCAGACGCACGCAGCTGCTGGTCTTCGTAAGTGCTGGCGTGGCTGCCCGACAGGATCACCCCTTTGGGGGCGAAATCGCGCAGGAACTGTTCGCTCACATCGCTGGGATGGATCTCGCAGTACACATGGGCTTCGCGCACCCGGCGGGCGATCAACTGGGTGAGCTGCGAGCCGAAGTCTAGGATCAGGATCTTGTCGTGCATGATGGTTCAGACCGCAGCGGCGGTGATGGGATTCGGCCGCGCATGGCGAAAGTGCCACAGCGCGACAAGGGTGCCGGCGAGTTGCAGCACAGCGCAGAAGTAGAAAGGCAGGCCGATTCGCCAATCGCCTGCGGGCAGGTGCGACACCATGCCCAGCAGCGGCGCGCTGACCACGGGTGCGATCACCGCCATCAGGCTGTTCAAAGCCGACACAGAGCCCATGGTCTGGCCCTGGCTGCGGCTGTCGGCTGCGTTGGAAACAAGACTCTGGATCACCGCAGAAGCGCTGCCGCCCAAGATGTTGCCGAGCACGATGATCACGAACATCATCCAACCCTGGGTCGCGGCACCAAAGGCGAAATAGGTCAGCGTGGAAGCCGTCAGTCCGACCAAGGCCAAAGTGCGCGCCGTGTATCGCAACAACAAATGCTTGAGCAAAAAGCCCTGCACCAGCACAGACATCAGCCCGACCGCAAACAGCGCCCATCCGTTTTGCGCCGGCCCCCAGCCAAACTTGAAGCTGGTGTAGAGCACAAAGCTGTTGTGCAGCGTGAACTGCGCCAGCGCCGCCAGTCCGATCACCACCACCAGCGATTCGACGCCCTGCAAGCGGCTCAAACCGCGCAGCGCGCGCAGCGGGCTGGCAGCGCGCCAGTCGAAGGGCTTGCGGCGCGCAGGCGGCAGCGATTCAGGCAACACGAACCAGCCGTACAGCCAATTGAGCACCGCCAGCGCACCGGCGACGAAGAACGGCAAGTGCAGGTCGATCGACCCCAGCACACCGCCCATCACCGGGCCCAGCGTAAAACCCATGCCGAACATCGCGCCAATCAGGCCGAAGCGCCGGGCGCGCTCCTCCGGCGCGCTGATGTCGGCCACATAAGCGTTGGCCACCGCCGCGTTGGCCTGCATCGCGCCGCTGAACAAGCGCACCACGATCAACATCCACAGCGCGGTGGCCAGGCCGGTGACGATGAAGCTCAGCGCCAGCCCCGAAAAACCCAGCAGCAGCACAGGTCGGCGGCCATACTTGTCAGACAGCGCACCCAGCACCGGTGAGGCGAAGAAGTTGGCAACGCCAAACGACAAGGCGACGGCACCGAACCAGAAGGTCTGTTCGGTGGTCGAGCTCGTGAACGTACCCACCAGCGGTGGCAGCACCGGCACGATCAGCCCGATGGCCATCATGTCGATCAGCACGGTGAGCAGGATGAAGATCATGGCCGGCTGGCGCCGACCCGGGGCCGCGTCGGACGAGCTCATTCCATGCGGTAGTTGGGCGCTTCCTTGGTGATCTGCACGTCGTGGACGTGGCTCTCACGGATGCCGGCCGATGAGATCTCGACGAACTGCGACTTGCTCTGCATCTCGGCGATGTCGGCGCAGCCACAGTAATGCATCGAGGCGCGAAGCCCGCCCGCCATCTGGAAGATGATGCCCACGACCGAGCCCTTGTACGGCACCTGGCCCTCGATGCCCTCGGGCACCAGCTTGGTGGTGTTGGCCTGGGAACTGCCGCCTTCCTGAAAATAGCGGTCGGCCGAGCCCTGCTGCATCGCGCCTATCGACCCCATGCCGCGGTAGCTCTTGTAGGTCCGGCCCTGGTACAGGATCACCTCGCCCGGCGCCTCTTCGGTGCCGGCAAAAGCGCCGCCCATCATCACGCTGTCGGCACCAGCGGCGATGGCCTTGGCCAGGTCGCCCGAGAATCGAACGCCGCCGTCAGCGATCAGCGGCACGCCACTGCCTTTGAGCGCCAGCGCGACCGAGTCGATCGCCATGATCTGCGGCACGCCCACGCCCGTGACGATGCGGGTGGTGCAGATCGAACCTGGGCCGATGCCAACCTTGACCGCATCGGCACCGGCTTCGGCCAGCGCCAGCGCGGCCTCGCCGGTGGCGATGTTGCCGCCGATCACATCGACTTGCGGGTAATGACGCTTGACCCAGCGAACGCGGTCGATCACGCCGGCCGAATGGCCGTGCGCGGTGTCGACCACCAGCACATCGACACCGGCCCGGACCAGCAACTCGACCCGCTCTTCGGTGCCGTCGCCCACGCCGACCGCAGCGCCCACGCGCAGCTTGCCGAGCGTGTCGCGCGCGGCGTTCGGGAAATCAGTCTGTTTGGTGATGTCCTTGAC
>JBILYN010000324.1:0-5270 GCA_044377715.1 Aquabacterium sp.
GCGCACCATTCGCTGTTCGCGCAAGAACCGGTGTTCGAGTACGACCGGTCGTCGCATCCGTTCCGCCAGCACCTGATCACCGAGCCCATCCTGCAGCAGGGCGGCTGGGTGACGATCCCCGACGGGCCTGGCCTGGGCGTGGAGATCGACCGTGCCGCGCTGGAGAAGTACCGAGTGCGATAAAGCGCGCTGCGCTGGCCGTGACAGCGGCGGCACCGCCGCTGACCCACCACAAACCCTGCGGCCGGCAAGCCGGCAGGCCGACAAATTGCGGTCACAGGGATCGTGTACGCTCCCCGGCATGAGTCCCTCGTACCGAAGACAAGCTCTGACCGCCCTGCTGGCCTTGGCCACCCTGGGTGCCGCGATGCCCAGCATCGCGCAGGACTGGCCGACCAAGGCGGTGCGGGTGATCGTGCCTTTTCCGCCGGGCGGCGGCACCGACACGGTGGCGCGGCCGCTGATGGCCAAGCTGTCGCAGATGACAGGGCAGCAGTTCGTCATCGACAACCGCGGCGGTGCCGGCGGCACCATCGGTGCGGCCGCTGCAGCGCGCGCCACGCCCGACGGCTACACGGTGCTGCTGTCGCCGGTGCACGTGGCGGTGGCGGTCAGCGCCTATCGCAACCTGCCGTACGACCTGGAGAAAGACCTGACGCCGATCACCACGGTGGCGGTGTTTCCCGACGTGCTGGTGGCCGCCACCCGCGTGCCCGCGCGTGACCTGCGTGAGCTCATCGCCTACGCCAAGGCCAACCCCGGCAAGGTCAATTGCGGCTCGGCCGGCAACGGCACCACGCGTCACCTGGCCTGCGAGATGTTCAACGCCGCCGCCGGCATCAAGGCCGAGCATGTGCCGTACAAGGGCACCGGCCCGGCCACCACCGCGCTGCTCGGCGGCGAGATCGACTACATCTTCGAAGCGCTGGGCAGCGCGTCGCCGCACATCCGCAGCGGCAAGCTGCGGCCTATTGCGGTGACATCGGCAAAGCGCTCACCGTCGTTCCCCGACATCCCCACAGCCATCGAATCCGGGCTGCCCGGCTTCGATGTCACGTCGTGGTACGGGCTGTGGGCCCCGACCGGCACGCCGCCTGCCGTGGTGCAGCGTCTGCATGGCCTGGTCAACAAGGCCTTCGAAGACCCGGAGATGCGCGAGCTGTGGTTCAAGCTCGGCGCCGAGACCGGCGGCATCGCACCCGCGGCGTTCGGTGTTTTTGTGCGGCAGGAAGTGCAGAAATGGGCCAAGGTCGTGCGCGACGCGAGCGTCGTCATCGATTGAGCTGAAGTACCCCGCCGCGCTGGCACAGCGGTCAGCGCATCAGAGTGCACCGGCACCGCAAAGCAGCCCGAACGATCTCGGCACGGTCTTGCGAAACCGGTGTCTGGCTACGGCAGGTCGTCGCACCCATTCCGCCAGCACTCGATCATGCAGCAGGGTGGCTGGGTGGCGATTTCCGACGGACCGGGCCTCGGCGCGGCGATCAACCGGGCCGGCCTTTGAAGCCACCGTTACGCCGGCAGCGCGATATTGCGCGAGACCAGCAGTGTGACGTCGAAGGTAGCGCGCCAATTCGGACGGGCCTTCAGTGCTGATGACCAAGTCGCCAAATGGGACAAGGTGATTGCAGTGGCCGGGGTCAAAGCGGCACAAGGGTCAGCAAGGCCTGCGGCCGAACTATTCCACACCTCGGACGGCGTCGCGGGATGCGAAGCGAGCGCGGCCGGCTGTTGAGCCTCGCCTCGACCGAGGGGTTAGGCCTCGGTTTCTGCGAACGATGCCACCGCGACATTCCTTGGCTTGGCTACTGAATTGCGTAGCGCTTTAATTCGCTCCAGCTCATGCATCGTTTGTGCTGTGAAGTACGACTCGCCACAACTGGAACAGGACCACATTGGTATATCCTCGATAACCAAGAGTTCGGGGCCTTTTCCAAAGCTTCGTGTCACGTATTTCAGTTGAACCTTGCTGCCGCCACAATGAGCGCATGCGCTTTCAACTGATGTAGACAGTGATGATGACGAGCTTGCCGCTGTGACCGACTTTGGCAACGACTTCGCCGGCGTCACCTTGGAGAGTGACACCTTGGACGATGTACTTCGTTTCGCGGGTCGCACGGTCTCGCTGGCGCTCGACAATTTGACCCGTGAGGATGATGTTTTCGAGGTCGAGGATTGAGAGGTTGTCATCTTCAAGTTCGTCTGCGGCGTGAGTGGTAACGACGTAGGTGAGCGTACGAATTAAATAGCGAAGGTGGGCGATGGTCACCTGGGTCATGAGCGAGTGTACGAGAAATCGTAGGTTTTGGGCCGGCCTCCGGCTGTGTTCTCAGCGCATGGCTCGTCATCGATTTTGTTTTCCGAGGCCTAACGTTGATATCCGGCGACAGAACTGCGCCCTAAGCTCGGCACCTGTCGCCGTAACCTCGGCCGCTCAAGCTGCCGCTCAACCGGCCGCCAACCCGCACGGCCGTTGGAGATCGGCCGGCTTGACTGTCGTTTCATACGTGGACTACGAGATCTGAAGCGACAGCTTCTCACCGCAGGCCTGAGCGTACTTGCGCAGCGTGGTCAGAGACGGTGAATGCTTACCTGTGGCCAGCGCCCGTTCTAGGCGTGCAACCGCAGGCGCCTGCGTGCCCATTCGCTCTGCAACTTGAGCTTGAGTGAGGCCCGCCTCCTGGCGGGCCTTCAGCAGTATGTCCAAGAGCACGCCTTCTTCACGTTCAATGCGCTCAACTTCTTTGCGCACACCGGGCCGCCGGAATTAGGGGCATCAATCGTTCAGTTTGCAAGTGCCGTCAAAGAAATCAGTCTTGAGCCTAGAGGGCAAGCTTATTGCAATCGTTTTGCTTAAAGTGGAGAAATTCCCCTTTAATTTTTGCGCAGAGTCGAATATTTGGTAGCTCTTCCTCCTCCAACTCAATGTCGGTTCGCTCGTCGTCTTTCAGATCTTTCCAGTGCTTTGGCCAGTTCTTCGTTCTGTTTAGATATGCTTGTGACACAAACTTCTCTGGAAGCTTGTGCTCCGCGCAGAATTTCTCTTGAGCTGCGAAAAGACGGACTTGCCCCCCAATACCTCACCAACAATCTCTTCAGCAGCGCCAGCAAGTGTGATGGCTGGAACATATGCCTGGTGATCAAGGAAAAGCTTGATCGCCCAGTCCATTTGTTCTACTGCCGCATCAATTTTTGAGATGGTAAATTTCATGACGCCCAACTAAGAAGTTCCCAGCGCTGCTCGGCCTTATCGCGCAGCGTCCGTGTGGGTTGCTGGTGAGAATGTTAATAATTCTTTTTAGAAAATCCATCAGATACCCAGCGGAAGGTTCTCATCGTGATTAATGCTACGAGCCATCCAGCTATCACTGGGCCAAATGCAAAAAAAACAACATCTGCCCAATTGGTAGTGGAATCCATGGCAGCTTGATATGAGATGTTGTCACAATTTATCATGGAATTTGCTCGATTCAGACACTCTCCATACTATGACTGGAACAGGTCTTTTGCATAGTCAACCTGTTTACCTCTTTCACTTAGTGCAGCTCCTAATGCCCAGAGTGCCGATAAGACCAAGCCAATTCTCTGCAAACCGTTGATACGCATGATTCCTCCGTTGCTGTGGCCCAACTTTCAAGCTAAGCGGGTGAGAACGGCATGACGCCAGGCCCGGGCGGCGCAGGATATACCAAGGCGCCGACCGGACCCTGGTGGCTTGCCCTTGGCGCTCCGCTTGAGCGAGAGCTTAGGCGTCAACGCTCACAAGCTCGCCGCTTGAGTGCGGGCTAGGTACTTGATGTCCCTGCGCTTTGAGGTCTTCGATGTGGAGTTCGATAGCTTCTTGAATCAGCGCGGCGACTTCTTCTCGGGTATCGGCGGCCGCGATACAGCCAGGCAGATCGGGCACGTATGCGCCAAAACTGCTGTTTCCTTGTTCGATGACAACCAAGTAATGCATGCTCGACCTCAATTCTTCAAACCCGCTTGCTTTAGGATACTGCTCAAAGTGCCGGGAGGCACCTCGATGCTTGGCTTGCCAGCGACCGTGACTGTCCCAGCTTTGGACGCATGATGGTACTGGCGGTGACTTCCCTTCTGACGTACCTGGAACCAGCCGTCTGCCTCAAGGCGTGCGATCAGATCTTGAACTTTCGTTGGCATAGGGCACGAATGGTACTCGCGAAGCTCCGGCGCCGCCTCTCGCGCAGCCTGTTCTTCAGGCTGTGCGTGCCGAATCAAGACAAGCGCGTGATGCTCGTGTCTGACGTACTGACTGTTTCGGAAACCGAGTCAACGACGTAAAAACCAAGGAATGATTGCGTTTCGCGAATCCACGCTATAGTCAAAATGGCACGGGCTGACAAGATTGGCACCCCGGCACCCACCACAAAGGAGACCTGCATAGCCACATACCTGATCCGGGGACAGTACAGCACTGCGGCATTCAACGGCATGATCACGAGCCCGCACGACCGCGGCGTTGCCGCCAAGGCGATGTTCAAGGCTGTCGGTGTCAAGTGCCGAGAAATCTACTTCTCCGTTTCGGCGGGAGAAATTGTCTGCCCGATTGAAGGGACAGGCGAGCAAATCGCTGAAATCGGCATGATCACAATGGCCAGCGGCGCATTTTCCAGAATCAGTGCGGATGAACTCATCTCGACGGCTAGCATGGCCTCGGCGATGAAAAAAGCCGGAGCAGTGTCGGGCAAGTACAAACCGCCGAACCAGTAGGCCCAGCACAAGGCCTGAACGCAGCCGCGCCGACGAGACTTCAATCAGCTCAAGAAGATGTCAGACTTGAAGAAGCCGCGCGCGGTGTCTTGCGCTCAAGCCATGGCGGCATTCAAGCTGCCGGATCGCACCAGTTTTCCAAGCAGCGCACCGGTCGGCTCGCTGTCAAGGTTAGTCGTGACGCCGGCCACCATGGTGCGGCGGTAACCTGACGCTTTTTGCGGCAAGCGCTTGCCGCCGTGCGCCGACATCGACGGTTTCAGCTTGCTCGCTGCGGTTCGAGGCTAAGCAAACGACCGCAATCGGCTTGAACAGCTGTGCCGCTACATCACCCAGGCGGCGCTGTCTGATGAGCGGGTCCAGCTCAACGCCCAAGCCCTTGCGATTCGAGCTGCAGGCCCGTCGCGGGCTGCCGCTCAAGAACCTGTTCGCTGCTGCCTGACCATGTACAGGCCGGCGCCGATCAGCAGCGCGATGCCGCACCAGCCCATGGCGTTGGGCAGCGTGCCCCAGACGAAATAGCCGAGCAGCACAGCCCA
>JBILYN010000326.1:0-5245 GCA_044377715.1 Aquabacterium sp.
GCGGCCTCGCGCGGCGGTGGCCTTCATCGCCTGGGCGTTGAACCAGGCCCTGACCTTGGCGCGCGAGCGCTGGCTCGCGAGGTAGCCCAGCTCGGGGTTGAGCCAGTCCAGCGACGGCCCGCCCTCCTTGGTCGTTGTCACCTCGACGGTCTGGCCATTGGCCAGCGCGGTGTTGAGCGGCACCATCGCGCCGTCGACGCGCGCGCCCCGGCAGCGGTGGCCCAGGTCGGTGTGCAGTGCGTACGCAAAGTCCACCGGCGTGGCACCGGCCGTCAGCTCGATCACAGTGGCCTGCGGCGTGAAGACATAGATCCGGTCCTCGAACGACGGGCCCGCATCCAGCGCCGCACCGGCGGGTTGCGCGCCCTGCCCCACATAGTCGCGCTCCCAGGCCAGCAACTGGCGCAGCACCGCTTTGCGCGCTTCGGCCACCCGCTCCTCGAAGTCGCCCGCTGCGCTGACGCCGGCATAGCCCTTGACACCGGCTTCCTTGTAAGCCCAGTGCGCGGCCACGCCGTGCTCGGCGTGCTGATGCATCGTCGCGCTGCGGATCTGCACCTCGACGGCCCGGCCGTCGTCGGCCAGCACCACGGTGTGCAGGCTCTGGTAACCATTGGGTTTGGGACGGGCGATGTAGTCGTCGTACTCGCCGGGCAGCGCGCGGTAACGCTCGTGCACCCGCGACAGCGCTGCGTAGCAGGCGGGGATGTCGGCCACGATCACCCGCAAAGCACGCATGTCGAAGACACGGTCCAGCGTCAAGCCCTTGCCGGCCATCTTCTTCCACAGGCTGTACAGGTGCTTGGGTCGGCCTTGCACCTCGGCGTCCACGCCCACAGCAGCCAAGTCTTGCTGCAGTTGTTCGCGGATCCGCTCGACCCCTTGCTCGCGCTGCACCCGGGTTTCGGCCAGCAGGCCCGCCAGGCGTTTGTAGTCATCGGGCTGCAGGAAGCGAAACGACAGGTCTTCGATCTCCCACTTGATCTGCCAGATCCCCAGCCTGCTGGCCAGTGGCGCGAACACCTGCTGTGACTCCTGCGCCAGCGCCTGCGGGCAAGGCGTCTTGGTCGCGGCATACCAGCGCAGGGTCTGCAGCCGCGAGGCCAACCGCAGCAGCACCACGCGCAGGTCACGCGAAAACGCCAGCAGCATCTTGCGCACGCGCTCGGTCTGCCTGGCGCGCTGCTCGGTCTCGACCTGGGCTTCGCGCGCAGCGCGCTGGATCTGCACCAGCTTGCGGGTGTGCGCGACCAGGCTGGCATAGGTCGGGCCAAAGGCCTTGGCCACCACTTCTTCAGGCCGCTGCAAAAAATCACCCGCGTAGACCAGGTAGACCGCTGCCCGCATCGCCGGCCCGGCGCCTATGCCTTGCAGGATCGAGGCCGCGCCGTCGGCGTGTTCTAGCGCAGGCTCGCCGGTGTCGAGACACTGGCCCGCCATCAGCGGCTCGGCAAAGACCCTGGCTCGCCGCAGCGCGTCGCTGCCGGGCTCGTCTACGCTGTCGCTGGCACCCTCGACCGCCAATGCAGCCTTGCCGGCGGACTCGGTCAGACCTCCGGGCCCCTCACCGGGGCCATCGGCCAACATCACGATGGTGGCCGCGCGCGGCTGCAGCGATGCGGTCTTCATGGCGCGAGCAAGAACTCCCGCACCGCCCGCACCTGGTCGGGTTGCACCAGCGTCGGCGCATGGCCGACACCGGCAAACTCGACCAGTCGGGCGCGCGGGCCGCGCCCGGTCATGGCTTGTGCAGTAGCGCGCGACAGCAGGTCTGAATCGGCGCCGCGCAGCAGCAAGGTCGGGCAGCTCAGGCGGTCGTAGCTTTGCCACAGCAAGGCCTCGCCGGCGCGCGCCAGTTCGGGCGTGACCAGCCCGAACGGCTTGGCCAGCGCCGGGTCGTAGCGGGGTTTGAAGCCGGCACCGTCGGGCATCAACTGCGGACGCGTCAGTGCCAGCCACTGCGCCCGGCTGTGCGGCCCGAAGCCTGTGCTGATGGCCCCCAGCGCGTCCGCCGCTTCGTCCTCGGTGGCCCAATGCATGGGCTGGCCCAGGTAGCTGGCGATGCGTTGCAGCGATGCCGGCTCGATCGTCGGGCCCACGTCGTTGAGCACCAGGCGCGACACCGGCGATCCCGGCAAACCTGCCAGCCCCAGCCCGATCAGCCCGCCCATCGAGGTGCCGACCCAATGCACGGTGCTGGCGTCCAGCCTGGCCAGCAGCGTGACCATGTCGGCCACATAGGCCGGCAACTGGTAGCCCATCGGGTCGCTGAGCCAATCGCTGCGGCCGCGGCCCACCACATCGGGGCAGACCACGCGGTAGTCAGCCGCCATCGCCGCGGCCAACGTGTCGAAATCGCGCCCCTGACGCGTCAGGCCGTGGGCGCAGACCAGCACCCGGGGGTTGGCCGGGTCGCCCCACTCCCAATACGCCATGCGGTGCAGGCCCCGGGTGTCGAGGCATTGCACATCGCGAAGTCGAGGCTGCGGCGGCGCCGCGCTTGGCGCACCAGGGTCGATGTCAGTCACGGGTAGGTCTCCTTGCAGATAATCATTGCAGCAACCAAATCATCGCAGCAAGCCAACCAGGAAATCAGATGCTCAACGGAAAAACTGCACTCATCACCGGCTCGACCAGCGGGATCGGCCTGGGCTTGGCGCTGGCCATGGCACAAAACGGCGCCAACGTGATGCTCAACGGCTTCGGCGATGTCCAGGCCGCCCGCGCCGAAGTGGCCAAGCTTGGTGGCCGCGTGGCCTATCACGGTGCTGACATGAGCAAGCCGGCCGAGATCGAGGCCATGGTGCGCGCCTGCGAGGCCGAATTCGGCGCAGTCGACATCCTGGTCAACAACGCCGGCATCCAACATGTGGCCAATGTCGAGGACTTCCCGGTCGATCGTTGGGACGCGATCATCGCGATCAACCTGAGCAGCGCTTTCCACACCACCCGGCTGGCGTTGCCGGGCATGAAGTCACGCAACTGGGGTCGAGTGCTCAACATCGCGTCGGTCCACGGGCTGGTGGCCTCGGCCCAGAAATCGGCTTATGTCGCGGCCAAGCATGGTCTGGTGGGCTTTACCAAGAGCGCGGCGCTGGAGTGTGCGACCACCGGTGTCACCCACAACGCGATCTGCCCGGGCTGGGTGCTGACGCCGCTGGTGCAAAAACAAGTCGACGCGCGCGCCGCATCGGCCGGCGTGTCGCAGGAAGAATCCAAACGCCAGTTGCTGGCCGAAAAACAACCCTCGCTGCAGTTCACGACGCCAGAGCAACTCGGCGCGTTGGCGGTGTTCCTGTGCTCGGCGGCGGCCGACAACATCCGCGGCGTGGCCTGGAACGTCGACGGCGGCTGGGTGGCGCAGTGATCGCTGCAACGCGGTGCGGCAAGCGCTGCTGTAAGCGGTGTTGTAAGCGCTGTTGTTGAAGCCGCGTCGAGCGAGCCCTATCCCCGCATAGGGCTGAACAGGCGGCGCAATCACCGTCAATTGAGGGCATCGCGAGCTCCTGGGCTGGGCAGAATTCTGCCGATCAGCACCTGCGGAGGCCGCATGACCCCCCCTGCCACACCCAGACCCGACCGTGTGATCGTGGTCGACGACGATGCCCGTATCCGCGACTTGTTGCGGCGCTACCTGACGCAAGAAGGCTTCGAGGTCGTGCTCGCCGAGGACGGCAAGACGCTCACCCGTTTGCTGACGCGAGAGAACATCGATTTGATCGTGCTCGACCTGATGCTGCCGGGCGAAGACGGGCTGTCGATCTGTCGCCGGCTGCGCGCGGCCAAGGACATGACGCCAATCATCATGCTCACCGCCAAGGTCGAGGATGTGGACCGCATCGTTGGCCTCGAGGTGGGCGCCGACGATTACCTGACCAAGCCCTTCAATCCGCGAGAGTTGCTGGCCCGCATCCACGCGGTGCTGCGCCGCCGGCCCACGCTGGAAGCCCCCGGCGCGCCGAGCCAGTCCACCCAAACCGTGAGCTTCGGACCTTTCGAATTCGACCTCTCGCTGCGCCGCCTGACCAAGGCCGGCGAGGCGCTGGCGATGACCACCGGCGAGTTCTCGATGCTCAAGGCCTTGGTACGCCACCCGCGCCAACCGCTGTCGCGCGACAAGCTCGCGCACCTGGCGCGCGGACGCGAGTTCGAGCCTTTCGACCGCAGCCTGGACGTACAAGTCTCGCGCCTGCGCAAGCTGATCGAGCCCGATGTCACCCAGCCCCGCTACATCCAGACCGTCTGGGGCGTGGGCTATGTATTCGTGCCGGACGGTGCGGCCTAAGACCCGGCGCAAGCGATGAGGCGAGGCCGTCCCCAGCTGGCGCTCAGCCTGTTTTGGCGAACTTTTGCACTGCTGTTGCTGCTGGTGGCCGGGGTCTTCGCCTGGGTCCAGGTGGTCCGTACGCCGGACTTCGACCACCGGCCGGCCTGGCTGGCGGCGATGCTGGCGATCAGCTTGGGGCTGTTGGTGTGGATCGTGCGGCGCATCAACCGGCCGCTGCGCGAGCTGTCGTTTGCCGCCAGCCGGATCCGCGGCGGCGAGTACGACTCGCGGCTCGATGAGACCCACCTGACGAGCGAGATCCGCGAGGTCAACATCGGCTTCAACCGGATGGCACGCGCGTTGGCCAAAGTCGACGCAGACCGCGCGGTGATGCTCGCGGGCATCAGCCACGACTTGCGAACGCCGTTGGCGCGCTTACGGCTAGAGACCGAGATGAGCGTGGCCGACGAGGAGGCCAGGCAGAACATGGCGTCAGACATCGCCCAGCTCGACGCGATCATCGACAAGTTCATGGATTACGCCCGCCCAGGGCCTGCCCGCCTGCGGCCGGTGCAGCTGTCCAGGCTGATCGACAAGGAGGCGGCGAACATGCGCGATCCCAGCGAGATCCGCATCAGCTCGCGGGTGGCGATCGACCTGCAGGTGATGGCCGACGAGGTTGAACTCGGCCGGGTCTTCGCCAACCTGTTTGAGAACGCCAGGCGTTATGGCCGCAGCGCCGACACCGGCATCGCGATGGTCACCGTGCGCTGCGTGGCCACTGGCGATTCGGTGGTCTGCAGCGTGCTCGACCAGGGCCCGGGCGCCGCACCCGAAAAATTAGGCCAGCTGACGACCCCGTTTTTTCGCGGTGACGCGGCGCGAACTGCCGCCACGGGTGCGGGCCTGGGACTGGCTATCGTCGACAAGGCGATGCAGCGAATGGGTGGCCAGGTCGGGATTGCCAACGCACCCGAG
>JBILYN010000327.1:0-5240 GCA_044377715.1 Aquabacterium sp.
TTGGCCCCGGCATTGATCGCGGCCGACATTTTCGGCGCAGGCATGTGCAGGAATGAGAAGTGGGCGGTGTCTAGCGCGCCCTCCACCGATTGCGCCCAGTTGCATTGCTGCAGCTTTTTCGACACGTAGCGATGTGCCGCCGGCAGCACGCCGAATTCCAGCTCAGGCAGCGCCGGCAACTTGTCAGCGGGACCGAGGTAGGCCCAGACCATCTCGCCGAATTCACGCGTCGGATAGGCCTTGATGTGGATCTTGCCGTGATAGGCGGCGTCCGGCGGCACGTTCGGCATCTCGGTGCAGCAACCATCCACGTCGTACTTCCAGCCGTGGTAGCAGCAGCGAAGGCCGTTCTCTTCGTTGCGGCCGTAGAACAGGTCGGCGCCCCGGTGCGCGCAGCGCGGCTCGATCAGGCCGACCCGGCCATCGCTTGCGCGGAAAGCGACCAGGTCTTCGCCCATCACGCGCACACGGATCGGCGCGCAGTCGGGCTCGGGCAATTCACGCGATAGTGCGACTGGCATCCAGAAGCGGCGAAAGAAATCTCCCATGCCGGTTCCAGGCCCGTTGCGGGTCAGCAGTTCATTGTCTTCAGCGCTGAGCATGTCTGGATTCTATGTCGTTGACGTCTCAAAATCGGGGTCGCTCGCTCAAACCCAACAGGACCTGGAATGACTTTTTTGCACCAGACGCCAGCGCGGCTGCGTCAGTGTTTCGTCACATCCTGACTGATGGATGGATTCGTCACATCGGCGTTAGGTTCAAGTTCTTGACCAGATCCAACCAGATCGGCGCCTCTTCCTGGTACAGCTTCTGGGTGGCCTCGAAGCTCATGGCGTAGTCGTCGACGCCGAAGTTCTGCATCACTTGTTGCAGCTTGGGCGTGTTGCCCCCTGCCACCAGCAGTTCGGACATGCGGCGGATGATGGGCATCGGCGTGCCGATGTGCGCGACACAGCTTTGAAAGCCCGTCAGCTGGAAGGCTTTGGATTGCACACCCTGCTCCTGAAACGTCGGCACATCGGGCAGCGGCCGCAGGCGCTTGCGAGACACGCCGATGGCCTTGCCCCTGTTTGTCTGCAGCAATGGCAGCGCCGCACCATAGCTGCCGGTGCCGGCGTCAAGCACGTTGCCGCCGACGTCGATCCACATCGGCGCTTCGCCCTTGTAGTGCACCGCCTCCATCTTCAGGTCAAATTCCTTGTTCAACTCGGCGACCACCATGTGCGCATAAGAGCCGGCCGCATAGCTGCCGACGTTCACTTTCTCGGTGCGGCGGGCATATTCGATGAATTGCTTCAGATTGCTGACCCCGGTGCGCGCTGAGACCACGGTCGGCAGACTGCCTGAGGGCATCACGCAGACCAGGATGAAGTCCTTGTCCATGTCATAGGGCAGCGCCTTGTAGAGCAAGCGGTTCATGATCACCGTGGTCGAGATGGTGAACATGAAGGTGTGGCCGTCAGGTGCCGCGCGCTTCAACTCCAGCGCCGCCAGCGAACCACCGGCGCCGGGCTTGTTGTCCACCAGCACTTGCTGGCCGGTCTGCTGGCTGATGTATTCGCCATAGCTGCGAGCAAACAGGTCCGTCTGACCACCGGCCGGATAGCCGACGATCAGTCGCAGCGGACGCTGCGGCCAGCTTTGCGCATGGCTGGCGATCGAAAACAGCGGCAGTGCTGCGGCGGCGCTGGCCTGTAACACGGTGCGTCTGCGTAACTTGGGGTGCATGTCTAACATCTCCTGATGTGCTGATGGTTGAATGGATTTTGAATTCGCGTTAGCGCGCGTCGCCGCGCAGGATGAATCGCTGGATCTTGCCGCTAGGCGTTTTCGGCAGCGAGGTGACGAAATCGATCTCGCGCGGATAGGAATGGGTCGACAGGCGCTGGCGCACCATCTGCTGTATCTCTGCTTTCAGGTCTTCCGTACCTTCAACGCCTGCCCTCAGCACGATCACCGCTTTGACGATTTCTGTGCGCACCGGGTCTGGCTTGCCGATGACCGCGACTTCGGCGACGGCTGGGTGCTCCATCACGACGCTCTCCACGTCGAAGGGTCCGATGCGATAGCCGGCCGAGGTGATGATGTCGTCGTTGCGGCCCACGAAGAAGAAGTGCCCGTCCTCATCCCTCGTCATCGTGTCGCCGGTGATGTACCAGTCGCCACGAACGTTCGGCGTCTCGGCCTTCCAGTAACCCACGAAGGAGTAGAGCGGCGACTTCGGGATATTGACCGCGAGAACGCCGGGCATGTTGGGAGGCTGCGCGACGAGATCCTCGTCGAGGATCGCCATGCTGAGGCCGGGCATCGGCAGACCGGCGGCGCCGGGCTTGTTGTCGTGCCTCAGCGCATGATGGTTGTTGATCATCATGCCGACTTCGGTCTGACCGTAATGGTCTGAGAGCGGGCAGTGCAGCACGCGATCAGCCCAGCGAATCACTTCAGGATTCAGCGGCTCGCCGGCGCTGGAGCCGACGCGCAATTGATGGGCTATCGGCGCCATCGCTTCGTCGCCCGCGGCCATCAGCAGGCGGTAAGCGGTCGGCGCCGCTGCGAGGTTCGTGATCTTGCGATCGAGCAGGATGCGAAGCGTCGACTCGATCGTGAAACCGCCCTCGTAAAAAGTCGTCGTGTGGCCTAACAGCAGTGGGCCAACGACGGCGTAGAGCATGCCATAGGCCCAGCCGGGATCGGCGACGTTCCAATAAGCATCCTGCG
The DNA here is from genome assembly GCA_044377715.1 of Aquabacterium sp. Classification (GTDB taxonomy): domain Bacteria; phylum Pseudomonadota; class Gammaproteobacteria; order Burkholderiales; family Burkholderiaceae_C; genus Pseudaquabacterium. The sequence goes on from JBILYN010000327.1 coordinate 2,719, forward strand.
GCTGAAGGTCGACAGCGTCGACCATGTAGGAGGCGACCGGCAGCAGCAGCGACAGCGGATAGCGAACGCCCTTGGGCTTGCCGGTAGTGCCCGAAGTGAACAGCATGATGAACGGATCCGTCCCCTTCATCATCACGGGTGCAAAGTCGCTTGATTGCGTCGCGAGCATCTCGGCGAAGCCCTCGCCGACGAGCAGCGTTGGCGGGCAATCGGCCAAGCCATCGAGCTTGGGCAGGTTGGTCGCATCGGTGACGATCAGCTTGGCCTTGCTGCCGCCTGCCGTGGTGACCCGACTCTCGACAGCCGCAGGCCCGAAAGCGGTGAACAAGGGTTGGTAGAGCGCGCCAATGCGCCAGGCGCCGAGCACGACCGTGAACAGATCGGGTACGCGCGGCAGCAGGCCAGCGACCACGTCGCCAGCGCCGATGCCGCGGCTCTTGAGGTAATTTGCGAAGCGCGCGCTGTCATCGCGCATCTGTTCGAAGGTGACAGTCTTGCGGTCGCCTGATGCGCCGTACCACTCGAGCGCGACGGCACCGCCGTGGGCCCAGCGGTCGCAGCATTCAACGCAGGCATTCAGGCCGGCTGAAAGCGATCCTTGCAGAATCTTTTTCTCGAGTGCCGCGGCCGAGAAGTCTCTGACAGCTTCGAAATAATCTCGCATGGCTCTCTCCTACTGAATGACCACAAGTGGATGTAAGAGCCAAGCGTCTGCACAAAGCCTGCAGCACCGGGCGCGTCTGAAACCATTGATCTGCACAGGCTCGGTGATCACGGCGTCCCGACAATGCCCTCGGCCAGCATGTTGTCGATCTCGTCTGGCAAGTAACCCGCCAGTGCCAGGACTTCACGCGCGTGCTCTCCGAGACCGGCGGAAAACCCCATCACCTGCACCGGTGCGCCGGACATGCGGAAAGGGGGATTGACCACCTTGAACGACCCACCTTTGTCGTGGACCTCGGCGAGCGCGCCACGGTGTGCCAACTGAGGGTCGGCCAACACCTCTTTGACCGTGCGGTAAGGTGAGGCCGGGACACCGTTTGCATCGAACGCGGCCTGGCAGTCGGCGGTGCTCAGCGTGGTGGACCAGATTTCCAGCAACTCGACGAAATCTCCCCAGTTGTTCCGTCGATCGGCAAAGCGGGCGAACCGCGGATCCGTGATCCACTCCGGATGCCCGGCGGCCTGACACAGGGCTTGAAAAGACTTTTCGCTGGCGACTGCGGGCATGATGAACCCGTCCAGCGTTCGCACAGGTCCGTACATCGGCCGACCCGGGGGCGCGACCGGGAACTGCGCCGCTTGCACCTCGCCCACCATCAGCGACAGCATGGTCTCCAGCATCGACACGTCGAGATGCTGACCCAGCCCTGTCAGATGCCGGTGCGCCAGCGCCGCCATGCAGGCACCGAAGGCATAGGTCCCGCTGACGATGTCGGCAATGTAGATGCCGCAGTTGTCCGGCCGGTCTCGCCCCGGCTGATAGGCCATGTGGGCGAGGTCGAATCCGGAGGCCGCGTGAACCGCGGGTGCGTAAGCGGCAAGGCTCGACGAGGGCCCGGTTTGCCCGTAGCCCGAGATCGAGCAGTAGATCAACGCAGGGTGTCGCTTGGCGAGGGTCTCGTGATCCAGTTCGAAGCGCTGCATCACGCCAGGACGGAAATTTTCCACCAGGAAGTCGCAGTTGCTCAGCAGTCGGCGAACGACCTCCTGCCCCTCGGGCCGCTTCAGGTCGAGCACGATGCTCTGTTTGCCGGCGTTGAGTTGGCCGAAGGCTGTCGAGGCACCGTCGCGCAGCGGCTGACGGGTGCGCATCATGTCGCCTTCGGCGGTCTCGATCTTGATCACCTCGGCGCCAAGGTCGGCCATCATCCGGGTGCAATAAGGGCCTGCGATAGTCGTGGTGAAGTCAACCACGCGCATGCCGGCCAAGGGTCCTGCGGCCGTTTTGGGTACTGTCTCTGGCATGTTCAGTCAGTTGTTGTTGAGGTAGGCCTTGGCGGCGTCGGGATCGATCAAGGCGTGCACCTGGAAATGCGCGGGGATGATATCGGCCCATTCATTGAGCCGACGATGCAGGCCTTCGTTCGACGGCACATCGAACAGCGCCACCGCGCCACGGCCGACCTTGGCGTGGATAGACCGCACTTCTCCCGAGGCTTGCAGCGGTGCGACCCAGTCCCAGAACTTCTTACGCTGAGCGGTGACCGAGGAGGGCGGCTCCGGCCTCGGTTCGCTGATGACGAGAAACAGCATGTTGCGGTGGATCTCCCTGTCGGATCTTCTGTGGGCGGCGCTCGGCATCCGAAATTGCGCTGGCGCGGGTCGCTGACCAGTCGGGCAGCAAGCGCGATCATGTCAGCTATCACCGGCTCAACTTCAGTGAAAACCCCTGGGTTCTCGGCTGTCACGGCGCTGCATGACTGCCGAGCCAGCTTCTGGGGATGGGCAAGCTGTGTGAGCAGCGATTCGCCTGCGATTGACAAAGCTCCCAAAATGGGAGATACTGGGCCTGATGAGGG
>JBILYN010000080.1:0-15627 GCA_044377715.1 Aquabacterium sp.
AGCAGTTGCACGCCACGGTCCGCAACAACGCTGACGCAGCCCGTCAGGCCACCTCGCTGGCGGGCCAATCAAGCCAGGTCGCGACCGCTGGCGGCGACCTGGTTGGCCAGGTGGTGGCGACAATGGGTGCGATCAGCGCGAGTTCGGGCAAGATTTCCGACATCATCGGCGTGATCGACGGCATCGCCTTCCAGACCAACATCCTCGCGCTCAACGCAGCGGTCGAGGCCGCACGGGCTGGCGAGCAGGGTCGAGGCTTTGCGGTGGTGGCGTCCGAGGTTCGCAGCCTGGCCCAGCGCAGCGCGAGCGCTGCGCGCGAGATCAAGACCTTGATCGGCAGCAGCGTCGACACGGTGCGCAGCGGTGCCGCGCTGGTCGGCCAGGCCCAGCAAACCATGGGCGAGATCGTCGGCCAGGCCCAGCAGGTCAGCGTGCTGGTCGGCGAGATCGGCACTGCCACCGCCGAGCAGACCGACGGCATCGCCCAGGTCAACCAGGCAGTGTCCCAGCTCGACCAAGCGACCCAGCAGAACGCCGCGCTGGTGGAGGAGTCGGCGGCTGCCGCCGACAGCCTGAAGCAGCAAGCGCTGCGCTTGGTCGAGGCGGTCAGTCGCTTCCGGGTCCAACCGGCCTGAGCGGGTTACAGCGGCTCGGCGGTGCCCAGGATCGCGATCATCGCGAAGGGTCAGGTCGTTTGGCCACAGCCCGAGCTGACCTGGTCGACGCTGCGCTTGCAGTTCTGTGACCTGCGGTACGGGACGGCTTGAACCATGGCGTGCAGGCGTACACCATGCCGCAGTAGCGCGTTGGCGCTTGCGCTAGAGTCGACGCCTGAACTCTGGCCAGACGCCAGCCCGCACGGAGATGCCGCATGAACACCAAGACCTCGCCGCTGGCACGACTCAACGACCCCGGCCTGCTCAAGTCCGATGCGCTGGTCGGTGGCGAGTGGGTCAACAGCGGCGCGGCCAGGCAGCACCGCTTTGCGGTCACCGATCCCGCCACCGGTGCCAAGCTCGCCGATGTCGCCAACCTCGGGCCTGTGGATTGCCACAACGCGATCGTCGCTGCTGAGAAAGCGCTGGGACCGTGGCGCGCCAAGACCGCCAAAGAGCGCGCCAGCATCATGATGCGGTGGTTCGCATTGCTCAACCAACATGCCGACGACCTGGCCCGCATCATGACCGCCGAGCAAGGCAAGCCGCTGGCCGAAGCCCGCGGTGAAGTGGTCTACGGCGCCAGCTTCATCGAGTGGTTCGCCGAGGAAGCCAAGCGAATCTACGGCGAGACCATCCCGACCACCGACAACAACAAGCGCTACATCGTGATCAAGCAGCCGATCGGCGTCTGCGCGGCGATCACGCCCTGGAACTTCCCCATCGCGATGATCACCCGCAAGGTCGCGCCTGCATTGGCAGCGGGCTGCACCGTCGTGATCAAGCCGGCCGAGGCGACGCCGTTGTCAGCGCTGGCCTTGGGCGAACTGGCCCAGCGCGCCGGCATGCCAGCAGGGGTGCTCAACATCATCACCGCCGATGCCGACCAGTCGATCGAGATCGGCAAAGTGCTGTGCTCCAGCGACGTGGTGCGCCATCTGTCGTTCACCGGCAGCACGGAGGTCGGCCGAATCCTGGCACGTCAATGCGCTCACACGATCAAGAAGATCAGCCTAGAGCTCGGCGGCAACGCGCCGTTCATCGTCTTCGACGATGCCGACATCGACTCGGCGGTCGAAGGCGCGATGGTCAGCAAGTACCGCAACGCCGGTCAGACCTGCGTCTGCGCGAACCGCTTCTATGTCCAGGCTGGCGTCTACGACCAGTTTGTCGAGAAACTCGCGGCCAAGGCCAAAGGCATCAAGGTCGGCAATGGCTTTGAGGCCGGCGTCCACCAGGGACCGTTGATCGACGATCAAGCGATCGCCAAGGTCGAGAGCCATGTCGCAGATGCGCTAGCCAAGGGCGCGCGGCTGGTGGTGGGTGGCACCAAACAAGGCGATCGCTTCTACACCCCCACCGTGCTGGCCGACGTGACGTCGGAGATGCTGTGCGCCAAGGAAGAGACTTTTGGTCCGGTCGCGCCGGTGTTCCGCTTCGAGACGGAAACCGAGGCGATCGCGCTCGCCAACGCCACCGAGTTCGGCCTGGCGAGCTACTTCTACAGCCGCGACATCGGCCGCGTGTTCCGCGTTGGCGAGGCGCTGGAGTACGGCATGGTGGGCATCAACACCGGGTTGATCTCGACTGCGGAAGTGCCTTTCGGCGGCGTCAAGCAGTCAGGCCTGGGCCGCGAGGGCTCGCACCAGGGCATGGACGACTATGTCGAGATCAAGTACCTGTGCCTGGGCGACATCCTGAAGTAAGCGCCGGACCCTGCGCGTCACTCGTCGTTGGCTGCAGGCGTGCCGCGTTGCGGCATCAAGCCTGATCGGCCCACCACCGCGCGCAGGTTCAGCTGCGCCAGCGCATGGCGTAACAGCACATCTGCGTCGAGTCCGTGCAGCGGGAACTGCGCCACACCCAACGCAAGCGCCACCGTGATGTCCTGACCGCCGACCGAGAACGGCCTTTGCAGAGACCTCGCGAGCTTGACAGCGACGCGATCCGCGCTGGCCGCGTCGGCGATGCGGGCCAGCAGCACCCCGAACACATCGACCCCGACGGTGGCGACGACATCGCTGGCGCGCAGGCCCGACCTCAGGCGAACCGCCAGCTTGCGCCTGAGCACCTGGGCGCCCTCGACACCCAGGCGCGCATCGACCGCGGCCATGCCCTCGATGCGCAAAGCCATCAGCGCCATCGGCGCGGGTTCACGCTCGCGCAGCGCCAGCAACTGGCTGATGTGCTCCATCAACTGCGCCCTGTCGGGCAGACCGGTCGCCAAATCGGTGCTGCGGGCCTTGCGCGAGGCATCCGCGAGACGCTTGCGCTCGACCGCCAACCGCAGCGCCAGCGCCAATGCGCCCGCGCCGGCCTGGGCCTGTGGCAGCACGTCTTGCACGCCGAGCCGCAGCAAACGCAACACCGTGTCGGTGTCAGGACTAGGCGCGACCACGAGCAAAGCGCTGCCCTGCACGGCGCGCGACAGCCCGGTCCAGCGCACGAGTTGCGCCAGCGCGCCGGGCTCGGACAGGCTCAGCACGACGGCGTCGCAAGCCTGGTGGTCAAGCGCTGCGGGCAACTCGTCGACCGAGCCCAGCGCACGCAACTTGAAACGACCGTGGCCAGCGTCCGACAGCGCCGGCGCTGCCATGCCGAAGTACAGCAATTCGAGCAGTGGCAGGGTTTCATCCATGGTCGTGAGGTCCGATGTCGTCGCGCTCGCGGCACTGGTGTCAAGCCAACAATGGCGCGGCACCGGCCTGGATTGAACGCCGGAAAACCGGATCCGGCACGATAGAATAGCCGTTGATGCGGGTGTAGTTCAATGGTAGAACGGCAGCTTCCCAAGCTTCATACAGGGGTTCGATTCCCCTCACCCGCTCCACATCCGACTCGGCAAGCACAGGCTCTCAAGCAAATGTGGCTTTGCCACTTTGCTTGATCCCCACGGGGGGCGGCCGGCTTCGGCCGGCCTTGGGGCGCTCAATGACCGTGACGCAGCCGTCACCAGCTCACGCCGAACCCGCCATGTCCGACCCCAATCCAGCCCCGGAATCGAACACCGCCAGCGTCGAAGCTGCGCAGCCCAGGCGCGCCATCCGCAGCTTTGTGCTGCGCGCCGGCCGCATGGGCAGCGGTCAGGTCCGGGCGCTGCAGGAACTCGGCCCTCGCTTCGTGCTGCCCTACCAGGCCGCCCATCAAAATTGGGACGCTCATTTTGATCGCCAGGCACCTCGGGTGCTTGAGATCGGCTTTGGCATGGGCCAGGCCACAGCGCAGATCGCGGCGGCCCGGCCAGACCTGGACTTCATCGGCGTCGAGGTGCATGAGCCCGGCGTCGGCGCCTTGCTGCGCGAGATCGGCGATCGAGGCTTGAGCAACCTGCGCATCGTGCAGCACGATGCCGTCGAGGTGCTGCAGCAGATGGTGGCGCCCGGCTCGCTGGCCGGTGTGCATATCTTCTTCCCAGACCCTTGGCACAAGAAGCGGCACAACAAACGCCGACTGATCAACCCGCTGTTCGTCGAACTGCTCGCGTCGCGGCTCGCGCCGGGGGCCTGGCTGCACTGCGCCACGGACTGGGAAGACTACGCGCAACAAATGCTCGAGGTGCTCTCGGGCTGCCCGGCGCTTGAAAACACCGCGTCAGACTTTGCGCCTCAACCCGAGCTCAGGCCGCTGACCAAGTTCGAGGCCCGAGGCCTCAAGCTAGGCCACGGCGTCTGGGACCTACTGTTCAAGCGACCGCGCTGATTCAATCAGCCCAGACAACGGCGCCGGTCCACCAGGTCAGCAACACCACCAGGCCAAAGGCGATGCGGTACCAAGCGAAGGGCACGAAGCTGTGGGTCGAGATGTAGCGCAGCAACCAGCGCACGCAGAAGAAGGCCGAGATGAACGAGGTCACCATGCCCACCGTCCACATGCCCAGGTCGTCGACTGACAGCAGCGCACGCTCCTTGTAGAGCGAATAGGCGCCGGCGATGGCCAGCGTCGGAATCGCCAGAAAGAAGGTGAACTCGGTTGCCACCTGGCGCGACAGGCCGAACAGCATGCCGCCGATGATCGTGGCACCCGATCGGCTGGTGCCCGGGATCAGCGCGAAACATTGGGCGAAGCCGACCTTCAGCGCGTCCAGCCCCGACATGTCGTCGACGCTGTGCACCCGCACCCGCACCCGGTGCTGCCGACGCTCGGCCCACAGGATCACAAACGCGCCCAGGATGAAGGTCGTGGCCACCGTAGGGGCGTTGAACAAGTGCGATTTCAGAAACTTGCCGAACAGCAGCCCCAGCACGGCCAGCGGCAGAAAAGCCACCCCGACATTGAGCAGCAAGCGCCGCGCCTTGGCATCGGTGCGCAGGCCGCCCAACACGCCAGCGATGCGGGCCCGGAATTCCCAGACCACGGCCAGGATCGCCGCGGACTGGATCACGATCTCGAACAGCTTGCCGCGCTCGTCGTTGAATTTCAGCAATGCGCCAGCCAGGATCAAGTGCCCGGTGGACGACACCGGCAGGAACTCGGTCAGCCCCTCGACCACGCCCATGATCGCGGCCTTGCCCAGCAACATCAGATCCACATGCGCTCCCGGCCCAAAAGCTGCGGATGATAGCGGCCGGCTTCGGCCGGCCTTGGGGCGCTCTCAAGCAAATGTGGCTTTGCCACTTTGCTTGATCCCCACGGGGGGCGGCCGGCCTCGGCCGGCCTTGGGGCACTCAGTTGCCGGCGCGGGCCAGCGTGATTTCCAGCCCGCGCGCCGTCACCGTCACCGAGCTGGGCTGCAGGCCGAGTTGTCGCAGCGTGGCCTGACGCTCGGCAGGGACGCGGTAGATGACCAGGTCTTCGAGTGCGCGCTCGGCCAATGCCTGGCCTATCCGAGCCACATTGCCGGGCTGGGCGGCGGGGTTGTTCGCGGCTGCGGCGCCGGCCTCGAAACCCAGCCTTTCAATCCTGACCTGGGTCAGGCGGATCGAAGCATCGCGGGCGTCATAGCGAAGCATGCTGTCAAACCCGAGATAGCCGCTACCGACCTTGCCGGACAAGCGCTCACGGCTTGACATGTTCAGCGTCAGCGCCAAGCGGTTTTGCGCCGGCAGCAGGCGCAGCATCGGCGTTGTGAGCTCCAGCTCAAACAGCTCCAACACCCGTCGCTGGATCGGGAATACGCCTGCGAGCAGCAGCCTGAGCTCGGTTTCACTCAGCGTGATCACCGTCGGTGCGCCGAGTCCGGCGCAACCCGCGAGCCCTGCGGCTGCAGCGGCCGACATCGCGGTCAACAGATTTCGTCGGTTCATGGCATCTCTTGGGCGGCGGCGCAGTGTACGGCTCGACTGCTAGGCGGTGGCGAGCCGGCGGCGGCAGCAGCAGCAGCTTGACCCATCGAGGGCCTGCGGCTACATTACTGACCCATTAGTCAATAAAATGCCCAGTACCGAACCCAGCCATCGCCGCCGCAAGCAAGCCCGCCCACAAGAACTGCTCGACGCAGCACTCGAGCTTTTTGTCGAGAAAGGCTTTGCGGCAACCCGGGCTGAAGAGGTGGCCTTGCATGCAGGTGTCTCCAAAGGCACGCTGTACCGCTACTACCCGAGCAAGGAAGACCTGCTCAAAGCGGTGATCAGCCACAACCTGTCGGCCAGAATCGCCGAGGGCGCCGACATGGCGGCCCGGTTTGAAGGCAGCGCGGGCGAATTGCTGCGCGGCATGCTGATCGACTGGTGGACCCAGCTCTACGACAGCCCGGCCGCGGGCGTGTTCAAGCTGGTGATCACCGAAGTGCGCAACTTCCCCGACATCGCGCAGCACTATGCCAGCGCAGTGGTCGAGCCGGCCCACCAGTTGCTCGGCGGCATCGTTCGCCGAGGTATCGCACAAGGTGAATTCCGCAGCGTCGATATCGGCCATGCGGTCCACTCCTTGGTGCTGCCGCTGGTGATGATCTGCCTGCACCGCCATTCGCTGGGCGCCTGCGCGCTGGACTGGCACCTCGATGGCCCGGCCTTCATCGCCCAGCATGTGAACTTGGTGCTCGACGGGCTGTGCGCCCAGCCGGCGGCTCAACCCAAGGCCGGCCGGCCAAGCCCATCACTGTCTCGCTGATCCTCCATGAAAACCTGGCTCCGTTGGTTACTGCTGTCGATTGTGTTGTTGGTCTTGATCGTGTTCGGCGTGCGCTCGCTCAGGCAGCGCCAACCCGCCGTGGCACCGCCCGCCCCGGCGGCCAGCGCCGCGATCAACGCGCTGGAGTTGGGTGCGCAAGACGTGACCATGGCGATGCGCCTGCCGCTGACAAGAGTTCTGGACGTCTCGGGCAGCCTGAGGGCGGTCAACAGCGCTTTCGTCAAAGCCCGGGTGGCCGCTGAAATCCAGCGACTCGACGTCCGCGAAGGTGATGCCGTGCGCGCCGGCCAACAACTCGGTCAGCTCGACGCGACCGAGTTTGATTGGCGCTTGCGCCAAGCCGAGCAGCAGGCCGCTGCGGCGCGCGCGCAGTTGGAGATTGCCCAGCGCCAGTTCACCAACAACAAGGCCTTGGTGGCCCAGGGCTTCATTTCGCCCACCGCGCTGGACAGCTCGGCATCGAGCGAAGCCGGCGCCCAGGCCACCTTGCAAGCCGCGCTGGCCGCCGTGGAATTGGCCCGCAAGTCGCGCGCCGACGCAGTGCTGGTCGCACCGATCGCGGGCCTGGTCGCACAGCGCCTGGCCCAGCCCGGCGAGCGGGTCGCGGTCGACGCCAAGATTCTGGAGATCGTCGACCTGTCGCGGATCGAGCTCGAGGCTGCGATCGCACCGCAAGACCTGGCCACGCTGAGGGTCGGCGCGCAAGCCCGGTTGACGGTCGACGGCAGCACCGACACCCTGGTTGCCAGCGTGGTGCGGATCAACCCCAGCGCCCAGGCCGGCTCACGCACCGTGACTGCCTACCTTGCCGTGACACCGCACCCCAGCCTGCGCAACGGCTTGTTTGCGCGCGGCTGGATCTCGCTCGACAAGCGCATCGCGCTGGTACTGCCGCTGTCGGCGGTGCGCAGCGACCAGGCCAAGCCCTATGCGATTCGCATCAACCAGGGCCGCACCGAGCAGCGCATGTTGAGCCTGGGCACACGCGGCCAGTCCGACGGCGTCACTGTGGTCGAAATCCTGGCCGGCCTGGCCGAAGGCGATCAGGTGCTTGCAGCCAGCGCCGGGCTGGTGCCTGCAGGCGTTCTGCTGAAAGCGCCGCCCGTTGCCGCAGCGTCGGCCTCGGCCGGCGCGAGCCGCTGAACCGCCATGTGGTTCACTCGCCTGTCAATCGGCAACCCGGTGATGGCCGTGATGGTCATGCTGGCCTTCGTCGTGCTGGGCTTGTTTTCGTACCAGCGACTGAAGGTCGACCAGTTCCCAGAGATTGATTTCCCGACCGTCGTGGTGCAGACCGATTACCCGGGTGCAGCGCCCGAGGTCGTCGAGTCCGAGGTCACCCGCAAGATCGAGGAAGCCGTCAACACGATCGCCGGCATCAACCAGCTGTTCTCGCGCAGCTACGAGAGCAGCTCGGTCGTGATTGTTCAGTTCAACCTCGATGTCAACGGCCGCCGCGCCGCCGACGACGTGCGAGAAAAGCTCGCCATCATCAAGGCCAGTTTCCGCGATGAGGTCAAGGAGCCGCGGGTCTCTCGGTTCGATCCAGCAAGCACGCCGATTTTTTCGATCGCCGTGACCTCGCCAGACGCGAGCAAGAGCGTGCAGGAGCTCACCACCTACGCCGACCAGGTGCTGACCAAGCGGCTGGAGAACGTCCGGGGAGTGGGTTCGATTGCACTGGTGGGCGGCGTCAAGCGCGAGATCAACGTCTACCTCAAGCCGCAGGCGATGGAGGCTTTCGGCGTTGGGGTCGAGGCGGTGATGGCAGCGGTGCGAACCGAGAACCAGGACTTGCCTGCCGGCAGCCTGCGCTCGCGCGAGGCCGAGCGCAGCGTCCAGATCATCGGCCGGGTCAAACGACCCGAAGATCTGAACGAGTTGATCGTCGCGCGGCGCGGCGGCGGCGCCGGTCAAGCGGTGCGGCTGTCGCAGGTGGCCGATGTGGTCGATGGCCCCGAAGAGCTGGAGAACCTCGCGCTCTACAACGGCCGCAGGATGCTCGCTCTTGAGGTCAAGAAGAGCCAGGGCGAAAACACCATCGACGTCGTCGACGGCCTGCTGTCGACGATCGCATTGCTCAAGCCGCAGTTGCCGCCAGGCATGTCGTTGGAAGTGATACGCGACGGCTCACGCTCGATCCGTGTCTCGGTGGCGAACGTCAAGCGCACGCTGATCGAAGGCGCGCTGCTGACGATCGTGATCGTTTTCCTGTTCCTCAACTCCTGGCGCTCGACCGTGATCACCGGGCTGACGCTGCCGATTGCGCTGATCGGCACTTTCGCGTTCATGGACATGTTCGGCTTCACGATCAACATGATCACGCTGATGGCGATGAGCTTGTGCGTCGGTCTGCTGATCGATGATGCGATCGTCGTGCGAGAGAACATCGTGCGTCATGTGCAGATGGGCAAGAGTGCGCGTGAGGCCGCGTTGACGGGCACCAACGAGATCGGGCTGGCGGTGCTTGCGACGACGCTGTCGATCGTCGCGGTATTTCTGCCGATCGGTTTCATGAGCGGCATCATCGGCAAGTTCTTCCACGAATTCGGCTTGACGATCGTCGCAGCGGTGATGATCTCGATGTTTGTCAGCTTCACGCTCGACCCGATGCTGAGCTCGGTCTGGCACGACCCGGCGATAGACCGCGAGCACAAACGCGGCGAACGCTTCAAGCCGGTCGGCCTGTACGACCACACGCTGGGCCGCTTGACCCATGCGGTGGACCAAGCCGCTCACCGACTGGGTGACGCCTATGTCGCAACGCTGGCCTGGTCGCTGCGCCACAAAGGCATGACGGTCTCGATCGCGTTGTCGACCCTGGTCGGCGCGATCGCGCTGCTGCCGATGCTGGGCACCGAGTTCGTGCCCAAGGCCGATTACTCCGAGACCAACCTGAGCTATTACACGCCAGTCGGCTCGTCGCTGGCCAGCACCGAGGCCAGAGCACGTCAGGTCGATGCGATCCTGCGCGAGATGCCCGAGGTGAAGTACACGCTGACGACCATCAACACCGGGCAGGCCGCGGGGCGCAACTACGTGTCGGTGTTCATCCGGCTGGTCGACCGAAAAGACCGCAAGCGCAGCGTCGACGAGATGTCGGTGCCGCTGCGCGCCAGGCTCAACGCGCTGGCCGGCATCACCGTCACCCATGTCGGGCTGGTCGATTCGGTGGGCGGCGGCAAACCCATCTCGCTGTCGATCCAAGGCACCGACCTGGTCGAACTGCAGCGCCTGACAACGACCTTGATGGCCAAGTTGGCGAAGATCCCAGGTCTGGTCGACCCCGACACGAGCATGAAGCCGCCGAAGCCGACCGTCGCGATCGAGGTGCGGCGCGACGCTGCCAACGACCTGGGCCTGTCGGTGGGCAGCATCACCAACAGTTTGCGTGCCATGGTGGCTGGCCAGACCGTGGGCGATTGGCGCGCCGCCAACGACCAGACCTACGACATCAAGGTCAGGCTGGCGCCATTGTCACGCGACAACCCGCAAGACCTGGGCCGCATCGGCCTGGTGTTGGGCAGCAACCCCGACGGCTCATCGCGCAGCGTTCGGCTGTCCCAGGTGGCCGACATCCGCGCCGGCTTCGGCGCCACCCAGGTCAACCGACGCGACCTCAACCGCGAGAGCGAGCTCAGTGCCAACACCGACGGCCGCTCGGTGGGCGAAGTCTCGGCCGACGTCCGAAAGCTGCTCGCCGCCACACCGCTGCCACCAGGCTACAGCTACCGCTTTGGCGGCTCGACCAAGGACATGCAAGAGAGTTTTGGCTACGCGTTGTCTGCTTTGGGGCTGGGCGTGGTCTTCATCTACATGATCTTGGCCTCGCAGTTCCGCAGTTTCCTGCAGCCGCTGGCGCTGATGAGTTCGCTGCCGCTCACGCTGATCGGCGTGGTCGGCGCGCTGCTGGTCTGGCGCAGCACGCTCAACATGTTCTCTGTCATCGGCGTGATCATGTTGATGGGGCTGGTGACCAAGAACGCGATCCTGCTGGTCGACTTCGCGATCCGGGCCCGCGCGACCACAACCGATGACCAAGGCCTGGAAAAACCAGGTCTGCCGCGCAACGAAGCCTTGTTGCTGGCCGCCAAGGTGCGGCTGCGGCCGATCTTGATGACGACGCTGGCGATGATCTTCGGCATGCTGCCGCTGGCGCTGGCGCTGACCGAAGGGTCGGAGCAACGCGCCCCCATGGGACAGGCGGTGATCGGGGGCGTCATCACCTCATCGTTGCTGACGCTGGTGGTCGTGCCGGTGATCTACTGCTGGCTCGATGACATGGGGTCATGGATCCAGCGCAAACTCACGCGCCCTGCTTCTGCCGAGCAGCCTATTGCAGCGGCTGCGCCGAAATAGAATCCGCAGTGATCCATCCGACAGCGCACGCCCCCTTTCCAAGACCTCCAGGACAAGCACGATGAACATCGAACAGGCCCGCTCCAACATGATCGAGCAGCAGATCCGCCCCTGGGACGTACTCGATCACGGCGTGTTGTCCTTGCTGGCCATGGTGCGGCGCGAGGATTTCGTGCCGCCAGCCTACAAAGCGCTGGCTTTTGTCGACACCGAGGTGCCGCTGGCGCCAGGCGGGCGCGACGGCCAGTGCATGCTGGCGCCGCGTGTCGAGGCCAGGTTGCTGCAAGAGTCGCATGTCCAACGTCACGAGCGGGTGCTCGAGATCGGTGCCGGCTCCGGCTTCATGGCGGCGCTGCTGGCACACCGGTCGCAATCGGTGATCACGCTTGAGCGCGTGCCCGCGCTCGCCGAAATGGCCGCAGCCAACCTGCGCCGCGCCGGTGTGCTCAATGCCAGCGTCCGCGAGACCGACGGCGCACTAGGCCTGTCCAGCGAGGCGCCCTTCGACCTGATCATGCTGTCGGGCTCGGTGTCCGAACTGCCGCAAGTGCTGATCGACCAGATCAAGATCGGCGGCCGCTTGCTGGCCATCGTCGGCCAGGAACCGGTGATGCGCGCGGTGCGGATTACCCGGCTGTCGGCCACGGCGCTGAAGTCGGAGGACCTGTTCGACACCGTCGCACCACGCCTGATCGGCATCGCCGAACCGAGCCGCTTCGAGTTCTGAGCTGCCAGGCCCGATGCCTTGATACGGTGAATCTGCCGACCGCATTCCACCCGATTTTCGACCAGCCCACCAAGAGGATTCAGTTCATGCACAGCCAGAAATCAGGTCTACTGCCCCGACTCGCCCGTCCGAGCCTGCTGGTGCTGGCGCTGGGGACAGCGCTGGCCGGCAACGCTCAAGCGCAGCGCTTGTTGGAGATGTATGACGCTGCCCGCGCCTATGACGCCAGCTACCAGTCGGCGCGATCGCAGGCGGAATCGACCGTCTTCAAGGCCGAACAGAGCCGGGCCCTGAACCGCGCCACCGTCAACGCCACCGGCTCGCTCGGGCTGGTCAGGGCCGACACACCGGCCTCCCCCACCACCACCTCGACCAACACGCTCCAGCAAACGCTTGGAGTGACGGCGCAGCAGTCCTTGTTCAACCGAGGCAACGACGCGACGATCTCACAGGCCGAGCGCAGCATCGAACTGGCACGCGCGCAGTTGCTGGCGGTCGAGCAAGACCTGATCGTTCGGGTTGCGCAAGCCTATTTCGACGTGCTGACATCCACCGACGCGCTGGGCACGGTACAGACCGGCAAGAAGGCGATCGCCGAGCAACTCGCATCGGCCAAGCGCAATTTCGAGGTCGGCACCGCGACGATCACCGACACGCGCGAGGCGCAGGCCCGTTTCGACCTCGCGACCGCGCAAGAACTCGCGGCCGAGAACGACCTCAACGTCAAACGCCTGGCGCTCGAGAGCGTCGTTGGCCGCACCGGTCTGAACCCGAAACCGATGGCCGTGCCGGTGCTGCTGCCCACGCTGCTGCCGGCCAATGTCGAGGAGTGGGTGACCCAGGCCGACAGCGTCAGCCCGCAGCTGCAGCAACTGCGCATCGCGCGCGAAGTCGCCAAGCTCGAAACCGCGAAGGCACGCACCGGCAACCTGCCGACCGTGGGCTTGAGCGCGTCGATGACCGAGGCCCACACGCGCCTGAGCTATCAAACCAAGACTGGTACACCGCCGACTCTTTCCGGCACAGGCTTCACCACCAGCATCGCACTGCAGTTCAACATGCCGCTGTACACCGGCGATTCGGTGCAAAACCGCATCAAGGAGACCTTGGTGCTAGAGGACAAGGCCCAGAGCGACCTCGAAGCCGCACGACGCTCGGTGGCCCAGGGAACGCGCAGCGCCTTTTTCGGCGTGCGATCGCTGCGGGCGCAAGTCACAGCCTTGGAAGCGGCCGAGTCGTCGAGCCAGCTCGCGCTGGAAGCAACCCAACTCGGCTACAAGGTCGGCGTTCGCGTCAACCTCGATGTGCTGAACTCACAAACCCAGCTGTTCCAGGCCCAGCGCGACTTGGCGAAGGCACGCTACGACGTCGTCGTCAACAGCCTGAAGCTGCGCCAGGCCTCGGGCCAACTGCAGCCCCAGGACGTGAACGCGGTCGACGCCTTGCTGGCGCGCTGAGCGCTGAGCGCTGAGCATTTGGCAACAGCCGGGCTCTCGCCAGTCGCCGGTCAGCCAGGAAGAGCGGGCCGGATGTGCAGGAGCACCTGCTGCGTGACCAAGGCTGCAGCACCCCGATGGGCGCCGGCAAAGCCGAGCGCTCGCCGGACCCAGGCGCCTCGATCCGGGTTTCGCGCCAGACCGACGCCGACCGCCACGGCATCCTTGATGCTAGCGACCCGGATCGCAGCGCGCACGGCCAGCGCTTGTTTGGCGGCCTGGGCGAAATTGAAGGTGTGCGGCCCCATCACGACCGGGCAGCCGCAGGCTGCAGCCTCGATCAGGTTTTGACCGCCGAGTGGCGCGAAGCTGCCACCAAGCAACGCAACATCGGCGCATGCGTAATAGGCCGGCATCTCGCCGATCGAGTTGCCGAGCCAGACATCAGCATCGCCGGCCGACGCCGGCGGCATCTCGGCCCAATCGCTGCGACAGCACAGCGTCAAGCCCTGGGCCCGGATCAGCGCAGCGACCTGCTCGAAGCGCTGGGGATGACGCGGCACCAGCAGCAGCAGCGGACGTGGCGCCGGTTGCGCCAACCAGGCTGCGAGCAGCGGAGCCTCTTCGCCCTCTCGGGTGCTGGCAGCGAGCACGACCGCTCGGTCCAGCGTGCCGCGCCAGCGCTGACCCAGCGCCATCAACTCGGGCGCCGGTGTCGAATCGAACTTGTGTTTGCCGCTGACCGTTACCCGCGCCACGCCAGCCTCGGCCAAGCGCTTGGCATCGTCCTCGGTCTGCGCCAAGGCCACTGTCAAGCGGCGCGCGGCAGGGTAGAGCAGCGCGCGCAAGCGCCGACCCTTGCGAGCACTGCGCTCGCTCAATCGGGCATTGGCCAGCACCATCGTCAAGCCGCTGCGCTCGGCCTCGCGCATCAGGTTGGGCCACAGTTCGGTCTCCATCAGCACGCCGACAGAGGGCTGAAAGCGACGCAGAAAACGCCGCACCGCGCCTGGCGTGTCATACGGCAGCCAGACCTGGAGATCGCCCGGTCCCAGCAGTTCGCGACCAGCACTGCGGCCGGTCGCTGTGCCATGCGTGAGCAGCAAGCGCAGGCCGGGCCTGGCCACGCGCAAGGCCTGTAGCAAAGGCATCGCGGCACGGGTTTCGCCGAGCGAGACCGCATGCAGCCACAGCGCGCCCGGCGCCGGCGCCGGCCCGCGGTACCAGGCCAGGCGTTCGCCGAT
The DNA here is from genome assembly GCA_044377715.1 of Aquabacterium sp. Taxonomy (GTDB): domain Bacteria; phylum Pseudomonadota; class Gammaproteobacteria; order Burkholderiales; family Burkholderiaceae_C; genus Pseudaquabacterium. The sequence continues at coordinate 14,492 of JBILYN010000080.1, forward strand.
CGCCTCGCGATAGCCGGGCTCGACCGAACCGCGCCGCCACAGCCGCAGAAGATAGAGCGGCGTGGCCAGTCGCAGCAACACCCCGTAGATGGCGGCTGCGGCCGACTCGAACAGCGGTTTCATGCCCGCAAGCGGTTCAAAGCACAAACCGGTTCAAAGCGCAAACCGGATCAATGCGCCGCCTTGGCAACCTGGGCATCGGGCTTGACGGCGCGCAAGGCTGCCATGAAGTCGGTCTCGATCCGGTGCAAGGCCTCGGCCGTGTGGCCCTCGAAGCGAAGGACGAGCACCGGCGTTGTGTTGGACGCGCGAACCAGACCGAAGCCATCGGTGTAATCGGCCCGCAGGCCGTCGATCGTCGTGATCACGGCGCCCGGGAATTGCGCGCTGGCCTGGAGCGCGGCGACAACGCGCGGCGGCTCGCCTTCGGCACAGGCAACATTGAGCTCAGGCGTTGAGAACGAAGTCGGCAGCGCGTCGAGGACAGCGCTCGGGTCCTTGCTTCGTGACAGGATCTCAAGCATTCGCGCCGCCGTGTAGGTCGCGTCGTCGAAGCCATACCAGCGCTCGCCAAAAAATATGTGGCCGCTCATTTCACCCGATATAGGCGCTCCGATTTCACCCATCTTGGCCTTGATCAGCGAGTGGCCGGTCTTGTACATCATCGGTATGCCACCCGCCTTCTTGATCACCGGCGCCAGGCGTTGCGAGCACTTGACATCGAAGATCACCGTCGCGCCCTTGTTGCGCGAGAGCACATCGCGGGCGAGCAGCATCAACTGGCGATCCGGGTAGATGATGTGGCCGGCCTTCGTGACGACGCCAAGCCGATCGCCATCGCCATCGAATGCGAGCCCCAGTTCGGCGCCAGTCGCATGGACGACCTTGATCAGATCGGCCAGGTTCTCGGGCTTGCTCGGATCGGGATGGTGGTTCGGAAAATCGCCGTCGACCTGGCTGTACATGTCGATCACATCGCAGCCGAGCGCTCGCAAGATGGCCGGCGCACTGGCGCCCGGGATGCCGTTGCCGCAGTCGACGACGATTTTCATCGGCCTAGCAAGCCTGGCATCGCCAACGATGCGGGCCGTGTATTCGGGCACGATGTTCATCACGGCCTTGCGGCCGCGCTTGGT
>JBILYN010000328.1:0-5202 GCA_044377715.1 Aquabacterium sp.
CGGCGGGCAGATCGCCCGCATCCGGATCGAGCCCGGCGAGACGGCGCCCGGCAGCCTGGTCGAGCCCAGCGAGGCCGCCTACCAGGCCAAGCTGCGGGCTGCCGCCGGCCGCTGATCGCGGCCGACATTGCCCATCAGCCCACCCCCATTGACAAGCCACCAACAGGAAGGATGCTCATGAACTACCAGAAAATTCAGGTCAATCAACTCAACGGCGCCGGCGGCGCCGAGATCACCGGCATCGACCTGGCCTCAGCCGATGACCAGACCATCGCCGAGATCGAATCCGCCTTGCATGAATTCCTGGTCGTCACGCTGCCTGACCAGCCGCTAGACGATGCGCAACTGGCCCGTTTCACTTCGCGCCTGGGGGCTTTCGGCCTGGAGCCTTTTGTCGAGGGCGATTCCACACATCCCAACGTGATCGCGGTGGTCAAAGAGGCCGACGAAGTCCGGCGCCTGAACTTCGGTGGCAAGTGGCACAGCGACTGGAGCTTCCTCGAAACCCCGCCCAGCTACACCTTGCTGCACGCCCGCGAGTTGCCGCCGTTTGGCGGCGACACCTTGTTCGCCAACCAGTACCTCGCGTTCGAGTCGCTGTCCGAGGGGATGCAGACCTTGCTCAAAGGCCAGCAGGCGATCCACAGCGCGCGCCGTCCCTACGGTCCACAAAGCCACAATGCCAACGGCAAGCATCTGCGATCGATGAAGATCAAGACCGGGCCCGAGGCCTTGGCCGAGTTTGCGCACCCGATGGTTCGGCGCCATCCGGCCACCGGCCGCAGCGCGCTGTATGTCAACCCGGTCTACACCATCCGGCTGCAAGGCATGACGGAGGACGAAAGCGCGCCCTTGATCGGATTTCTCAGCGAGCGTTCGGTGCGACCGGAGTTCATCATCCGCGTGGCTTGGCGCCCAAACATGTTGACCATTTGGGACAACCGCGTCGTGCAGCACCTGGCCGTGAACGACTACGACGGCCATCGACGCGAACTGCACCGCACCTCGGTGCTCGGTGAGGCGCCGGTAGCGGCTTGAAGCGGACTGGCGCTGCGCGCGAAACCTGACATCGACTGCACGGTTCAGATCCAGCGCCGCCTCGGCGCTGGCGTCGGTCTGTGATCGGCTCAGGCTGCTTTGATGGCCCAGCGCAGCTTGGCCGAGCTCGAGCGTGGATTGGCGCGGCGTTCTTCGAACGAAGGCCGGATCAGCTCGGGTGCCACGCTGGCATAGATGCCGAATCGTTCACCCGACTGGAAGGCTTTTTTCACCCTTCGGTCCTCGCCCGAATGGAAGCTCAGGATCGCCACCCGACCGCCAGGTTTTAGACAGCTTGGCAACAAGTCCAGCATGGTGTCTAGCGCGCCAAATTCGTCATTGACCTCGATGCGCAGCGCCTGGAACACCCGTTGCAGGGTTTTCTTGGTCTCGGCCAGACGCTCTGCTTGCGGCATAGTTTTCTTCCACTGCCTGGCCAGTGCGGCCTCTATCAGTGCAGTCAATTGCGTCGTGGTCTGGACATATTGTCCTTGCAGCGCTGCGGCCAACGGCAGGGCATAGGGCTCGTCGGCGTTGTCTGCCAGCAGCTCGCGCAGGTGCTGCCGGGTCACCGATTGCAGCAGTTCCGAAGCCGACTGGCCGCTGCTCGGATCGAGCCGCAGATCGAGCGGGCCGTCGGTCTTGAAACTGAATCCCCGCGCCGGGTTGTCGATCTGCATCGACGACACGCCAAGGTCGGCCAGAATGAAGTCAAAGCCGCCGCCTGCTTCGGGCAGCAGCTCGGGCAGTTGCGAGAAGTTGATCCGTTTGAGCACCAGCACCGAGGCATCGAATCCCGCAGCTCGCAAGCGCGCCTCGGTGCGAGGGAGTTCGATCGGATCGACATCGATGCCGAACAAGCGCCCGCCCGGCAGTACCCGGGCCAGCAAGGCCTGCGCATGGCCGCCGAAGCCCAGCGTCGCATCCAAGCCAACCTCGCCTGGCTGCGGCGCCAGCAACTGCAGGATCTCTTCGAGGCAGATCGAGCGGTGCATGCCGGCAGGCGTCTGGCCACGGTCCAGTACTTTTTGCAGCTCAAGCCCATGCTGCTCAGGGTTGAGCTCCTTGTACTTTTCTTCAAATCGGCGCGGATGTGTGCCGACATAGCGGACTCGGCGCTTGTGGGGGATAGCGTCATCAGTCATGGTCTGATTGTCAGCCAGATCAACAGCCCGCTATGCACTTCTGCAGCGCCGCCTACACTGGCTGTATCGTTGGCTGTGGGTAGATTGACTGAAAGGTTCTGTATGAAATCGCATCGCACCAAGCTCTTGTCGGTGCTGGCACTGTGTCTTGCCTTGGGTCCCGTCGTGAGGGTGCAGGCCCAGACCTACCCGGCTCGCCCGATCAAGCTGTTGGTGCCGCTGGCCGCTGGCAGCACCGCAGACATCGTGTCACGCCTGGTGGGCGCTGAACTTGCCAAGGCGTTCGGCCAGCCGGTGGTGGTGGACAACAAGCCTGGCGCTGGCGGGACCATCGCGATGGCCGAACTGGCCCGCGCCCCAGCCGATGGCTACACCATCGCCTATGCCTCGCAGGGCACCTTGGTGTTCAACCAGGCGCTTTACCAGCGACCGGGTTATGACTCACTGAAAGACTTCGCGCCTATCTATCTGGTGGGCGGCGTCACCAACGTGATGGTCGTGCCGCCGAACAGCACAGCGAACACGGTGCTCGACGTCGCGGCAGCCGCCAAGGCCAAACCCGGACATCTCACGTTCTCGTCAGGCGGCAGCGGCACCAGCCATCACCTGTCGGGCGTGTTGTTTGGCCAGATGACCGGCACGGACGTGCTGCATGTACCTTACAAGGGCGCGCCGCAAGGCATTGTGGCGGTGATGAGCGGCGAGGTCAGCATGGGGTTTTTCAACATGCCCACCGTCATCAACCAGATCAAGAGCGGCAAGCTCAAGGCGCTTGGGGTGACCAGTCTGGAGCGATCGACCTTGATGCCGCAAGTGCCGACACTCGATGCCAGTGGCGTCAAAGGCTACGAGGTCAACACCTGGTTCGGTTTCATGGCGCCTGCTGGCGTGCCGGCCGATGTGTTGACCCGGCTGCATGCTCAGATCGGGAAGATCCTGTCTCAAGCCGCTGTCAAAGAAGTGCTGGCGGCGCAGGGTTTTGATTTGGCACCCTTGCAGCCCTCATCGGGTCTCACGACCTTGATTCGCGATGACTTGGCGAAATGGCCGCCCATCATCAAGGCGGCAGGCGCGACAGTGGACTGATGCTGCCGCCGACCTGGCCGCTGCCGAATTGGCCGCTGCGTATGGCGCTGCGTAGGGTGCTGGCTATTCTTGTTCCACCTTCGCGTCGCGGAACACCTTGCCCCATTTGAGTGTTTCGGCGCGGATGTAGGTTGTAAATTCTTCCGGCGAGCTGGCTGAGAATTCAACGCCGAGATTGGCGAAGCGTGCTTGCAGCGCAGGCTGGCGTAGGATTTTTGCCAATTCCTGCGACAAGCGGTTGACGATGTCGCGCGGCGTGGCGGCAGGCGCCACCAGTCCGAACCAGAGCGTCGCCTCGTAGTTGGGCAGGCCGCCGGCTTCGGCGACGGTGGGCAGCTCGGGTGTCGAATCGACCCGTTTTGCCGTGGTGATGGCGAGTGCGCGCAGTTTTCCGGCGCGCACCTGCGGCAACGCGGACACGCCGGCGTCGAACATCAGGCTCACCTGGCCGCCGATGATGTCGGTGAGCGCCGGCGCGCTGCCTTTGTAAGGGATGTGGGTGATGTCCACGCCGGCCATCGACTTGAACATTTCCCCGGCGAGGTGGATCGAGCCGCCTTGGCCGATGGACGCGAAGCTGAGCTTGCCCGGTTGTGCTTTCGCCAGCGCAACCAATTCCTTCACCGATTGCGCCGGCACCGCCGGGTTGACCACCAGGTACATCGGCGAGAAATACAGCATCGACACCGGTGCGAAATCCTTCACCGGGTCGTAGGGCATCTTCTTCTGCGAGCTGATGTTGATCGCCAGGCTGGTGACACTGCCGAGGAACAGCGTGTAGCCATCCGGCGCTGCTTTGGCGACAGCATCGGCACCTATCATCTGGCTGGCGCCCGGCTTGTTGTCGATCACGAAGGGCTGGCCCAGCGACTCGGACAGTTGTTGCGCGATCGCGCGCATGGTGGTGTCGCCGACGCCGCCGGGCGGGTAGGGGACGACGACTCTGACGGGCTTGGTCGGATAGGCTTGCGCCAGCGCGGCGGGCGCGACGCTGAGCCCTGCGACACAAATGCCCAGCGCGAAGACGCGCGAAAGTCTATCCATCATCGTGTGCATCCCAGCATCGGCCAAACAGTCATAGAACCGCGCCCAGCGCGGGTTTCCAGCCACCTGAATCAGGTCACCGCGCGCCCGGCGGGGTCCTGAAACCTTTCCTGCATCATGTCCTCGAAGCTCGTCGAAGCCTTCGCTACCCAGCTGCCACCGCGCAGCAGGTAGGCGCTGGCGTTGCATGCGGCGGCAGGCTCCTGACCAGCGCGCAAGTCCTTCACGCCAGCGAGCATCACGCGCCGGAAGCGCACCGCCGCGGCGTCGGTGGGTGTGAGGTGCTCGCGCGTGCGATCGACGATATAGCCCTGGCTGTCCTGCACCATCGCGTCTTGCTCGGCAACGCCTTTGATGCCCGTGAAACTGCTGCTCTTTTGGTCGGCCCGATCGATCAGGTATTCGTTGGTCCGGTTGCGCAGCGGCACATAGTGTTCGCCCAACTGTGCGAAGACGCCGTGGCCGCCCTCGATCTTGCTGCGCTCCGCATCGGAGAGCGGTCGCACAGGGTTCCATGCATAGGTGTAGATCCAGCAAGACTCGTCGTCGATCGGTACCCAGGTCTGGCCTTGGTAATTTTCGCCAGGCAAGGCATTGGGCGCGAGGCTGTGGTTGGGCAGCATGAACTGGCTGACGCGCCAGTACAGTTCACCCGGGTCGCCGTCGCGGGCCGCCCCTGCGGCGAAGCCGACCGGATGATCGGCGATGGAAAAGCGCGGCAGCGGATCGTCTCGCATCCACTTCAGCCGCCGCGCGTCGGCATTGGCCCCGGCATTGATCGCGGCCGACATTTTCGGCGCAGGCATGTGCAGGAATGAGAAGTGGGCGGTGTCTAGCGCGCCCTCCACCGATTGCGCCCAGTTGCATTGCTGCAGCTTTTTCGACACGT
>JBILYN010000329.1:0-5189 GCA_044377715.1 Aquabacterium sp.
CTCTTGGTCAAGGCGGGCATAGAAGAGCGTGCTCTGATGATTCGGTTCCCGGACTATCAGGACTACAAGTCACGGACAACCAGGTTCCTGCCCTGGCTGGTCTGAGACACCGACGAGGCACCCCGATGTCCTACCTCGATGATCCTCGCGTGCTGTTCGCAGCAGAGCGCACGCTGCTGGCTTGGCAACGTACCGCCATCGCGCTGATGGGCTTTGGCTTTGTCGTCGAGCGATTCGGGCTGTTCCTGCGAATGGTGAGCAACCAACCGTTGTCGCCTTCGCAGCGCGGCTTCTCACTGTGGCTCGGGGTCAGCCTGTTGATGCTGGGCGCGGGCGTGTCCGTCATTTCGGCGCTGCAGTTCCGCACAATCCTTCGCAGCTTGGGCGAGAAGGAGATCCCCCGGGGCTACTGGACGAGCCTGGGTGTCTGGTTGAATTTCCTGCTCGCCGTCGTGGCGCTGGCGCTGGCCATCCACTTTGTCACCAGCAGTTGACGGCAGACGCGCAAGCGCCACCACTCAGTCCCGTGAACGCACACGAGTCGGATTCGCCTTCGCCGGCATCTGAGGCTTTGCGTCCACCTGCGCAGGTCGTGGTCGTCGGAGCCGGCTTGTCGGGCCTGGTAGCAGCAAACCTGTTGGAACGGTTGGGCTTGGGCGTCACGTTGCTGGAAGCCCGCGATCGTGTCGGCGGGCGCGTCTTCGGCGTTGCCGCAGAAGACGGCGCTCACCGCTTCGACCTCGGTCCGGCGTGGGTCTGGCCGGAAGTCAACCCGCGCACAGCCGATTGGCTGAACACGCTAAGCCTGGCGCTGTTCGAGCAGCAGAGCCGCGGGGCCGGTCTGGTCGAGCTGCCCTCGCAGGCCGTGCGCCGACACGCCGCCGGCTTCGCGCAGCAGCCACCTTCGATGCGCATCGTTGGCGGCACCGCATGCCTCACCGACACTCTGCGGGCGAAGCTGGTGCGCACCCGGGTGCTGCTGGGCACCCGCGTGCGCGGCCTGGACGCGTGCCCGGACGGCGGGGTCAGCGTCGAGTTCGAGCGCGGCGGGCAGGTCGAAACTCTGGCGGCGTCATCGGTGATCCTCGCATTGCCGCCAAGGCTGCTGGCATCGACGATCCGTTGGTCACCGGCACTGCCCGCCGAACTGTCGTTGCGCTGGGGCGACGCCCCCACCTGGATGGCCGGCCACGCCAAGCTGCTGGCGCGTTACCCCACACCGTTCTGGCGCCTGGCGGGCCTGTCGGGCAGCGCCGTCAGCCAGGCAGGGCCCCTGGCCGAAGTGCACGACGCCAGCGACGCTGAGGACAGGCATGCAGCGCTGTTCGGCTTTGTCGGCGTTCCCGTGGCATGGCGTCGGCGCATGGGGCGGCAGGACCTGATCGACGCCTCGGTGGCTCAGCTGGGGAGGTTGTTTGGCGCCCAGGCGCTGACGCCGCTGGCGGTGTACTTGCAGGATTGGGCGGAAGAGGTCGAAACCGCCACGCCCGCCGACGCTCAACCTGCCTCGGCGCATCCCGCGCCGATGTCCACGGCCCTGCATACACCCTGGCGCGACTGCATACATCTGGCGGGCAGCGAGTTCGCGCCGGACTTCCCGGGCTACCTCGAAGGCGCCGTGCTCGCCGCCGAGCGGGCTGTCGATGCGCTGCAGGCGCAACTCAGCGCCGGCAGCAAGCTCTCCACCTTAGGTCAGACCTCGGAGGCCGTCTTGTCAGCGGCCAGCAGAACCGGGTCCCATACCGGCGAGAACGGCGGTGCGTAGGAGAGATCCATGCCGGCCATCTCTGCCACCGTCATGCCGTTTCACAGCGCCGTCGCCAGCACGTCGATGCGTTTGCCTGCACCCGTTCCGCCGACGATCTGCGCGCCCAGCAGGCGGCCCGAGCCACGCTCGACGACCATCTTGATCTTCATCGGCTCCGCGCCGGGGTAGTAGTGCGCACGGCTCGAGGCCTCGGTGATCAGGCCGATCGCGTCCAGACCCGCGACCATCGCCTCCCGCTCGGTGAGTCCGGTGCGGGCGATCTCCATATCGTTGAATCGAGTGATCGCCGTGCCGAGCACGCCGCCGAAGGCCGCGTCACCGCCGGCCAGGTTGGTGCCGACGACGCGGCCCTGCTTGTTGGCGTGCGTCCCCAGCGCCACCACGACTGAACGCCCCGTCATCCGGTGGTGCGACTCGACGCAGTCTCCGGCGGCCCAGATGTGCGGCGTGTCGGTGCGCAGGTGGTCGTCGACCTGGATGCCGCCGGATTCGCCTACGCCGACGCCGGCCGCTAGCGCCAGTTCGGCGTTGGGGCGGACCCCAAGCCCGATGACGACGAGGTCAGCCTCGACGGGGCCCGCGGCGGTCTCCACCGCCCTTACCCGCCCACCTTCCACGGTGACGGCGGTGTCGAGCCGGAGGTCGATCCCTGCAGCCCTCATGACGTCGGCCACGTCGATGGCCATGTCTGCGTCGAGCACAGCACCCATCGGTGCATCGAGTCGTTCCACGACGCTCACCTGCAGGCCGCGTTGGAGCAGCCCTTCCGCCACCTCCAGCCCGATGTAGCCGGCACCGACCACCACGGCACGCCGCGCGCCGGCGGCAATCAGTTGTTCCACTGCGGCCGCGTCATCGAGCGTGCGCAGTTGAAGCACGCCCTTCGCTTCGATTCCAGGCCACTTCGGAAGGATGCCCGACGCGCCGGTGCTGATCAGCAGATCGTCGTAGTCCACCGCGGATTCCTGGCCCGATTCGAGGTCGCGCACGGTCACGGTGGAGGCGCTGACGTCGATGGCCGTGACCTCGTGACGCGTCCGCACATCGATACCCTTGGCGCGATGCTGTTCTGGGGAGCGGGCAATGAGGCTGTTCGGCGACTTCACGAATCCACCGACCAGGTAGGGAAGGCCGCAGGCGGCGTAGGAGGTTCTGGACGAGCGCTCAAAAGCCAGTGCCACGATGTGACAGCATAGTCATCTCCATGAATTCGAAATTTTTCAAAACTTCGACGACTTGGGTAGTGGACTACCACTACGAAGGGTGCCCGCGTCGGTGGTTCAAGGCGTTCGAAGCGGATGCAGACGTGAAATGCCAGATGACCCGCTTGCTGCAAGACTTGTACGGCGGTCGAGCCAGGCTGGTCGAAGTTCGACCGGCGACAGAGGACGAAGAGAGGGGCTACTTGCGCGGCACCGAGCCGAAGAACGTCATGTGTCCTACCGGCAGGCGTCGTCATCCGGATCATGAACCCTAAAGGCCGAATGCTGTGAGCGCGCAGAGTATGCGACCGCCTGCTGCATTAACTCCGGATGGCCACTCCAGTCGCGGTGACCGCCGCGCAGGAACATCCATGAATTCTGGGACGCCACTTGGCCGACAAGCAGCCTGTTCGCATGGCGGCTGCCGATTGTCGAGTGCACAGCCATGCTGAGCTGGCTCGACCGCTTCCCGTGGATTTGGTTGCTGCCGTTGGCGGCCTGGATGGCGATCGCGCCAATCACGCCCGAGCCCCATCTGGTCGAGAAATTGCGCCTTCTCCTGCATGGCGCACTGGTACGCCCGCTCGATATCTTCGACTTGGTCATGCATGCGGCGCCGCTGTTGTTGGTGGCGCTGAAGCTGTGGCGGCAGTGGCGGGCACGGCGGCAGTAAAGCGTCCTGACACACCCTGCCGGCTCGGCAGCTTGCGCTGGTCCACTTCAACTTGCGCGCGTCTGTTGGCACCAGGTGGCCCGTAGCCTCGACAGCGGGCGTGTGCCTGTGGCCGAACACAGCCCTGTATGGGCGGTGCTGGTACGCGCTATAGTTCCAAAGCTGCATGCTCTGTGGAAAAGACGACTCAGCGCGGCCCTGCAGGTCCTACTTGTGGGGTGTTCTGTGGGGTTCTTGAGGCGAGGCAAACAAAATATGAAGGCACGACAAGCGCTTACCTTCGCACTCGAAGTTCAGGTGCAGAACATTGAGTAAGGCTGGCGCTGGTTGAAGCGCGAAGGACTTGCGCTTCACCCCGCCGCGTAGCCGCCGCATCCGGCGAACGAGCGCCGAACTTGCCGGCCTGCGAACTGCGCAAGCCTGGCGGCGTCAAACTCAGTTCAGCGCGACCTTCTTGCCGTCCTTGTAGAGGTACAGCGTCATCGCCGGGTTCTTCAGCTCGCCGTCAGCCTCGAAGCCAACCTTGGTCGTCACGCCCTGGTAGTTGGTGTCAAACAGCTTGGCCGTGTAGACCTTGGGGTCCGCCGAGCCAGCACGCACCATCGCGTCGACCAGCACATGGACCGCGTCGTAGACATAAGGCGAGTAGACCTGGAACTGCTTCGGGTACTTGGCTTCGTAGCGAGCCATCCAGGCTGCGCCGCCGGGCATTTTCTCGAGCGATGCGCCGCCTTCGGCGCAGACCACACCGGCCATCGACTTCGCGCCACCCGAGAGCTCGGCCAGCTTGGCGGTGCAGATGCCGTCGCCACCGAAGTACTTCAGGTTGCTCAGGCCGAGCTGGTCCATCTGGCGCAGCATCGGGCCGGCTTGCGGGTCCATGCCACCGTAGAACACCGCGTCAGGGCCCTTGCTCTTGATCGCGGTGAGGATGGCCATGAAGTCAGTGGCCTTGTCGTTGGTGAACTGCTCGTCGACCACTTGCATGCCGCGCGCCAGCGCGGTGCGCTTGAACACCTCGGCGACACCCTGGCCATAAGCGGTGCGGTCGTCGATGATCGCGACCTTCTTGAGCTTGAGGTTGTTCGCAGCATGGAGCGCCAGACCGGCACCCAGCGCGTTGTCATTGGCCAACAAACGGAACGTGGTCTTGTAGCCCTGCTGCGTCAGCTTGGGGTTGGTCGCCGACGGCGTGATGTGGGGAATGCCGCACTGGTTGTAGATCGTCGACGCAGGGATCGTGGTGCCCGAGTTCAGGTGACCGACCACGCCGTTGACCTTGGCGTCGCACAGTTTTTGCGCAGCGGCTGTGCCCTGCTTGGGGTCGGCGGCGTCGTCTTCGGCGACGAGTTCGAACTTGACCTTCTTGCCGCCTATCGTCACGCCCTTGGCATTGAGGTCTTCGATCGCCATGCGGGCGCCGTTTTCATTGTCCTTGCCGTAATGCGCCTGGGCGCCCGAAACAGGGGCCACATGACCGATCTTGACGACCATGTCCTGGGCCATCGCGGCGCTGGCGAGCACGGAGAGCGTGGCGGCGACGATG
>JBILYN010000330.1:0-5181 GCA_044377715.1 Aquabacterium sp.
CGCAGCGCGCCGGGCTGACGCTCAGTTGCTGGAGGGCGTTTCGGTCAGCGTCCGCATAGACCTCTTGCCCATCGCCGCGATCCGCTTCAGATCGCTGGCGCGGTCGGCCCGTTCAGAGCCCTAGCAAGTGCTGCCTGATCTGCGGGTGATCGAGGATTTCACGCGCAGCACCGGTCAGGCCGACCTGGCCCAGCTCCAGCACAACGGCGCGATCGCATTGGGCCAAGGCCTGCTGTGCGTTCTGCTCGACCATCAGCACCGACAGGCCCGCGCTGGTCAACTCGCGTATGACCTCGAACACCTGCGCCATCGCCTTGGGCGACAGTCCGAGCGAGGGCTCGTCGAGCAGCATCAGCCTCGGCTTGGCCAGCAAGACCATCGCCATCTCGAGCAGCTGTTGTTCGCCGCCACTGAGGTTGCCTGCCAGCGTGGTCCAGCGCTGCTTGAACAGCGGAAAGCGTTCGGCCATGGCCGCCAGCTCGTCCTGCTTTTGCGCGCGGCCCAGTCTGCGGGTGAACATCCCGAGCGTCAGGTTCTCGGCCACCGACAGCATCGGAAAGTTGCAGCGCCCCTGCGGCACCAGCCCTATGCCCTGGCGGAGTCTATCGACCGACGTCGACGCGGTGACATCCCGGCCTTCGAAGCGCAGACGGCCGGACCGACAGGGCAAGTTACCGGCGATCAACTTGAGCAGCGTGGACTTGCAGGCACCGTTGGCGCCAATGATCGTCGTCCAGACACCACCCGCGACCTGAAGGTCGATGCCATGCAGGATGTCCAAGTCGCCATAACCGGCAACGGCTTGGATGATCTCGAGCACGGGCTCAGTCAATCGCGCCACCCTGATCGGCGCCCACCGTCTGGCGGACGCCCAAATAAGCCTGCATCACCCGCTCGTCGTCGGACACCTGCCGCGGCGTGCCCTTCATCAGCACCCGTCCTTGCTCCAGCACATACACCTGGTGTGAGAGGTCGAACACCAGCTTGAGGTTGTGCTCGACGATCAACAAGGCGATGCCGCGGTCGTTGACCCGCTGCAGCTCGGCTTTCAAGTCTTCGACCAGGCTGGGGTTGACGCCGGCCATCGGTTCATCGAGCAGCAACAAGCGAGGTTCGGTCATCAAGGCCATGCCGAGCTCGAGCAGCTTCTTCTGCCCGTACGACAGGTGCCCGGCCAACACCTGCGCCAGACGGGTCAGGCGGATCTCCTCGAGCATGGCCTCGGCACGCTCTCGCATAGCTCGCTCGTGGGCGCGCACCGATGGCAGGCGCAACAACTCCTGAACATAGCCAAAGCCCGGCGCCGATTGCGCGGACGTCAACAAGTTGTCGCGCACCGACAGCGCCGGAAACACCCGCAGTTGCTGGAAAGTGCGTCGAACGCCTTTGCGGGCGATCGCCTGGGCCGACAGGCCTTGCAAGGCTTCACCGGCCAGACTCACGGCGCCGGCATCGCTGCGCTGAAAGCCGCAGATGCAGTCGAACAAGGTGGACTTGCCCGAACCGTTCGGTCCGATCAAGCCGGTGATGCTGCCGGCCTCGACCTCGATCGAGACACCGTCCAGCGCCTTGATGCCACCATAGGATTTCGAGATGCCCGAAGCTGACAGCAGCCAGCTCTCAAGCAAATGTGGCTCTGCCACTTTGCTTGATCCCCACGGGGGGCGGCCGGCTTCGGCCGGCCTTGGGGCGCTCATTGGCCAGCCTCAGCGCTGGCGGCGCGCTTGACAGGTCGGCGCAAGCAGCGCGCCAGTCCTTCGGGCATGAACAGCACGAAGACCAGCAACAGCACGCCGTACAGCAAGGACCGCAGCTCGGGCGCCATGCGCAAGGCTTCGGGCAGCACGGTGAAGACGATCGCACCCAACACCGGCCCCCACAAGGTGCCCGAACCGCCCAGGATGACCATCACCAGCAAGGCCTCGGAAATCGAGAAACCGAACAAGCCGGGGTCGATGAAGCTGAGGTAATGGGCGTAACAGGCGCCACCCAAGGCCGCGAAAGCACCAGAGCAGGCAAAAGCGAACAGGCGGATCTTCATCACGTCGATGCCTGTGGCCACCGCCAGCGGTTCGTTGTCCCGCACCGCAACCATCGCGCGCCCGAGACGCGACGAGACGATGGTCCAGAACACCCCAATCCCTAGCGCCGCGACGACCACCATCGTCGCCAACCAGGCCGGTTTGCCGTCGATTCGGAAACTGCCGAAGCGCAGGCTCGGAATGTCTGCCAGACCTAGCGCACCGCGCGTGAGATCGACCCAGTTGCTGGCCACCAACTGCAGCAGCAAGGTGGCCGACAAGGTCACGATCACAAAAGAATGGCGCGACAGGCGCAACGAAGGAATGCCCAGGATCACGCCCGAGGCAGCCCCGAGAACCATGGCCGCGACCAGCGTCAGCGAGCTGTCACAGCCCAGCCTGAGCGTCAACAAAGCCGATGCATAAGCGCCCAGCCCGACGAAGGCCGGCGTCGCCAGCGACAGCAAGCCGCAGTAACCCAGCATCAGGTTCAGTGACAGCACCAGCAAGACATAGATACCGGCCATCACGCCGATGTGCAGAAGATAGGGCGAGACGCTGCTGATCACGACAGCCTCAGACGCGGACCGACTTGCCGAACAAGCCCTGCGGACGCAACAACAGCATCACGATCATCAACGCGAAACCGATGCCATCGCGAAATGCGCCTCCGAGCAAGCCGCCGGCGTAGCTCTCGGCCACGCCAAGCAGCAGTCCAGCCAAAGCGGCGCCAGCCACATTGCCCATGCCGCCGATGATGACCACTGCAAAGCTCTTGAACACGATGTCGGTGCCCATGTTCGGATAGAGGTCGAACATCGGCGCCATCGCGCCCGCCGCCAGCGCGCACAAAGCGGCGCCAATCATCGCCGTGATGCGGGTGATGCGGCGTGGGTCTATGCCCACCATCTGGCAGGCCTCCTTGCTCTGGGCCATCGCGCGCATCGCCCGGCCGGTCTCGGTCTTGCGCAAAAAGGCACTGAGCACGAGCATGCTGGCGATCGCCATCGCAGCGACCATCAGGCGCTGCCCGAACAACAGCACGCTGCCGAGTTCGAGGCTGACCGATTCGAGCGGCGTAGCGATGCGCTGCGGTGTCGCGCCAAAGACCAGGCGCACAGCGTTTTGCAAGATGATGGAGACGGCCAGACTGGCCAGGATCACCGATTCGAATGAACGGTTGAGGGTGGGCAGGAACACCGCTTCGGCCATCAACAGGCCGACCCCAGCCATCAGCACCACCATCAACGCGAAGCCCGCGCCATAAGACAGGCCGAACCACTTGACCAGCCACCACAGAAAGAAAGCCGCCAGCATGTAGATCTCGCCGTGGGCAAAGTTGACCTGCCCGAGGATGCCGATCACCAAGGCCAAGCCGATCGCGGCCAAGCCGTAGCCCAGGCCAACGCTCAGGCCATTGGCGCCCAATTGCAACAGCAGCGATGCGTCCATGAAACCGACTCAGCAGCCCGCGGCAGCCCCGCTCACTTGCCCGACACCAATTCCTTGACGCCCAGGCTGCCGTTGTTGACAGTCATCAGCATCAGGTTGTTGTGCGACTGCTGGTTCGCGTCGAAGGTGATGGGGCCGAGGATGCCCTTGTAATTGCTCTTGACCAGGGCTTCGCGCACCGCGTTGGCATCGGTCGAACCGGCCCGCTTGATGGCGTCGGCCGCGATCATCACGCCCTCGTAGATACCAAAAGCCACGTAGTGCGGGCCCTGCTTGTTCTTCTCGGTGAAGGGCTTGGCGAAGGCATCGTTCTCGGCCGAGCGGTACTGGTCGTAGTAGGGATAGACCGTCCATGAGGTGTTGAACTTGCCCGAGGCGAGCATGTCGGTGACGAGCGGCGACACCAATGGCGGCCGCCCGATCAAAGGCATGGTCAGTCCGAACTGCACGTACTGCTTCATGACGTTCATGCCTTGCTGGTCGAGCATGTAGACGGCGATCGCATCGGGTTTGGTCGAGCGATATTTGGTCAGCATCGGCAGGAAATCAGTCTCGCTGGGCTTGACATAGTCCTCTGACACGAAGGTCGCCGAGGCGCCCAGACGCTCCTTGAGCAGTTTGACGGCGGTGCGGCCGTAGTCGGTGTCTTCGGCCAGCACCGCGATGGTCTTGTAGCCCGCTGCTTGACGCGCAATCACCGCGCCCAGCATCAAGTCATTGGCCACCGTGCGAAACACCCATTTGTTGCCGCCGACCCCCGCCTTGGCGGTGATCTCGGGCAGCGTCGAGATCGACACGATCATCGGCTTGCCGGCCTTCTCGACCACCGGCATCAAAGCCAGGGTCGCGCCCGAACACAGATCGCCGAGCAAGACATCGACCTTGTCCTGGGACAGCAGCTTCTCGGCAGCGGCCACCGAATCAGCAGGACGGCAGACGCTGTCCTGCATCACGAAGCTGAGCTTGCGGCCGAGCACGCCGCCGCGTTTGTTGATCTCGTCGATCGCTTGTTCTGCGCCCCACTTCATGTGTTGACCGAGAAAGGAGGCCGGGCCGGTGACCGGTCCCGGGAATCCGATTTTGATCTCCTGGGCGCTCGCGGCACCGAAAGCCAAGGTGGCCAGCGTGGCCGCCAGCATGCGCAAGATATTGAAGCGTGTCATGTCTCGTCCTCTACGTTTGGAAATTCAATCCAGGGTTGCACACATCGAATCTTCAGATCGCCAGATAGCCACCATCGACGGGCAGCATCGCACCGGTGATGTAGCCAGCCAGATCGGAAGCCAGAAAGTGGATCGCGTTGACGACATCGGCCACCTCGCCGTGACGCGCCAGCGGCACCTTGTCCAGAAACTTCGCACCGGCCTCGGGGTTGGCACGGGTCTGCGCCGTCATGTTGGTCGCGATGCTGCCCGGCGCGACCGCATTGACGCGGATGCCCATCGGTGCGAGCTCCAGCGCCAGGGCCTGAGTCAACTGCTTGAGCCCGCCCTTGGAGGCGGTGTAGGCGACCGAGTTGGCCACCGCCACACTGGCATGGATCGAAGCGACGTTGACGATGCAGCCTCGCGCCGCCTGCAGCAAGGGCAGAAAAGCACGCGTGACATAAAAGGCGCCGCTGAGGTTGACGTCCAGCGTCTGGCGCCACTGCTCGGCGGCGAGCAAGCCGGTGAGCGGCCCGCGCAACAAGATGCCAGCGTTGTTGACG
>JBILYN010000332.1:0-5178 GCA_044377715.1 Aquabacterium sp.
CATGCCCCAGGCCGTGGCCGTGCTGGTGCCGCCGTTCATCAAGGCGAGCGGCATGGACTCAGAGACGCGGCGCCAAGTGGTCGAGGACTTCCGCAAAGCCATGGGCATGCCCGCTGGCGGCGACAGAGCGGCGCGCGCCGAGGCCGACAAACAAGCTGCAGCCAGCGCGCAGCAGACCCAGCAGATCACGATGGCCGGCAACCAGGCCAAGCTCGACCAAGAGCATGCCAAGGCGGCCAAGCTCATGAGCGAGGCTGAACTCAATGCCGCGCGGATCGAGCAAATGCAGCGCGAGCAAGGTGCGTCTATGCAACGCGACCAGCACATCCAGGACGCGCTGACGGCGGCGAACACGCCGTAGCGCATGCCCCCCAACCCATCAACAAAGGACGCCCGCAAGCCATGGCCAGCCGAAAACCCACTGAAGAACCGCACGATGAGGTGCCGCTAACGCAGCAGGAGCTGAGGCACTTGCGCGGAATGCTCCTTGACGACGACCGGGCGACCTGGGCGCGCAAACGCATTGGTGTTTTTATACCCTGGTTCGTGGCCGTGATCACCGGCCTGTGGAGCCTGTACGAGATTCTTTCCAAGCACTTCAAACCGTGAGCGGACATGAAACTTATCAGCTTGGAAAACTTTGAGCGCGGCGACACCGCTGTGCGGCTGGGCCTGCACAACGCGGTGCCCGAGATGTTGCTGCCCACCGCGCGCGAGACGCTGGCGTTGATGCAGCGCATCCAGGCCTACCTGAGCGCTGAGGCAGGGCGCGATGTGCAGATTTTTGTCAGCAGCGGCTACCGCTGCGCCGAACTCAACCAGGCCGTGGGGTCGAGCAAGACCAGCGAGACCACCCACGCGCGATGGCCTGCGATTGGACCGCGCCGCTGTTTGGCACGCTGCGCGGTGGGGCTGGCTGCGGCCATCACGCTGGGTTTTTTGGCGTGCTGGGCTACATGCTGGTGGCGGGCAAGCCGCTCATCGGTGGCGACGCGCTGCTGGTGATGCTGGGCTCGCTGGGCACCAGCTGGGCGAGCTGCATTGGGTACTACTTTGGCTCGTCGGCCGGCTCGTCGCACAAAGACGGCTTGCTGGCCAACAAGCCTGATGCCAAGGGGTAGGGCCGGCTTGGCCGTTGGTGCTCAGCTTGAGGACGGGTTAGGCTTCAGCGTCATAAGTTGGCGGTGAAGTCCTCTGTGGAGACTTCTGCCTGCCGGAGCAGGCCAGCGAGCGTGCCAACTTTCAGTTCAGGATGGAGTGGCACAACACACCCTTTGCCGGCACGGCGCATGACGACGTGGCTACCGCTCTGCCGTACCTTCTCGAAGCCCAGGCGCTGTAGCGCTCGGATGGCTTCTGCCCCCCGAAATGCGAGGCAGTTTAGGCATGCGCCGGCTCAGGCAATGAGAACATGGTCACGAGCGGATGCCCGACGGATGATTGGGGAAACTCCTCAAGATACAGCGCCGTGGCGTCCTTGAGGTTCGCGATCGCTTCCTCGATCGTCTTGCCTTGCGTCGTTGTTCCGGTCTCGGGGTTCATGGCAACGAAACCACCTTCTTCTGCGGGGGTGAGTACTGCGGTCAGCTGCATGGTGGTGCCCTCGGGTGTGCCGGCTTGTTGCCATCGGGCATTGTCCCGCAACCGCGCACGAGGGGGCTGGGCGCAGCCTTGTCCAACGTGGTGTGAGCCTGAGCGGGCGAGGCGTTTCCAACGAGAAATGAGCCTGAGGGCGAGCCGGTGACGACGTAGCGAGGGGTGGGTTGATCATCACAAGGATGGTGATCGACATGGACGAGACAAGGCTACGCACGATCGAGCAGTTGGAGGAATTCCTCAAGGCGAAGCCCGAGGTGGCGTTCACAGCCCCGGGTACCCGGGTATAGGGGCTTACGACCAGCGCTACGCGCACATCAGCCGCGTGCTGGCGCGGTTTGACTACCCGCGGCAGCACCGAGTCCGAGCAAGAACCGCAAGACGACGACATCCAGCAGACCCTGGCCCGACTGGAACTCGATGTCCCTCAGGCCGCTGTTGTGGTGCGCGCTTTGTCCAAGAAGGTCGATAGTTTGATCGCGCATCGCGCCGCAGCGCCCGAGCCTGAACCCGCACCCGAGTTCATGCCCGAGACCCTGCCCGCACAACTGCAAGATGTGGTCGACGACATCCCAGAACTGCTGACCTGGCAAACCACGCAAGGCGGGCAGGACAGATGGCAGATGGCCAAGGCCACCGATGCCCTGCTGTTCAAGCACCCCGCATGGCGAGATAAACCAGCGGCCGAGCGCATGACCGAGGTTGTGCGCAGAGTCAACGCAGAGATGGGCACTCCTGAAAAACCGACGCCCTAAGCCCACAACGGCCAGGCAAGCGAGTGCGACCGCGCCAAAACGCGCAATCTCAACGCTTTCTGACCTGAGGGGTGGCGGCATTCCACAAAATTCGACAGACCCCGACTTTCACCACATGAAATCCGACCAGGAGATCATGGCTGCGCTCACGCGATTGGGTTGACCCACGCTTGACATCGACGGGGTTTGGCGACCGGTTCACAGGACGTCCAAACCATGAGCACCACCTCTATCAACGGCTCATCGCCGCTTGCCAATAAACAGTTTTCTCGCGCGCTGTCGGCCATGGCCGTGCGCCAACCCACACCGCTGCGCTCGCTCACCGGCCCGCTGCCCAGTGAGGAAGATGCCAACCGCAAAATCCGCCAGCAAACTACCACCGACATGCCCATCGTGCGTGTCGATGAGTCTTCCAGCCGCGAAGGAAGTCATCACACGCGTGCGCACCGTGTAGACCGCTGGCGCCTCGTCGGCGGCTTCAGCCCGTATTTCTCGGGCAGCATCGGCGGGGTCGACGCCGGCAGCGCGCTGGCTGCGCAGCATGTCCTACAGCGGCATGACCGTCGCAAAACTCAAAGCGGGGTAGTGCCCGATTCGAATCTGACGAAGACGTCCGTCGGTGGGCGGCTTGTATCGGTAGATCCAAGTGCGCGATGACTCGGTAGCTTTCAGGCGCAGCCCCGGGACACCTGCAAACGTAAGATGCGCACCAGCCGCAAACGCCTTGATCCCTCTGGATGTTGCCACGGTAGAACCTCACCCAATCGCTCGACAGAACATCATCGTACCTGGGCAAGTGCCAGAAAAAGCTATGCGACTTGACAGAAAAACCCCAACGACTTTTCAGCTGAACACGCACCAGATTTTCTAAAGTCAAAAACCTACACCAAAACCCACACCAAAACGTTACCGAAGATGCCCGAAGATGCCCAGCCACTCATAGGTGATCAGCAGGTAAAAGCCGCTATTTCCGGGTCTCACACGCCGATGATGGCCCAGTATCTGGGCATCAAGGCCGACTTCCCCGACACGCTCGTGCTGTACCGCATGGGCGACTTCTACGAGCTTTTTTTCGACGACGCCCGCAAGGCCCATCGCCTGCTCGACATCACGCTGACGACGCGCGGGCAGAGCGCCGGCGAGCCGGTGGTGATGG
The DNA here is from genome assembly GCA_044377715.1 of Aquabacterium sp. Taxonomy (GTDB): domain Bacteria; phylum Pseudomonadota; class Gammaproteobacteria; order Burkholderiales; family Burkholderiaceae_C; genus Pseudaquabacterium. The sequence goes on from JBILYN010000332.1 coordinate 3,508, forward strand.
CCGGCGTGCCCGTGCATTCGGTCGAGAACTACCTGGCCAAGCTGATCAAGCTCGGCGAGGCGGTGGCGATCGCCGAGCAAGTCGGCGACGTGGCCACCGCCAAGGGTCCGGTCGAGCGCAAGGTGGTGCGGGTGGTCACGCCCGGCACGATCACCGACAGCGCGCTGCTCGACGACCGGGTCGACACCTTGCTGTGCGCAGCCGTCAAGCTGCGCGCGACCTGGGGACTGGCCTGGCTGGGGCTGTCCAGCGGCCAACTGGGCCTGACCGAATGCAGCGAAAAAGAGCTGGCCGGCTGGCTGGCCAGGCTCGACCCGGCCGAATTGCTGCTGCGCCAGGCTGATCCGATCAGCACCCTGCCCGCTGCGCTGCAACAGCACCGCGCCGCGCGCACGCATCGACCCGACTGGCAGTTCGACACAGCGCTGGGCTTGCGCAAGCTCTGCGCGCTGCTCAAAGTGGCCTCGCTGCAAGGCTTCAACGCTCAGGACCTGCCGGCAGCCCAGGCCGCTGCCGCCGCGTTGCTGAGCTTTGCCGAGCACACCCAGGGCCAGGCACTGGCCCATGTCGCGACGCTCGAGGTGGTTCGCGCCAGCGCGCTGATCGAGCTGCCACCTGCCACCCACCGCAATCTCGAGCTGACGCAGACCCTGCGCGGCGAGCCCAGCCCGACGCTGCTGTCGCTGATCGACAGCTGCAAGACCGGCATGGGCAGCCGCTTGCTGCGGCACTGGCTGACGCATCCGCAGCGCGACCGATCGGCGGCGATCAGCCGGCACGACGCAATCGCCGCGCTGACCGGCCAGGGGTTCGAGCCGCTGCGCCAGGCCCTGCGCCAGATCAGTGACGTCGAGCGCATCAGCGCCAGGCTGTCGCTGCGACAGGTGCGGCCGCGCGAGCTCAGCGGCCTGCGCACGACACTGCAGGCGCTGCCGCTGCTGCGCGCAGCCTTGCCTGACGGCGAAACAGGCGGCGCAGCGCTGCTGGCCAGCATGGCCGGCGCGCTGCAACCGCCACCCACCTTGCTCGAACTGCTGCTCTCGGCGCTGGCCGACGAGCCCGCGGTGCTGCTGCGCGACGGCGGCGTGATCGCCGCTGGCCACGACGCCGACCTCGACGAGCTGCGCGGCATCGGCCAGAACTGCGACGCTTTTCTGATCGACTTGGAGGGCCGCGAGCGCGCGCGCAGCGGCATCACCAACCTGCGGGTGCAGTTCAACCGGGTGCACGGCTTCTACATCGAAGTCAGCGCCGGCCAGGCCGACAAAGTGCCCGCCGACTACCAGCGCCGGCAGACCTTGAAGAACGCCGAGCGCTTCATCACGCCCGAACTCAAGGCCTTCGAGGACAAGGCGCTGTCAGCCCAGGACCGGGCGCTGGCGCGCGAGAAGCAGTTGTTCGAGCAGCTGATCGATGCGCTGCTGACCTACCTGCCGACGCTGGGCGCGCTGGCGCGCGCACTGGCCGGGTTGGACGCGCTGGGCTGCCTGGCCGAGCGCGCCGCCACACTGGGCTGGTGCCGGCCGCGCTTCGTGACCCAGCCTTGCATAGACATCACGCAAGGCCGGCACCCGGTGGTGCAAGCCAGGCTGGCCGAGACCGGCGGCATGGGCCAAGGCGCCGACTTCATCGCCAACGACTGCCGGCTCGACGCCCGCACCCGCATGCTGG
>JBILYN010000333.1:0-5168 GCA_044377715.1 Aquabacterium sp.
CGTATCTGGAGCAATATCCACAGGGGCGCTTTGCGCCGCTGGCGCGCGCAAGAATGCTGAACATCACCCGTCAGGTGAGTACGGACAGCGCATCCGCGGACAAGGCGGTTGCGGACAAGATCGCCTCTGACAAACTGGCTGCTGATAAGTTGGCAGCAGACAAGGCCGCCGCCGAGAAGAGAGTCGTGCCAGTGGCTGGCCAGACCATCAAGGACTGCGCCGATTGCCCGGAGATGGTGGTGATCCCGGCGGGTAGTTTCATGATGGGGTCGCCCGACATTGAGAAAGGTCGCCAGCCTGATGGTCGTGAAGGCCCTGTGCACGAGGTGCGGATTGGCTACCCGTATGCACTGGGCAAGCATGAGGTGACTCGGGGCGAGTTCAGCCGGTTCGCGGCCGCCAGCGGCTACAAGACCGAGGCCGAGCGCACCAGCGGCTGCGCAGAATGGGACGGCAAGGCCTGGGTGCACGACGCGAGCAAGAACTGGCGAAACCCGGGCTTTCCGCAGACCGATAGCCATCCGGTGGTCTGCGTGAGTTGGAATGACGCGCAGGCCTATCTGACTTGGCTGAACAAGAAAGTGCCCGGCAAGGGCTTCAGGCTGCCCAGCGAGGCCGAGTGGGAATATGCCGCTCGTGCCGGTCAGGGTGCAGCGCGATACCCCTGGGGTGACGACGCTGGCAACAGCAAGATCTGCGGCTTTGCCAACGGCATGGACACCATCGGCAAAGCGCAGGTGTCCGTGCCCTGGTCGGCGGCGAGTTGCGGCGACGGCCATGCCTATACGGCGCCTGCGGGCAGTTTCAAGGCCAACGACTTCGGCCTCTATGACATGCATGGCAACGCATGGGAATGGGTGCAGGATGTCTGGCACGAGAACTACCAAGGCGCACCCCGCGATGGATCGGCTTGGGTCAATGGCGGAGATCAGGCGCGGCGGGTGCTTCGCGGCGGTGCCTGGGACTTCGACCCCGGGAGCCTGCGCTCGGCCAACCGCGACCGCAGCGCGCCGGTCAACCGCGACGTCAGCACCGGCATGCGTATCGCCAGGACCCATTGAGCTTTGACTCTCTTACCCTCTTATCCTTTGAAATGAATGCTGACCCAGGGGCGCCTGCTGCGAGGGATGAGCCGCCAGTCATCGGCGTTGAGTACGGCTGACCTTGCCGCTGGATTTCGTATCCCATAGCCACCGTCATGCGCTGGCTTGCCAGGGTTGATCGGCGCGCCAGCTCTCTCAGAATCAGGCTGGCAGTCCAGCGACGAGCGTAGTCGAGTGCGGTCGTACCTGAGCTCGCGCTAGCGTCCGAGCGGCAGGTACAGCGTGAGCGATGCGTCTTTCAAGGTCTTGAATCCGAACTTGACGTAGAAGGCCTTGCCGGCATCGTCCTTCGCGTCCGCCAGAAGCGCGTAGGCGGCGACCTGTTGCTTGGCTTTCAGGCAGCGATCGACGGCACAGCCCAGCAGCAGCTTGCCCAGGCCTCGGCCCTGTTGATCGGCCCGACATGCGAGGCGACCCATGCGAAAGCAGGGCACGGGATAGCGTGGCAGCTTGTTGCGCTCAGCCTCAGACAGTTGCTGGCCATCAACCTCAGCTGCGCTGAGGGTGTAGTAGCCAAGGATCAGTCCGGGCTGTGCCGAGTCCGTGAGCACATAGGCAGCGCTGATGCCGCGGCGGCGGTGTTGCTCGGCGAATCGTTGGATGTACTCATCCAGCGGCGGCACGCCGCACAGGAACCCTTGCCGATCATGAATGGCAGGGTCGAGCGGCAGTTCTTCAAGCACGTCTAAGCTTGCGGCGCGCCTGCGCCAACGCTTGCTTCAGGGCTGGGTTCGGTGCGAACGCGGAGTCCAGCGCCTGCGCAAGTGCCTTGAACTCTGGTTCACTCAAGGTGAGCCTGGTTTCGCGCTCGAGCAAGACTTGCGCCTTTTCCTTGGCCGCCGCGCGAACGAAGCCCGCCATCGTCGTACCCATCAAGGCAGCAGCCCTTGCGACGACGGCCTTGTCATCGGCATTCATCTTGAGATCGAAGCGTGCTGCAGTGGTCATGATGAATCCAAGATAGTAGATACGGCATTTTGCCGTATCCAAAGACGCCTGTCTCGGAAAGGCTCCCGGTTCGGCAACAGGCCTTACTTCTCACCACAAAGATGCCCCAGGTCGCGCCCGGTGCTTTGTGGAGGACTAAAGCGCCGGCGTGGCAAGCGCATGGACAGCGTCAAGCAGCGTGGCCGGCGTTTGGCGTTGTCGTTGGATGATTGACGTCGGCGGCTGGTCTTGTCGTTTTGGCGCTGGACCTTCTGTTGACAGCGGCCTCTTTGCTCCGATAGCTCTCGACGTTGCTCAGCTCGAAGATCGTTGAGTGGTGCACCAAGCGGTCTATGGCGGCCACCGTCATGCCGGGGTCCGGGAACACGTTGTTCCAGCCGGAGAACGGCTGGTTGGCTGTGATGAGGATGCTGCGTCGCTCGTAGCGCTCGAGCTTGGCCAGTGCTTGGGGCAACTGCAGGCTCTGGCGGGCGGCCTGCAGGCGCTGAACCAGTTCGCTGGTGCGCATTACAACACTCGGTAGCCGGCGTCGATAAGCGCGTGGCCGATGCCGCAACCGACGTGGCTCTTGCCCACACAAGGGGCCCGAAGATCAGCACCGTGGCGCCCTTGTCGAGCCAGGCGTCACCACCGGCCAGCGCCATCACGTGGGCCTTGGACAGCATCGGCACCTCGGCGAAGTCGAAGCTCGCCAGCGTCTTGGTCGGATCGAGCTGTGACTCGGCGCGATGGCGCTCGGTGCGCCGTTTGGCCCGCTCGGCCAGTTCGTGTTCGAGCAGTGCGCCCAGGAAGCGGCCCGCCGGCCACCCCTCCTTGTCCGAGCGCCTTGCCAGCTCTGGCCACAACCGCCCGATCGTGGGCAGGCGCAGTTCGGTGAGCATCAGCGCATTGCGCCCGGGATCAACCGCGCCGGTCATGCGGTCACCTCGTCGAGTTTGTCGTCTTGCTTGCTGGGCAGCAACGCGTCATAGCGGCTGGCCGGCGGGATCTCTACCGTGATCGTCGGCAACTCGGTCTTGCGCGGGGCGAACTCCCCCCTCGCGTAGCCGCTTCACATCAGGCAGTTCACCGATCAGCAGCAGCGCCTCGAGCCGCTGGGCCAGCACACCTTCCACGCCGTCGTGGGCGGCCATCTCCAGCAGTGCGACGATGGCCTGACAGGCCTGTCGCTGCGTGAGCCTGGAATCGAGCTGCTCCCAGGTCCGGCGATACGCCTCGCGCGGGAACAACGTGTCTCGGAACACAAGTAGCCTTCGTCGAAGCCATGAACGGGCTGATGCGGCAAGCCAATCGCGCAGCACGAGGATTCAGGACTGCAACCAACTTCATTGGCATCGCCTATCTGCGTGTGGAAAAACTCACGCATTTGCCTGCCTCGCCTTTCCTGCCTGCTATGACCTTGGCCGCCGGCGTTACCACGCAACAGGTATGAGTCAAATTCCACACGGAACGCCATAGAGCCCACACTTCGGACTGGGTACGTGGTATTGCATGAAAAAAATCACACCGGCAGGAGCAACAGATTAATATTAATAGATGCATACTGTCTTCGTCAAAACATTGCGCTTTGAACTGGCAGCGACACCGGCATCTTGTAGAACTGTGGCGATAGTGTATTTGTTCGAGGATTTATTTCCGAAATATTTACCTTTGATGATCGAGCAGGACTACCCGGAAATGCACCAGCGAGCGCAAGCCGAAGACGCCGAAATCCCTGAGGTCGCCGAGACGGCTGTGCGCCAAGACACGGCTTGGCTGCGCGCTTATGCGGCGGCGGGTTCAAGCTGTACAGGTGACTGGCTGCATATTTGCAATCTGTTTCAGAATTCCTGGTTTTTCACAAGATATCAGACCTTGAATCAAAGCGAGACAATGTGTGAGCACGAACTTTATCGATGCGACGGACCGTTCTCTGCTGCCGCGGCCGCGTGCGATGGACTCGGTCATTGGCCAGTGGCAAGCGATGGACATTGCGCGCAACGGCAGCGCGAATCACCTGCTTGCGGCTTTGCCCGACCGGGAATTGCGTAGATGGCTCCCACTGCTCGAAGCGGTCGACCTGGCAACTGGGCAGATCCTGCATGAAGCACACGGAGACCTGAAGCATCTGTACTTCCCATCGACGGCAATTGTTGCCCTCTCATGCGTGATGGAAGACGGTGCGTCGTCCGAATGCATGGTCATTGGACGCGAGGGTGTCATTGGCTTCTCGCATCTCGCGACCCCTTTGTTCAACTCCAGCCGTGCTGTGGTTCAGTCGGGCGGTAGCGGATTCCGTATGGAAGCGAAGTCAGTCCTGGATGAGTTCACGTCGCCTAGACCTGATTCGGGGGGATTTCTTAATTATTATCATGCGTTGATGAAAAAATTATTAAATTCAGTATCTTTGAATCAACGTCTTTCGGTCGAGCAGCAGTTTTGCAACTGGCTCCTGCGTAGCCTGGAGCATGTCAATGGTTGCGATCTTTTAATTTCGCCGGAGCTGATTCAAATGATTCTAGGCGTCCGGCCTGACGCGGCGACTGCGGTCGCTCTGAAACTACAGGATGCCGGGCTGATTCGCTATACCAAGTGTCGAATTACCGTTATCGACCGCGATGGCCTTCAACTGCGTTCCGAAAATTTTTGTGCCGCGTCATGATGGATGCTGGTTGGCAACAGATTTCCGCGGTCGACCTCAGTAAGCTACAAGATGCCCGTAGGGTCAGAGGACTGGCGCAACTTTGGCGCAACTTATTTGTGATGTGAAGAAATTTCTAGACGGTAATTAATAGTCGCAATTTCGGAGCGGCAGCGGCACAGACTCTACTAAGAAGTAAAATAAATTAGTTCACACAAGCGGAGCGCACTCTGGATGGCGAAAGAAGCCTCGAACTATTTCCGGCAAGTTCTGCAATCGAGTCAAGGCTTCATTCAAAAGAATGCGCATGCTGAACTTGTCAACTGGCTTTTGTTTTGCAACCCGCTCCTTGATGTTCTTCCATACCTGTTCGTCGGGATTGAGCTGCGGCGAGTAAGGTGGCAAGAAGATGAGTTCCAATTCGCCGTTGGTGGAGGCGACGTAATCTTGAACAATTTTGGCTTTGTGAATTGAATGACCGTCTACGACCAAGAATA
>JBILYN010000334.1:0-5166 GCA_044377715.1 Aquabacterium sp.
GCGATCGAAGCAGCCGCGCTGGCTTCGCCCGAATTCGCCAAGTTCTCGGAAGGCAAGCCGGCCAAGAAGGTGATTGTGGTGCCAGGCCGGCTGGTCAACGTGGTGGTCTGATCGACATCCATGCTGAACCGAAGGCCGAACGACCCGTGCGTCATCGGGCGCCGCCGCTGGTTGGGCGCGCTGGCGGCCTTGGGCTGGCTGACGGGTTGCGGCTTCGAATTGCGCCGCACGCCGCCGCTGCCTTTCTCTCGCATCGCACTGACGGGCTTTGCCGCCCGCTCGGCGCTGGGCGCGGAATTGCGCACCAGGCTGAGTGAGTTGGCGGTGGCCAGTCCGGCGCAGGCCGAGGTGGTGTTGCAAGTGCTGACCGACCGGCGTGAGAAAAGCGTGGTCGCGTCGACGGCGGCAGGCCAGGTGCGCGAGCTGCAGCTGCGGCTCAGGTTCGAATTCCGCCTCAGCACACCCGGTGGGCGCGAGCTGATTCCCGCCACCGAATTGCTGCTGTCACGCGACCTGAGCTACAGCGAGAGTTTCGCGCTGGCCAAAGCCCAGGAAGAGGCCGAGATCTACGCAGCGATGCAGACCGACATCGTGCAGCAACTGCTGCGCCGGCTGGCCCGTGGCAATGGGCCGGCTGCCGCCAGCGCGCCCGAACGCTGAAACGCCATGCAACTGCGCGCCGATCAGCTCAACGCCCACCTGGCCCGCGGCCTGCAACGGGTCTACACCATCCATGGCGACGAGCCGCTGCTGGCGCAGGAGGCCGGCGACGCGGTCCGCGCTGCCGCGCGCGCCGCCGGCCATACCGAACGCCAGGTCTTCACCGTCAGCGGCGCGCATTTCGACTGGTCGAGCCTGGCTGGCGCGGCACAGTCGATGAGCTTGTTCGGCGAACGCCAGCTCGTGGAAATCCGCATCCCCAGCGGCAAACCGGGCAAGGATGGGTCCGAGGCCTTGCAGCGCTACTGCAGTCATCTCTCCGATGAGGTGCTCACGCTGGTGCATTGCCCCAAGCTCGACCGCCAGCAGCAGCAAGCGGCCTGGTTCGGCGCGCTGGACCAGGCCGGCGTGACGATCAAGGTCGAACCGGTGGAGCGCCGCGCCCTGCCAAGCTGGATCGCCCAGCGCCTGGCTGGCCAGGGCCAGCGTGTGGCCGAGGGCGAACCGGGCCAGCAGACCTTGGCTTTTTTCGCCGACCGTGTCGAAGGCAATCTGCTGGCAGCGCACCAGGAGTTGCAGAAGCTCGCACTGCTCTACCCCGCCGGCGAGTTGGCCTTCGAGCAAGTCGAGGCGGCGGTCCTGAACGTCGCTCGCTACGACGTCTTCAAGCTCGGCGAGGCGGTGCTCGCCGGCCAGACCCCCCGCGTGTTGCGCATGCTCGACGGCTTGCGCGCCGAGGGCGAGGCAGCGGTGCTGGTGCACTGGAGCCTCGCCGATGACATCCGCAACCTCAAGCGCGTCAAGGACGCGCTGGCCCAGGGTCGGCCGCTGCCCATGGCGCTGCGCGAAAACCGGGTTTGGGGCCAGAAGGAGCGGCTGTTCGAACGTGCGCTGCCGCTGCTGACCGCCGAGCAACTCAACCACCTGGTGCAAGCCGCCAGCATCTGCGACGGCGTGATCAAGGGGCTCAAGCACCCGCTGTGGCCGCTAGAACCCTGGCTGGCCCTGACCCGACTGGCGTTGCTGCTGGTGCAGGCCGTCACCCCGGCGCAACGCGGCAGGCCGGCTCCCGCCGGTCTGGCGCTGCAAGTGCTGGAGCCTCGCTAGGCTGGATGCGCCCAGGCCGGGTTCAGTAGCCCGCGTCGCGTTCCACGAGGTGCTGCAAAGGCAGCCCAGCGGCCAGCGCTTCGATGTTGCGCGCCACCACGGTTGCAGCACTGCGAACGTCGGTCATCGCTGCGGCGTGCGGCAGCACGGTCACCTGGGGATGCAGCCAGAAAGCGTGGTCGGTGGGCAAAGGCTCGACCTGGAACACGTCGAGCACTGCATGGCCGATCTGGCCACTGGCCAACGACGCCAACAGGTCGGCGTCGACCAGGTGGGCGCCGCGCGCCAGGTTCACCAAGCCGGCACCACGCGGCAGCGTTGCGAGCAGGTCAGCGTCGATCAGCCCGCGGGTGTCGGGCGTCAGCGGCAGCAAGTTGATCAGGATGCGGGTTTGCGCCAGCGCTTCGGCCAGCGCCGGCGCGCCGCTCAGTACCCGAACACCTGCCAGCGATTCAACGCCAGTGGCATCGGTCGCGCCGCGCCGCCAGGCGCTGACCGGATAGCCTTGCTGCGCCAACCGGCCCGCCACCGTACGTCCCATCTGACCAAAACCCAGCACCAGCACCGGCGACTCGTCGGCGCGGCGTTGGCCATGGACTTGCCAGCGCGAAGCCCGCTGGTGGCGGGCGTATTCGAAGAATCCGCGCTGCAAGGCCAGCGTCGCCCACAGCGCGGTCTCAGCCATCGCCGAGTTCATCGCCGGGTCGACCATGCGCGCCAGAGGCACCCCCACCGGCAAGGTCTGGTCGCCCAGCAAGCGGTCGACACCGGCCCACAGCGACTGGATCAGCCGCAGTCCCGGCAGGCCTGACAGACTGCCAGGCGCCGGGTTGGCGACGATCGCAACGTCTATGCTGGCATCCGCCACCTCGCCGCGCGCCAGATACAAACTGTGGTCGGGCAAGGCCAGACGCAGCGCCGCGGCCCAGTCGCTGCGCTCGGCGGGGTCGAGTTCACCGGCCAGCAGCAGGTTCATGCCGCAGTTCTCGGCAGCCGGTCGAGCAGGCCTTGCAGCGCGCAGACCACGGTCGCCTGGCGCACCGCGGCCCGGTCACCGGCAAAGCGCTGCAGCAGCGCGTCGGTCTCGACTGCGCCGTCGGCCGCCCGCCAGGCCCAGGCCAACCAGACCGTGCCCACAGGCTTGGCCGCGCTACCGCCGCCCGGCCCGGCCACGCCAGTCACCGCCACCGCCAAATCGGCCCGCGATCGCGCCAGCGCGCCGCCCGCCATCGCTCGCGCCACCGGCTCACTGACGGCGCCCTGGCTGGCGATCAAGGTTGCGTCCACGCCAAGCATCTCGGCCTTGGCCTCATTGCTATAGGTGACGAAGCCGCGCTCGAACCAGTCGCTAGAACCGGCCAACTCGGTGCAGCCGCCGGCGATCAAGCCACCGGTGCAGCTCTCGGCAGTGGCGATGCGCAAGCCGCGCGCGCGCAAGGCGACCGCCAGCGCCGCGACCAGGCGATCCGGCATCATCCGACCCACCTGCGCCACAAAGCGATCACCAGCAGAGTGCACAGCGCCGCAACCAAGTCGTCGAACAAGATACCGAATCCCTGCCGCCAACCTATGGTCTGGCCAGGTGCGAGCTTGAAGCGCCGGTCGGCCCAGCCCACCGGTCCTGGCTTGGCGGCATCGAAGAAGCGGAACAACGCAAAAGCGACCGCCTGACCCCAGAACCCGGTCGGCATCACCAACCACAGCACGAGCCAGAAGGCCACGATCTCGTCCCAGACGATCGCACCCGGGTCGGCTTGGCCCAGGTTCTGGGCGCAGCGGGTGCAGGCCCAAAAACCCGCCAGCAGCGACCCCGTGATCACCCAGCCCCAGGGCAACTCAGCGTGCCAGGCATCGGCCACAACGAACGAAGCCCAGGCCCACAGCGTTCCCACCGTGCCCGGCGCGCGCGGCGACAGTCCGCTGCCAAAGCCAAGTGCAATCCAGTGTGCTGGGTGGCCGATCATGAACCGCGCGCTGGCGCGGCGCGGCGCGGCGTGCCGGATGTCGGGTTGGGGACTGCTTGAGGGGTCCATGCTCAGGCGCTGAAGTGGTCGAAGCCGCGCAGCGCCATGGTCAGCTCGCGGCCCCGCGAATCGAGCAGTCGCAGGCCTAGCGCGGCCTCGATGCGACCGATCCGTCGCAACGCAACGCCGGTTGCTGCTGCCACCGACAGCAAGGATGACTCCGCTGCCGCCGGTGCGGTGAACAACAGCTCATAGTCATCGCCACCGGCCAGCGCGAATTCGAGCTGCAGCGCGCGCGGCTGACGCGCAAGCACCGGACTGATAGGCAAGTTCTCGACCTCGATCGCTGCGCCGACGCCGGAGCGGCGCAGCACTTGGCCCAGGTCACCGACCAGGCCGTCACTGAGGTCGATCGCGGCACTGGCCAGGCCGCGCAGGCCCAGACCGAGGGCCACACGGGGCTGCGGCATCTCCATCGCCAGCCGCACTGCGTCGAAATCCTCGGCCCCGAGGCTGAGCTGGCCGCGGAACACCTCGAGCGCCAGCCGCGCATCGCCCAGCCCGCCGCCGATCGCGTGGCTGACCCACAGCGCGTCGCCGGGGCGCGCACCATCGCGGCGAAGCGCTTGGCCGGGCGGCACCTCGCCGAACACGGTCAGGCAAAGATTGAGCGGCCCGGCGGTGGTGTCGCCACCCACCAGTTCGATGTCGTGGCGATCGGCCAAGTCGAACAGGCCCTGGGCCAGGCCCGCGAGAAACACTTCATCGACCCGGGGCAAGGCCAGCGCCAGCGTGAAAGCCACCGGCCGCGCGCCGCAGGCCGCCAGGTCGCTCAGGTTGACCGCCAAAGCCTTGTGGCCCAGGCGTTCGGGTCGAACGGTCGACAAAAAATGCCGACCCTCGACCAGCATGTCGCAGGAGATCGCCCACTGCATGCCGGGCGCGGGCTGCAGCAGCGCGCAGTCATCGCCGACGCCCAGCACCACATGTGCCGCCGGACGGGACGGGCGGGTGAAGTACTTTCGGATCAGGTCGAACTCGCCCAGGGCCATGGCGGCGATTGTCGCCGCGCGAGCTCGCCCCGGTTCAGGCGGCGGGCTCACGCAGCAGGTTGACCAACTCGACCGCCGAGCGCACGGCCATCTTCTCGAACATCCGGGCGCGGTGCACTTCCACCGTGCGAACGCTGATGTCGAGTTCATCGGCCATCTGCTTGTTGGCCAAGCCGGCGACCACCCGGTCCATTACCTCTCGCTCGCGCTCGGTCAGCTCGGCCAGCGCGCGCGCCAGCGCTTGTTGCTGGCGTCGACGCAGGATGGCCAGCGCGCTGACCTGCAAGGCCTGCTCGACCCGGTCGACCAGCGCGTTGTCGGAAAACGGCTTCTCGACGAAGTCGAAAGCGCCGCGCTTGACCGTGGCCACAGCTGTGGGCACA
>JBILYN010000335.1:0-5158 GCA_044377715.1 Aquabacterium sp.
TATCCAAAGAGCCGCCATTTTGGACGCCAATTTCGAGCATATCAATGGCCGCTTCACGAAGCGGACCAAATAAGAAGTCATAGTAAGGTAAGTAAGATGCCCATTTGTCGCTGGCTTTGCCGGACTTGGTTCTGTGAAGCCATTCAATCGACAATTTTTTCATGCTTGCTCTAGCATCCAAATTAGGTGGTGATCGGTGGTGTTTGGCGGCACTTAGCTGAGCCCATTTGCCGAGCGTATTCCAGGTAGCGTGGCGTGAAGTTATTCAGGAATTGCCGCTGGCACAAAACTCGTCGCGCACGCTCGCAAAGGCAATTAGGTATTGCGGGTGTTGCTGCTCTCGAAAGGCGATTTTCAGGGCGTCGCTGATGTAGGCCTGAACCGGATGGTCGCGCAGGCGTGTCATCGACCAGCCAAAGTTGAAGGGGTTGCAGGCCACGCTGCGCCAACGTGGCTGGGTGGCGAGCAGCAGCGACGCCGCTCGCTCAATCAGGAACACCTTGCGCTGCGCGGCATCTGTTGGGCCTGGGTAGGTGGTGTCTTGGCACAGCGCTTGTTTGAGCGCGTTGTCGGGTCCTTCGCAGATTTCGAACATGGCTTCGTTGAGTGCCAACCACTCGCGCCAGAACGCCGGGCGTGCAACGAAATAGTTCGAAAAGCAGATCTGCCGGGAGTCCATCACCATTTGGCGCAGCGGCTGCGACTGGCCAATGGTGTCGAGGAATTGGGAATAGGCGTCGATCAAGCCAGGATCGAAGGTCTCAGCTTGCTCGAACACATTCAAGAAAAACGCGCCCATGTCGGGCTGCGGTGAGAACAGCACCACATCGGCGTCAGGTGCCGCTGCCGTGACAAACCGTTGGACATCGGCATGGCTCAAGCCGGTTTTTTGACCGAACTTGGTCGAAAAAAAGCCGTAGAAGGCGCTTTCGTCCAGTCGCTCGGTCAGCAGGTGGCTACGGATAGGCCAATACTCGAACCAGTCTGGCCGCGGGTTGTCCAGGTTGTCCAGCAGTGAATAGCCTAGCTCCAGACCGTCGCGCGAGGCCTGCGAGTAGGCGATCTGGTACAGATGCACCTCGGCGGCGGTAGTCATTGACACGATCGCAAAGCGCCCTGGTTGGCAACGTGATGGCTTGACTCGGGCATGGTCAAACTGATGTTCCGCTGAGACTGGTTTTTCTCATTCTATTCTTGTTTGGTAAATAGTGCTGAATGACCAAGATGGTTGAAAATGTGGTAAGTTGCGGATAGCTACGGCAAAATTCAGTGCCCAGATTTTCGTGGTTCGGGTCGATGCCCGAGGCGTGCCCGGAGCCTGCGAAGGCAGCATGCGCCTTGGTGTGATGGCGGCAGGGAGCTTCGGCCAGTGGCATCCGCCTGTACTGGTTGTGACTGCTGAGCATTTCGAAAGACTTGCCAGAGGGCGAGGCAGACCGTCCCATCAGGCCGAACTTACCTGGCGCCGGCGATCGTGTGCCCAGGTTGGGCGACCTTGACGCATCAAAGTTGTCTTACATGGAAGTGACACAAAAATGAACTTTGGAAACATATTGGCTCCGACGCTTGTGATGTTGGATTCGGGTTCGGACGACACAGACCGCATCACCAGATTTGGCAGCCTCGCGGTGACGGGCTTGGTGGAAGGCGCAAGCTGGCAGTACAGCTTGGACTCGGGGTCGAACTGGGTCTTCGGTGTTGGCACGGCGCTGAGCCTGACAGGAGACGGTGGCAAGTCGATCATGGTGAGGCAAGTCGACGCTACCGGCACTGAAAGTTCCAACGATGGCGCGGTGTTTCGTTTTACGCTTGACACGACGCTCGTCTCGCCGACGCTGAGTTCGCCTGCTGGCCTGACCAATGTCAGTGCAGTCGGGGTGGCTGGCATCGAATCTGGCGCTACCTGGCAGTACAGCGTTGATGGCGGCAGCCAGTGGCGCGACGGGTCGGGAGGCAGTTTCATCCTGGCCGAGGGCAACTATGCCGCCAATGTGGTCAGGGTGCAGCAAACCGATATCGCCGGCAATTCAGCAATGGCGATGCTGGGCGCCATCACTGTGGACAGCACTGCGCCGCTGGCGCCATCACTCTCTCTCCAAACCGTTAAAGCCGTGACGGACTATCCGGTCAGCAACAGCGGGGCACTGTTGCTGACTGATGTGGAGCCAGGCGCAACGGTTCAGTACAGCATCGATGACCAGGCCAGTTGGACTTCAGCTTTTTTGGCCAAGGAAGGCTACAACCTGGTCATCGCGCGGCAGACAGACATGGCTAGCAATGCCTCGCCCACCAGTGCCTCGTACGCGTTCATTCTCGACACTGTTGCGCCGGCCAAGCTGACGTTGTCGCTGGCACAGGACACCGGGTCGAGCGCCAGCGACAACATCACCAGCAATGGGTCGTTGTTGCTTGGCGCTGCAGAGTCTGGGGCGACTGTGGCCTACAGCAGCGACGGTGGAATCAACTGGAGCAGTGACTTCGCGTTGGCGGAGGGTGTCAACGCGGTTCAAGTTCGTCAGACCGATGTCGCTGGCAATGTTTCACCAGCGGCCGACTACAGTTTCACACTCGACACATCGGCTGCGCCGCCGACGCTGGCGCTCAAGACCGACACCGGTGTCAGCAAGACGGACAACATCACGAGCAACGCCGCGCTGGTCCTGGGTGCCGAGCCAGGGGCGACGGTCGAATACAGCGAGGACAACTACAACTGGCAACCGAGCTTTGTGCTCACCGAAGGCGTCAACAACGTTTACTTGCGCCAGACCGATGTGGCAGGAAACCTGTCGTCTTCGAGCCGACCTTACCAGTTTATGCTCGACAACACGGTCGCGAAATTGGCGCTCTCGCTGGTGACCGACTCCGGCGTCGATGGCGACAAGATCACCAATGTCGGTGCGCTCAACCTGGACGGTTATGAGTCTGGCGCTGTGGTTCAGTACAGCAAGGACGGGGGCACCTGGAACTCTACCTTCACGCCTGTGCAGGGCGCGAATGCCCTGATGGCTCGCCAAACCGACCTGGCCGGCAATGTCTCTGCAGTCAGTGCGGTATTCAGTTTCAATTTCGATACGGCGGTCGCCATGCCGGGCTTGACGCTCGCCAAGGACACCGGTCCGAGCGCCACGGATTTGGTCAGCAACTTTGGCACGGTCAACGTCGGTGGTGTCGATGCCACGTCGAGCTGGAAGTACAGCTTGGACGGCGGTACCAGTTGGAACGACGGCAGCGGTAAGAGCTTCGACCTGGACGAGGGCCTCTATGCTGCCAACGCGATACAGGTTCAACAGACCGACGGTGCGGGCAACACCTCGACCATCGCCAAGATGGCAGCCGTCGCGATCGACAACACCGTGCTGGCGCCGTCGATTTCGCTCCTGCTCGACACCGGTGTGGTGGGGGATGATCTCAGCAGCAGTGGCAGCTTGGCTCTAACTGGGCAAGAGGCCGGAGCGACCACCCAATACAGCCTGGATGGGGGCAAGGTCTGGTCCGCCAGCTTCAAAGCCGTTGAGGGCGGCAATACCGTCTGGGCACGTCAGACGGATCTGGCGGGCAACGTCTCGGCCGCCAGCGACCCCTACACCTTCACCCTCGACACCAAGCTGGCTGTGCCGACGCTGGCGCTGGCCAACGACACGGGGCCTAGTGCAATCGACAGGGTGACCAGCGATCGCGAGTTGGTGTTGACCGGTGTTGAAGATGTCGCCACCCTGGCTTATAGCCTCAATGGCGGCGGCCGTTGGACCGATAGCTTTGCGCCCAACGAGGGTGTGAATGCCCTACAGGTGCGTCAGACCGATGTGGCCGGCAATGTCGCGCTTTCGGCGACTTTGAATTTCACGCTCGACACTACGGTCGCGGCACCGACGCTGGCGCTGGCAGAAGACACCGGCACAGGCGGGGCGGACGGCATCACCAGCAAAGGTGGCTTGATTCTGGGAGGAGCCGAGCAGGGGGCTTTCGTCGAGTACAGCGACGATGCGTTCAACTGGCGGCCAACTTGGACCTTGTCTGAAGGCAACAACACCGTCGTCGTGCGCCAGACCGATCTGGCAGGCAATGTCTCACCGCCGAGTGCGGGCTACAAGTTCACGCTTGACACCAGCGTAGAAGCGTTGACATTGAGTTTGCGGTACGACACAGGGGTCGACGGCGACGGAATCACCGCGAATCCGAAACTGAGCTTCGAGGGTTTGGAGACCGCCGCATCGGTTCAGTACAGCAACGACAACGGCAGCAACTGGACCAGCAGTTTTGCGGCGAAGGCGGGCCTGAACGCTGTGCAGGCGCGTCAGACCGACTTGGCTGGCAATGTCTCTGCGCCCAGCGGGGTTTTCAGCTTCACTTTCGAGCCCGGGTCTGGGACTGGGTCAGCCGACCTGCTCGCCTACACCTGGAAGGCGCACAGCTTGCTGGATTCGGTGAGCGTGGGCAGCAGCAGTACCCAAGACGTGTTGACCGACAACCGTGGCGCTGCAGGCCTCACCGGGATCTCGGGCGCGACGCTGTCTTTGACTGCCAGCCGAACGGTCGCAACCGAGTCAGCCATCACCGACGCGGCAGTGAACCTGCAGGATGCCATCGCCATCCTGAAGATGATTGTTGGCCTGGACGTGAATGGGGCTGGCAAGCTCCTGTCACCCTATCAGGCCTATGCGGCCGATTTCGACGGCAATGGCAAGGTCGAATTGAGCGACGCGATCAACGTGCTCAAGCATGTGGTCGGTCTAACGTCCCCGGATCCGCAGTGGTTGTTCTTCAATGAGAACGTGGTGCCGCTTGATGTGACGCGCGGTGCCAACCTGAATCCGGGCAACCCGCCGGCAATCAGCGTGGACTCATCGGCTGTGGGACAACTCCACGTTGGTCTGGTGGGTGTGTTGCGCGGTGATGTCGACGGCAGCTTTGGGGGCGCGCCCGGGTCCTTGAACCTGGATTTGCTGCAGCCCAGCTACATCCATGACCTCGCACTTCAGCCTGGTTTGAACCTGTCGCAGTTCGGGGTGTATGGATCTTGAGCTTCGGCGCGGAGCCAGCGCTTGCGCTCCGCGTCATCCAGCCTGAAGTCAGCCGCCGCCGCGCACCTTGCTGTTGTCAGCGGCCAGCGTTGAGCGGTTGCTCTTGCCGTCGGCGATGCTTCGAGGCGTTGCGCCGC
>JBILYN010000081.1:0-15333 GCA_044377715.1 Aquabacterium sp.
GCGACGAATCAACTGATAAGCGTTGCGCCGAAGCCAGCGTGCGCGGCCCCGTGGGCAGGCGGTGAGCCCGATCAGCGCCTTGCCATTGCCGCCCGCGCGGCTCGGCGAGTCGCCACTGTGGCACCCGCTCGAGCAGGTCCTGTACTGGTGCGACATCCCAGGCCACCAACTCCATCGCTACGAGCCTGAGACCGGCGAGCACAGGCAATGGGACTTCCCGTGCGAACCGAGTTGCTGTGTGCCGCTGGCGGGCGGGGGCTTGTTGTTGGCGATGCGCGACGGCATCTGGCGCTTCGACGCCGATAGCGGCGAGCGCAGCCTGGTCGCCGCGCCGCTATACGACCCAGCCAGCGAGCGCTTCAACGACGGCAAGGTCGATGCGCAAGGCCGCTTCTGGGTCGGCACGATCGACGACCAGCGCCAGCCCCGGGCTGCGCTTTACCGACTGGCCAGCGGCAGCGTTCAGCGCATGGCCGACGGCATCACGGCGAGCAATGGCCTGGCTTTCAGCCCGGATGGCGCGACGATGTACTGGGCTGACACCAAGGCCCACGCCGTTTACGCGTTCGACCTCGACAGCCGCGAGGGCAGTTTGTCGCGACGCCGGATCTTCCAGCAGTTCGCGCCGCCCATCGCGGGCCAGGCGCTCGCAGACTACGGTGGACGACCCGATGGTGCGACCGTGGACGCTGAAGGTGCGTATTGGGTCGCGATGTTCGAAGGCCAGCGTTTGCTGCGGTTTTCGCCGCGTGGTGAGTTGCTGAGCGAACTGCCGCTGCCTGTGCGCTGCCCGACCATGCCCTGCTTTGGCGGGCCGGACTTGAGGACGCTCTACATCACCACGGCACGCGACAAACGCGCCGCCGAGGAACTGGCGGCGCAGCCGCTGGCAGGCTGCGTGTTGCAACTTCGGGTTGACGTGCCAGGCCTGCCAGCGCATCTGGCCCAGCTTTGACACGCTGTCGCGTTGTGCAGAGATGCCAGCATCTGCCGGCGCCTATCCTTGAGCGGTGCACCAGCGCGCCGCGGCCAGTGTGTTTCCACGTATACTGTTATCGTATTTCGCTACCTTCTGCAGCCTCTACATGACTGATCTGACCCCTGCGCGGCCGAAGCCGCACCCTGGTCAGCACGCAGTCTGGGACGACAGCGCAGATGAGGCGGCCGACAAGCGCTTCAAGAGTCTGAGTCGCGAAGAAGCGGCCGTCTTGAAGGCCGAGGATCCTCCAGTGTCACCCTGGCGGGTCATTGCCGTGCAGGCGGCAGTGGGGGGAGTGGTGGCACTGATCGGTGGTTTGATCACCGGCAGGGTTGAGGTGATGTGGTCGTTGCTGTATGGCGCGGCCACGGTGGTGCTGCCGGGGGCCTTGATGGCGCGCGGCATGACCAGTCGGCTCTCCAGCATGTCGCCCGGCGCATCCGCTGTCAGCTTCATGCTTTGGGAGTTTGTCAAAATTGGTGTCTCGCTGGCGATGTTGGTCGTCGCCGGCAAGATCGTGCAGCCGCTGGTCTGGCCCGCTTTGCTGGTCGGGCTGGTGGTGTGCATCAAGGTGTATTGGGTCGCGCTGCTGTGGCGCGGCCGCAAAAAGAGTGAGTCGACCGAGCAACATGGACGAGACGAATAACCATGGCAGTTGAAGCCCACGCCGCAGCCGCAGGCCCCACCGCAGGCGAGTACATCGTTCATCACCTGACGCACGCCAGCAACAAGGAGATGTCGGGTCCGTTCGACCTGTCGGTCGTCCATTGGGACTCGATGTTCTTCACGATCGTGATCGGTGTGATCGGGTGTCTGACGCTGTGGCTTGCCGCACGCAAGGCCACCGCCGGTGTGCCGGGGCGTTTTCAGGCCGCGGTCGAGATCTTGGTCGAGATGGTCGAGAGCCAGGCCAAGGGTATCGTTCACAACGCCAACAGCCGCAAACTGGTTGCACCGCTGGCGATGACGGTGTTCGTCTGGATCTTCCTGCTCAATGCGATGGACTTGTTGCCGGTCGACCTGCTGCCCTTCTTGTGGGAAAAGATCGTCGCCGCGCGCGGCGGTGATCCGCGCCATGCCTACCTGCGCGTCGTGCCCACCGCCGACCTGTCGGTGACAATGGGTTTGTCCTTGGGCGTGCTGATCACCTGCTTGGTCTACAACGTCAAGATCAAGGGTTGGGGCGGTTGGATTCACGAGTTGTTCGCTGCACCGTTTGGCGACCATTGGTTGCTCTACCCCTTCAACTTCATGATGCAGATCATCGAGTTCGTTGCCAAGACCGTGTCTCACGGCATGCGGCTGTTCGGCAACATGTATGCCGGCGAGTTGATCTTCCTGCTGATTGCGTTGATGGGTGGCGCCTGGTCGTTCTCGGGTCTTGGCATCGGTCTGGCCATCGGCCACATCATTGCCGGATCGGCCTGGGCCATCTTCCACCTGATCATCATCACCTTGCAGGCTTTCGTGTTCATGATGCTGACCCTGGTCTACATCGGCCAGGCGCACGACCAGCACTGAAGTCAAGTGTTACCAGCGGTCGCTTGAAGGTCCGGCGCCGCACCGTTTTTTTCCCGCGTTTTCCTTTTTACAACATCACTTTTCTCTAGGAGTCACACCATGGAAGTCATCAGCTTTGTTGCCCTCGCTACCGGCTTGATCATCGGCCTGGGCGCCCTTGGCGCTTGTATCGGCATCGGCATCATGGGCAGCAAGTACCTCGAAGCCGCTGCTCGCCAGCCCGAACTGATGGGCGAGCTGCAGACCAAGATGTTCCTGCTGGCCGGCCTGATCGATGCGGCCTTCATCATCGGCACCGGTATCGCGCTGTGGTTCGCCACTGCCAACCCGTTCCTGGGCCAGATCGCTGCCGCTGTGGCCGCTGCTGGTGGCGCCAAGTAAGCAGCCTGCACATCTGCCCTGCCTAGCAGGCGCCGCAGGACTGGCATCGCCGGACTGCTGGCGTCGCCCCCTTGAGGGGGAGCGGCGAAGCCGCTGCGGGGGTGGTCCGATTCACACCGTGATTGAGGCATAAACGTGAGCATCACCGGTACCCTCATCGTCCAGATGATCGTGTTCCTGATCCTGGTCTGGTTCACGATGAAGTTTGTCTGGCCACCGATCACTGCCGCGCTCGACGAGCGCGCCAGGAAGATCGCCGACGGCCTTTCGGCTGCTGACAAAGCCAAGTCCGAGCTGTCTGTTGCGAATCAGCGCGTGGAGGAGCAACTCTCCGGCGCCCGCACCGACGCCGCCAAGCGTCTGGCCGACGCCGAGCGTCTGGGCCTGCAACTGGTTGAAGAAGCCAAGCTGCGCGCCAATGACGAGGGCGTCAAGATCATCGCCGCCGCCCGTGCCGAGGCCGAGCAGGAGTCGGTCAAGGCCCGCGAGGCCCTGCGCGAGCAGGTCGCTGGTCTGGCTGTCAAGGGTGCCGAGGCGATTCTTCGCCGCGAGGTCAATGCTGGCGTTCACGCCGAGCTGTTGGGCCGCCTGAAAGCGGAACTCTGACCATGGCCGAGCTTGCAACGATCGCACGTCCCTACGCCGAGGCCTTGTTCAAGGCTGCTGGCAGCGGTAGCGCAGGTCTGGTCGACCAGCTGACTGCGGTGGGGGCAGTGGCCGCCAACGAGCAGTTGCGCCAGTTTGCCGACAGCCCGAAGACGCTGGGCAGCCAGGTCTTCGAAGTGCTCGCTGGCGCTGTGAACTCGGCGCTAGACCCCAAGATCACCAACCTGCTTGGGGCCGTGATCGACAACGGCCGGCTTGCCGCACTGCCTGAGATCGCGAGCCAGTTCAAGGCCCTGGTCAACGCGCAGTCGGGCACGTCGGACGCCATCGTCTACAGCGCGTTCGCGATAGCCGATGGCACGCTGGCTGAAGTGGTGGTCGCGCTGGAAAAGCGCTTTGCGCGCAAGCTCAACGCCCGGGTCGTGCTCGACGCCGACCTGATCGGTGGCATACGCGTGGTGGTCGGCGACGAAGTGCTTGACACCTCGGTCAAAGCCCGTCTTGAACAAATGAAGGTCGCCCTGACGGCCTGATCACCGTGGGCCGCCGGCCCGACGTGATCAGCCGCCACGCTGAACCCCTGGAGAAAGCAATGCAACTGAATCCCGCAGAGATTTCCGAACTGATCAAGAGCCGCATCGAGGGTCTTGGCGCGTCGGTCGATATCAAGAACCAGGGCACCGTGGTGTCCGTGACCGACGGCATCGTGCGTGTGCACGGTTTGTCTGACGTGATGGCCGGTGAGATGCTGGAGTTTCCAGCCACCGCCAGCGGTGCGGCCACCTACGGTTTGGCGCTGAACCTTGAGCGCGACTCGGTCGGCGCCGTGATCCTGGGTGAGTACGAGCACATCTCCGAAGGCGATGTGGTCAAGTGCACCGGTCGCATCCTGGAAGTGCCCGTCGGCCCCGAACTGATCGGCCGCGTCGTCAACGCGCTGGGCGCGCCCATTGACGGCAAGGGTCCGATCAACGCCAAGATGACCGACGTGATCGAGAAGGTCGCTCCGGGCGTGATCGCGCGCCAGTCGGTGAGCCAACCTGTGCAGACCGGCCTGAAGTCGATCGACTCGATGGTGCCGATCGGCCGCGGCCAGCGCGAGCTGATCATCGGCGACCGTCAGACCGGCAAGACCGCGGTGGCGATCGACGCGATCATCAACCAGAAGGGTCAGAACATGACCTGCGTCTACGTCGCGATCGGGCAGAAAGCCTCGTCGGTCAAGAACGTGGTGCGCGCACTGGAAGCCAACGGCGCGATGGAGTACACCATCGTGGTGGCCGCCACCGCCAGCGAATCAGCGGCGATGCAATACGTCTCGGCGTACTCGGGCTGCACCATGGGCGAGTACTTTCGGGACCGCGGGCAAGACGCGCTGATCGTCTATGACGACCTGTCCAAGCAGGCCGTGGCCTACCGCCAGGTCTCGTTGTTGCTGCGCCGCCCGCCAGGCCGCGAAGCCTTCCCTGGCGACGTGTTCTACCTCCACAGCCGCTTGCTCGAGCGAGCCGCTCGCGTGAACGTTGACTATGTCGAGAAGTTCACCAAGGGTGAGGTCAAGGGCAAGACAGGTTCGCTGACCGCGCTGCCCATCATCGAGACGCAAGCCGGTGACGTTTCGGCCTTCGTGCCGACCAACGTGATCTCGATCACCGACGGCCAGATCTTCCTGGAAACCTCGCTGTTCAACAGCGGCATCCGTCCCGCCATCAATGCCGGCATCTCGGTGTCGCGGGTCGGTGGCGCGGCGCAGACCAAGCTGATCAAGGGTCTGTCCGGCGGTATCCGTACCGACTTGGCGCAGTACCGTGAGTTGGCTGCGTTCGCGCAGTTTGCGTCCGACCTCGACGAAGCCACCCGCAAGCAGCTGGACCGCGGCGCGCGGGTGACCGAGTTGCTCAAGCAGGCCCAGTACTCGCCGCAGCCGATCAGCCTGATGGGTGCGACGCTGTTCGCGGTCAACAAGGGATTCATGGACGATGTCGACGTCAAGAGGATCCTGGCCTTCGAGCACGGCCTGCACCAGCACCTGAAGAGCAGCCACGCTGCGCTGCTGGCCAAGCTGGAAAACGACAAGGCCATGGACAAGGCTGCGGAAGAGGAAATGACTGCCGCGGTCACCGCGTTCAAGAAGTCCTTCGCCTGACCATGGCCCACCCCCGAAGCGCCTCCGGCGCCTCCCCCTCAAGGGGGCGACGCCAGCGGACCGGCCGAGCCGGTTCCGCGGCGTCTGCTTGATAGGAGTGCCATATGGCAGTCGGTAAAGAAATTCGAGGCAAGATCAAGAGCTTCGAGAACACGAAGAAGATCACCAAGGCCATGGAAATGGTCTCGGCGGCCAAGATGCGTCGGGCGCAGGAACGCATGCGTGCGGCCCGGCCCTACGCGGACAAGATCCGCAACATCGCGGCCAACCTGTCGCAGGCCAATCCCGAGTACCAGAGCCCTTACATGCGCAAGGATGCGACGTCCAAGGTGTCGGGCTTCATCGTCGTCACTGCCGACAAGGGCTTGTGCGGCGGCTTGAACACCAATGTGTTGCGGGCGTTCACCACCAAGCTGCGCGAGGTGCAGGCTGCCGGCGGCACGGCGCAGGCGGTGGCGATCGGCAACAAGGGCAACGGCTTCCTGAACCGCATTGGGGTCAAGGTTGTGAGCCATGCCACCCAACTCGGCAATACGCCCACGCTCGAGATGTTGATCGGCCCGGTCAAGGTGATGCTCGACGATTTCGTCGCCGGCAAAGTGGATGTGGTGCACCTGTGCTACACCCGCTTCATCAACACGATGACGCAGGAACCGGTGATCGAGCAACTGCTGCCCTTGGCATCCAGCCGTCTCGAGCAGACCGCATCCGAGAAGGCGCAGTACGGTTGGGATTACCTGTACGAGCCGGATGCGGCCACGGTGATCGACGAGTTGCTGACGCGCTATGTCGAGGCACTGGTGTTCACGGCCGTGGCCGAGAACATGGCGTCCGAGCAGTCCGCGCGCATGGTGGCGATGAAGGCGGCCACCGAGAACGCTGGCAGCCTGATCGGCGAGCTCAAGCTGGTCTACAACAAGACCCGCCAGGCGGCGATCACCACCGAGCTGTCCGAGATCGTCAGCGGCGCGGCCGCCATCAGCGGCTGATCCGGCCGCACCCCACCCCGAATTTCGTTTTAAGGAACTACAAAATGGCGAACACTCAAGCCCTGGGCAAGATCGTTCAGTGCATCGGCGCCGTGGTCGACGTGGAGTTTCCGCGTGACCACATGCCCCGCGTTTATGACGCGCTCAAGCTTGACGGCTTGGCGCTGACGCTTGAAGTCCAGCAGCAACTGGGTGACGGCGTGGTGCGCACCATTGCGCTGGGATCCAGCGACGGCCTGCGCCGCGGCCTGATGGTCAGCAACACTGGCGCGGCCATCACCGTGCCGGTCGGCAAGGCCACGCTCGGCCGCATCATGGACGTGCTGGGCTCGCCGATCGACGAGCGCGGTCCGGTAGATCAGACGCTTACAGCGTCTATCCACCGCAAGGCCCCGAGCTACGACGAGTTGAGCCCGTCGCAAGAACTGCTCGAGACCGGCATCAAGGTGATTGACCTGATCTGCCCGTTTGCCAAGGGCGGCAAGGTCGGCCTGTTCGGCGGCGCCGGCGTCGGCAAGACCGTGAACATGATGGAGCTGATCAACAACATCGCCAAGGCGCACAGCGGCTTGTCGGTGTTCGCTGGTGTGGGCGAGCGTACCCGCGAGGGCAACGACTTCTATCATGAGATGGCTGAAAGTGGCGTCGTGAACCTCGAGAACCTGGGCGAGTCCAAGGTCGCGATGGTCTACGGCCAGATGAACGAGCCCCCGGGCAACCGTCTTCGCGTCGCGCTGACCGGCCTGACGATCGCCGAGTCGTTCCGCGACGAAGGCAAGGACGTGCTGTTCTTCGTCGACAACATCTACCGCTACACGCTGGCCGGCACCGAAGTCTCGGCCTTGCTGGGTCGCATGCCTTCAGCCGTGGGCTATCAGCCGACGCTGGCCGAGGAAATGGGCCGTTTGCAAGAGCGCATCACCTCGACCAAGGTGGGCTCGATCACCTCGATCCAGGCCGTCTATGTGCCGGCCGATGACTTGACCGACCCGTCGCCTGCAACCACCTTCGCCCACTTGGACGCGACGGTCGTGTTGTCTCGTGACATCGCCTCGCTGGGTATCTACCCGGCGGTCGATCCGCTCGACAGCAACAGCCGCCAGGTAGACCCCAACGTGGTCGGTGAAGAGCACTACTCCACCACCCGTGCTGTGCAGCAGACGCTGCAGCGCTACAAGGAATTGCGCGACATCATCGCGATCCTGGGCATGGACGAGTTGAGCCCGGAAGACAAGTTGGCTGTGGCCCGCGCCCGCAAGATCCAGCGCTTCCTGTCGCAGCCATTCCACGTTGCCGAGGTCTTCACGGGCTCGCCCGGCAAGTACGTGCCGCTGAAGGAAACCATCCGCGGCTTCAAGATGATCGTCGCCGGCGAGTGCGACCACCTGCCCGAGCAGGCCTTCTACATGGTCGGGACCATCGACGAAGCCTTCGAGAAGGCGAAGAAGATCCAATAAGCTGCGCATTCGGGCCGGGGGCGTCGTTGCCCTGCTCGCCGCACGGTAGTGCGGCTGTGCGGGGCGCCTAGCCCGCAACCCGACTGCTTGCTTCTTGAACCTTCTCGTCGCAAAGGACTACAGAACATGGCAACCATTCAAGTCGACGTCGTTTCCGCCGAAGAGAACATCTTCTCCGGCGAGGCCAAGTTCGTCGCACTGCCGGGCGAGAGCGGTGAGCTGGGCATCCTGCCGCGCCACACACCCTTGATCACCCGCATCAAGGCGGGCGCGGTCCGTATCCAGCGCGCCGACAACGGCGAAGAAGAGTTTGTCTTCGTCGCCGGCGGCATTCTGGAAATACAGCCGGGCAAGGTCACCGTGCTGGCAGACACTGCCGTCCGCGGTCATGACCTGGACGAAGCCAAGGCGCTGGAAGCCCGAAAGCGGGCCGAGCAGGCGATGAAGAACGCCAAGACCGACGTCGATTTCGCGAAGGCACAAGGCGAGTTCGCGACAATGGCAGCGCAGATCGCTGCGATCGCTAGGCTGCGCAAGCGCTGAGTCGACGCGCCAGTCGCCGACAGTCGGCGACCAGCGGACTCTGGCCCTGGCTGTTGGCTTGCGAGCAAGCCATCGACGTTTGAGCCTAACAGCTAAGGAATTTTCGGCTTGCCGGGTGACCGCCCCGCAAGCCTTTTTTCTGTTCAGCGAATATCGGGCCGATTGGGCAATTCATCGGCGTTGTTGTCGCCGCGCTTGATGGCGAAGTTTCGACGCAGCAAACCATCGATCGCGGCGACGGCTTGAGTCAAGCCCTCCTCGAAGCGGCCATCGCGAAAAGCCTGGCGCATCGGATCGATCAGCGCTTGCCATTGATCGGGCGTCACATGCCGGTTGATGCCGCGGTCAGCAACGATCTCGACTGCTCGCTCAGCCAACAGCAGGTAGATCAACACACCGTTGTTGTCCTCGGTGTCCCACACCCGCAATTCGCCGAACAGCGAGACTGCCCTGTCGCGCGCACTCAGACCTCGCCATAGCCAACCCAGCGGCAGGCTGGCTTCAACGCTGACACGGATTTCACCACTGTGCCCGTGCTCACTGCCGGCAACGAGGGCTTCGATGCGCGCCAGCGCATCTGCAGACAAGGCGCGACGGACATCGCCCTCGTCATAGCAGCGGTGTTTGATCAAACGTGCGAACCAGTGCATCACCAGTTGCCTCCAGCGCCACCACCACCGAAATCGCCGCCGCCGCCAGATGAAAATCCGCCGCCGCCAGACGAGAAACCACCGCCACCACCCCCCCAGATCACTGGCGGCCCGCCGCCACCGCGACCACCGCGACCGCCGGATGACCCGATGCCCAACAGGCCGACCACGACCCAGGCGACCACAGCAGCCAGCCCACCGAGGACCAGACTGGTGCTGAGCAAGCCCGCAAGCGCGCCGGTAGCCCCGGCGGTGGCCAAGGCGCCGATCTTGCGGCCCAGCACCGCCGTGAGCAGACCGCCGACGACAGGAACGCCCACAAAGAAGAACATCGCCAGGGTTTCCAAACCGAAGGTGCCGCTGGCGGGCGCGTGCGGCTTGGGCAGGTCCTCGCCGCGTATCCTGGCGATCAAGCCATCGACGCCAGCGTCCAGTCCGGCGGCATAGTCACCCTTCTTGAAGGCCGGTGTGATGGATCGGTCGATGATCTTCTTGGCAGCCAGATCCGGCACCGCGCCCTCCAGCGCTTTGGCTTGCGCAATCCAGACGCGCCGATCGTCCCTCGCCACCACAATCAACAAGCCATCGCCGACATGGCGCCGGCCGATCTTCCAGGCATCGCCGACCCGCTGGGCGTAGCTGGCGATGTCTTCGGGTGCGGTGGAACGCAGCGTCAGAACAACGATCTGCGGGCCTGCCTCGGTCTCGAAGGCCGTCAGCTTGCGCTCAAGTGCAGACAACTCCGCTGGGCTGAGCAAGCCGGCGCTGTCGACCACTCGGCCACTGAGCGCGGGCACTGCGGCCAATTCCTGCGCAACCGCACTGCCGAGCAGCAGCGTCAGCAGTAGCGGCAGCAGTAGTGGCAGCAGACGGGTCAGCCAAATCATGACCAGCAGCCCTGTTTCATTTGCTCGCCGGCTTGTCGAAGCTGACCGTCGGCGGCGCGCTGATGGCAGCTTCGTTGGCCACTGTGAAGCTTGGCTTGGTGGCGTAACTGAACACCATGGCCGTCAGGTTGGTCGGAAAGCTGCGTGTCAGCACGTTGTACTCTTGCACCGTCTTGATGTAGCGGTTGCGCGCCACCGTGATGCGGTTCTCTGTGCCCTCGAGCTGCACCCGCAGGTCCTGAAAGGCAGCGTTGGCTTTCAGGTTGGGGTATTGCTCGCTGACCACCATCAACCGACTCAGCGCACCGGTCAGTTGGCTCTGAGCGGCCTGGAATTTCTGGAACGCCGCCGGATCGTTGACCAGTTCGGGGGTGGCCCGGATGCCGGTCGCACTGGCCCGCGCCTCGATAACCTTGGTCAAGGTCTCTTGCTCGAAACCAGCCTCGCCCTTGACGGTGGCCACGATGTTAGGAATCAAGTCACTGCGCCGCTGGTACTGGTTGAGCACTTCGCTCCAGCCGCCCTTGACTTCTTCATCGAGCCGCTGGAAATCGTTGTAGCCGCAGCCCGACAGCAGCGCAGCGGAACTCAAGGCTGCCACAGTCAACATGGAACGGGTGTGGTGCATGTAATCCTCCTGCTTGAATGAAGTATGGACCCGAGCATAGTGGAAGTTGCCTGCTTTGGATTAAGGCTTCGATGCGGCCTCAGACATCGCATTGGCGGAAGGCAACGCGATAATCGAAAAATGACTGCACTGCAAAACGATAGCTTCCTGCGCGCCTGCCTGCGCCAGCCCACGGACTACACGCCGCTGTGGCTGATGCGTCAAGCAGGGCGCTACCTGCCAGAGTACCGTGCCACGCGGGTCAAGGCAGGCAACAGTTTCATGGGCTTGGCGACCAACCCCGACCTTGCCACCGAAGTCACGCTGCAGCCGCTTGACCGCTATCCCTTGGATGCGGCGATCTTGTTTTCCGACATCCTCACCGTGCCCGATGCCATGGGCCTGGGCTTGAGCTTCGGCGCCGGCGAGGGCCCGCGATTCGCCCACCCGGTGCGTGACGAAGCGGCAGTCGCTGCGCTGGCTGTGCCCGACATGGCCAAGTTGCGCTATGTCTTCGATGCAGTCGCGTCGATCAGGCGTGCGCTCAAGGGCCGGGTACCTCTGATCGGATTTTCCGGCAGCCCCTGGACGCTGGCCTGCTACATGGTCGAGGGCGCAGGCTCGGACGATTACCGCCAGATCAAGACCATGCTTTATGGGCGGCCCGACCTGCTGCACCGCATCCTGGCGATCAACGCCGATGCGGTGGCGACATACCTCAACACCCAGATCGAAGCTGGCGCACAAGCCGTGATGATCTTCGACTCCTGGGGCGGGGTGCTCGAGCATCGGGCATTCCACGAGTTCAGCCTAGCCTATACACAGCGCGTGATGTCGAAACTCAAGCGCGAGCACGACGGTCAGCGTGTTCCGGCGATCGTTTTCACCAAAGGTGGTGGCCTGTGGCTAGAGCAGATTGCAGCCACCGGCGCCGATGTGGTTGGCCTGGACTGGACATGCGATCTTGGTGCCGCGCGCCGCCGGATCGACGACCGGGTGGCGTTGCAAGGCAACATCGACCCAATGGTGTTGTTTGCCACGCCCGAGGCGGTCGCTGCCGAAGCGCGTGCCGTGCTCGACAGCTTCGGTGCGCCGCGGCGTGCCGATGGTCACTGGGGTGGCCATGTCTTCAACCTGGGTCATGGCATCAACCAGCACACGCCGCCCGACAACGTCCTCGCGCTGGTTGAGGCAGTGCACAGCCATTCCCGTGCCATGCGCCGCGTCTGCACAAGTTGATCGCAGGCCGCCTTCGGGGTTTGAAAGCTAATCGAGGGCTTGACTTATCCCCAATTCTTGAGCCAACGCCGGGTGCATGAAAAATTCATTGTCCGCGCGTGATGTGTGCCCAGGAATTGTGCTAAGCCATTGATTAAAAATATATTTCCTCGACGGTTTCTGGATTCAGTCTTGCCGTGAGAAGCCCGCAAGATCAAGCACTTAGCGCAACTGCCAGCAGGTTTCCCACAAAGTTATCCACAGAATCACGCACATGGCGTGAATCGGCAGGCTCGCCGCCACCGAGAGTCTGAGCGGCTTTACGGATCGGGCGACGCGAAGCCTTCCAGGCTTGCCATGCAAAGACCCTGACCCGCATCAAGAGCGTTCTGGCAAGCCTGGATGACGAGGCCGGTGACTGCCCATGCATCGGCTTTCAAGCAAATCCGGCTTTGCCGCTCTGTTTGACTCTCTTGGAAGCTACGGCCGGCTTCGATGCGCTCAATAGCTCACTCGACCGCAGCCTTGATGCTCGATGGGCCCGTCTTCGACGCCCAGCACTTGCGACGTCCACAGGACGAGATGAGGCCGACACCCCGGCGCTTCGTCAGCGCATTGCGCAGAACCGACGCGACCAAGTTGACCTCTCCATGGGATGCAACTCGATTTTTGATACCTCAATAGATACGCGACCAAAGAAATCCGGATGTCGGTCGGCGAGGAAGCTGGTTGTTGTGAACATCGTCACCTTCCACGCCTCCAACGGCGCGAACAGCATGGCCCTAACGAGCCAAAGGACCAAAGAAACCACCGCGCCTGTGAACTTCTTTGGCCACACGCCATCTCAAAAAGGCGGTGTGATGACGAAACCCATCGACAGCATGACAACATGCATTCCACAGAGACGGTGTGCCGTACGGTCTTGCAGTCAAGCCCTGCTTTCAGGGGGAAAAGACCTCCTCATTGCGCTCCGGTCAAGCCCATTCGCCAAAACCTTCAGGACATGTCAAGTGAAAAAACTGTCTCTCCAGATTACGAAATTCGCACTTTTCAAGCTACTCGCATTTTCAGTGTTGGCCATGAATGCTGGTTGTGCCAGTCGGTTCGATTTTCCATTGGCGCCAGAATCATCTCTGATCGACAACTACACCTACAAGATCGGCGCCGGTGACTCTCTGAACATCATCGTCTGGCGCAATCCAGAACTCTCAATGACCGTGCCCGTTCGCCCGGACGGCAAGGTGGCCGCACCACTGGTCGAGGAGATATTGGCTGAGGGCAAGACCTCGATCGAGTTGGCCCGTGATGTTGAAAAAGAGCTTGGAAAGTACGTTCGAGATCCTGTCGTCACAGTGTTGGTGACAGCTTTCTTTGGACCGTACACCCAGCAAATTAGAGTAGTGGGTGAAGCAACTCGCCCTCAATTCCTGAACTACAAGACCAAGATGACGCTGCTCGACGTGATGATTGCTGTTGGTGGACTGACAGACTTCGCCGCTGGGAACCGAGCCACGATCCTTCGGACCGGTGATGGCAGCAAGCAGTACGCAGTTCGAGTGAGGGACCTGATCAAGCGCGGCGATCTGTCAGCCAATATCGAAATGATGCCGGGTGACATTCTGGTAATTCCTCAGAGTCTGTTCTGATCTGTTCGCTTTAATTCACTGTCAAGTTATCACATAGCGAATCAAGATGGAAGAGCTAATCAGCCAACTGTCCGCAATCCTGAGGGGGATGTGGAAGTTCCGATGGCTAGGCCTGATCGTGGCCTGGGTGATCGGTGGGGTGGGCGCGATCGTGGCTTTCAAAATTCCTGACCGCTACGAAGCCATGGCCAGGATATTTGTCGACACCCAGTCGATCCTCAAACCCCTGATGTCGGGCTTGGCGGTTCAACCCAACGTCGACCAGCAAGTCAAAATGCTCAGCCGCACCTTGATCAGTCGCCCCAATATCGAAAAACTGGTTCGGATGGCTGATTTGGATCTCAAGAGCGAGTCCAGAAATCAGCAGGAAAGCTTGATCGAAGGTTTGATGAAGACAGTAGAGATCAAGAGTGCCGGACGGGACAATTTGTACTCTCTGACCTATGTCGATGCCGACAAAGACAAGGCCAAGAGAGTCATTCAATCGATGGTCTCTATCTTTGTTGAGTCAAGTCTTGGCGCCAGTCGAAAAGACACCGATTCCGCAAAAGTGTTTCTGGACGAACAGATCAAGACATACGAATCAAAGTTGCAGGCAGCAGAGGCTAGGTTGAAAGAATTTCGGCTTCGCAATATCGATCTTCAATTCACGGAGGGCAATGACTCCACTGCCAGACTGAGCGAAAGCAGCAAGCAGCTCGAAGCAGCCAGGCTGGAACTCCGTGAGGCTCAAAACTCGCTCGAGGCGGCGAAGAAGCAAATGGAACTTGAGCTCTCCTCGCCAACCAGCCAGGTTGCGCCGAGTCTTTTGGCGAGCGGGTCGATGCCGTTGGTGACTTCCGAGATCGATTCGCGCATCAGTTCGCAGCAGCGCTCACTCGACAGCTTGCTTCAACGCTATACCGATCAGCACCCTGACATTGTCAGCACCAAGCGTTTGATCAGAGATCTGGAGGATCAGAAGAGCCGCGAGATGGCGGAGTTGCGCAAAGCTGCGGCCTCTGCACCGGCACAGCCGCAACTCAGCAGCACCAATCCTGTGAGTCAGGAAATGGGCAGGTTGTTGGCCACCTCAGAACTGCAGGTTGCAGGCTTAAAAGCCCGCGTCAAAGAGTATCAATCAAGATACGCGAATGCCAAAGAGCAGCTCAAGACAGCACCTCGTTTGGAGGCTGAAGCGACGCAACTCAACCGCGACTACGGCATCGTCAAAAAGAGCTATGAGGACTTGGTGGCGCGTCGACAGTCTGCGGTGATGTCAGGCGATCTCGACATGGCTTCTGGCATGGTGGATTTCCGTCTGGTCGATCCTCCTCGGGTTTCACCACGCCCCGTATCGCCGAACCGTCTGGTGCTGCTATCAGTGGCCTTGGTTTTTGCGATCGCTGCGGGACTTTCCTCCTCGCTCTTTGCCAGCCGACTGCGGCCAGTCTTCGACGACGCCCAGGTTTTGAGGGTGAAATCTGGCATGCCAGTTTTGGGCGTCGTTTCCATGCTTCTCAGTGACGAGAAACGCCAGACCGAGCGCTTGGACCGCCTGCGATTTTTCGGGGCCACCGGCGGGTTCCTGGCATTGTTTCTGGTTGCTTTGGTGACCGTCTCAATCTTGGCGTCAAAACAACTGGACTGAATCCCATGACTAGCTTGATCGAACAAGCGGCCGAGCGACTGGCTCAAATCCGCGCTGCGGGCATCGCGGCCCC
>JBILYN010000082.1:0-15315 GCA_044377715.1 Aquabacterium sp.
TTGCGTGCAGGCGCACGTGGACAAGCTGGCTCGAGTTCTGGGCAGCGACTGCCACACCTTCCAAGGCAGTGCCGTCCCCGGCAGCCGCTACACCTGGGTCAAGATGGCCAGCCCGACGCTCGAAGGCCTGCGGCTGGCTTTGATGGACGGCAACGGTATCTCGATCCGGCGTAGTGATGAGGGGGCGTTCGATCCCTTCCGAATGCCGGCCCATGTCATCACCGCCATCGAAATTGAGAACGCCCGCTACATGGGCAATGGCAAGCCGGCACTACTGGCCTGCTCGCCGTTCTTCAATGCGGTGGTCGGCGGCCGTGGTACGGGTAAGTCCACCGTGGTGCATGCCCTACGGCTGGCGACGCGGCGTGATCAGGAACTGGCCGCGCTTCCAAAGGACGGCGAGCCGCGCGCGCAGTTCGATGCGTTCCGCAAATCCGCCACTGGGCGCGACGACAAGGGTGCGCTGCGTGCCAACTCGGTCATCCGTGTGGAATGGCAGCATGAAGAAGAACGCCTGCGGCTGGTGTGGCGGGCAGACGGGGAAGGCTCAGTCGTGGAGGAATGGCGTGGTGGCCAGTGGCATGCATCGACCAGCCAGAGCGTGAATGCAGCGCGGTTCCCTGTGCGCATCTTCTCCCAAGGGCAGATCGCGGCCATGGCGGGCAGCGGGCGCCAGACCTTACTGGCGATCATCGACGAGGCTACGCAGACCGAACCGCTGCAGCAAACCTTCGAGGAAGCCCGGCGCACATTCTTCACCCAGCGTGCCCGGCTGCGCGAACTGGACGGCAAGCTGGCCGGATTGGCCGAGGTCGAGCGCAAGCTGGCCGACGCGGACAAGAAGCTGGCGGCGCTGTCGCAGGCAGACCATGCTGCGGTGCTGCGCGCTTTCGCGCAAGCGCAGCACCAGGCCAGGGAAATGAAGTCGCTGCTTGAGCAACTGCGCGGCGGTGCTGCACGCATTGCCGATTTGCCCAACCAGATCGTGCTGGACGACTGGTCGAGCCAGCACTTCACGGAGCTGGACGCCGATCTGCTGGCGTGGCGCCACGACATCGATCTGCAGGTCGAGCAGGTCCGCATTGGCCTGCTGGAGCAGGCGCGCAAGCTCACGGTCTTTGTTGAAACGTCGCAAACGGACGAACGCGTGGCGCAATGGCGCGCACGCGCCCAGGCGGCGCAGTTGGCGCACACGGCATTGCAGCAACAGCTTGCGGCGCAGGGCGTCGAGGATCCACAGGCCTTCGCTCGCCTAACCCAGGAACGCCAGCAACTTCAAGCGCAGCACAAGGTGCTTCAGCAGATGCAGGGCGACCGCCAGACGCTGCAGCAGCAGATCGAAGCGCAGCAGCGGCTGGTCGGCGAGAAGCGGCGCGCCATTACCCTGGCACGCCAGGCCTTCGTCCGGGACGCGCTGGCTGGCAATCCCCATGTGCGCATGGTGGTCGTGCCGTTCGGGTTCGAGGCTAGGCAGATCGAGCGCGAACTGCGCGAACTTGTCGATGCGACCGACGAGCGTTTTGCCGACGAACTGCTGAACGACGAGGCATCGGGTGGCATGGCGTTCGATCTGGCGCAAGCAGACGAAGCAGGCAGGGGGAGAGCGCTGGACGCCGTCAAGCAGCGCTTGTTGACGATTGACAGCACCTTGGGCGGGCGCTTTCGCAACTACCTGCAGCGACAGCACGAGAAGCCCGAGTTTGCGGACCGTGTGTTGGCTTGGTATCCAGAAGACGATCTGCGGATCGAGTACCAACGTGTTGGGCAGTGGACTTCCATCGATCAGGGTTCTCAAGGACAGCGCTCTGCAGCCCTTCTAGCCTTCCTGTTGGCCTTTGGCGAAGAGCCCATCGTGCTCGATCAGCCCGAGGACGATCTGGACAACCATCTCATTTACGACCTGATCGTTCGGCAGATTCGGGAGAACAAGCTGCGCCGCCAGCTCCTCATCGTGACGCACAACCCGAACGTGGTGGTCAACGGCGACGCGGAACTGGTGCACGTCATGGATTTCGGACGGGGTCAGTGCTACGTCCAGCAAAGTGGTTCGCTGCAGGAGGCCCCAGTGCGCCGCGAGGTGTGCCGTGTCATGGAGGGCGGGCACGAGGCGTTCTCCCGGCGCTGGAAGCGACTCGGAACGGAGGTGTGACATGTTGGCAACGCGCAGCGAACTGCTGGAGAAGATCCGGCTCGGTGAAGACAGCTTCCTGGAGCTGAAGGAAGTGAAGTTCGCGGGCGGAAAAGTTCGTGGACCTACGCAGGACGGGCTGGCCGATGAATTGGCCGCCCTCGCCAACAGCGCCGGTGGTGTGTTGCTTCTTGGGGTGGAAGACACGAGCCGGGAAGTGCTCGGCATCCCGCTGGAGAAGCTCGACGCTGTAGAGCTCGTGGTTCGCGAGGCTTGCGAGCAGTCGATCAAGCCGCCGCTGGCCCCGGTCATCGAACGCATGACGCTACCCGACGTTGCATGTGTTGAACAGCCCGTCATTCGAATTGCCGTGGAGCGCAGCCTCTTCGTTCACCAGAGCCCGGGGGGCTACCTGCATCGCGTCGGTTCATCGAAACGTCCCATCCCACCAGACCACCTGGCCCGGTTGTTTCAGCAGCGCAGTCAAACTCGCCTGATCCGCTTCGACGAAACGCCTGTTCCCCGCGCAACCCTGGCTGATCTGGATGAGGGGCTGTGGCGCCGGTTCGCACCCATGCACAGCGCTGACACGCCCGAGGTTCTGCTGGGCAAACTCGCAATGGCGGCACCTGACGAGCAAGGCACTTGGCGTCCTACGGTTGCCGGGTTGCTCATGGGGAGCCGCGCTGCGCAACTGTTCTTGCCGGGCGCGCTCATCCAGGCAGTGGCATATCAGGGCACAAATGTTCTGCCTGCCGGTGAGGCCGCGTATCAGCGGGATGCCCACGACATCACCGGGCCGCTGGACCGGCAGATCCTCGACGCCTGCGCCTTCGTGCGAAAGAACATGCGGGTTGCGGCATACAAGCATGAGGATGGCGGCCGCCATGATCTGCCGCAGTTTGAGATGCTGGCCGTGTTCGAGGCCGTGACCAATGCGGTTGCCCACCGCGACTATTCGATGGCTGGGTCCAAGGTGCGACTGCGCTTGTTCGACGACAGGCTGGAGTTGTACTCGCCAGGCATGTTGCCCAACACCATGACGCCTGAGAGCCTGCCATTTCGCCAGTCAGCACGCAATGAGGCGCTGACCAGCCTGCTGGCCCGCTGTCCCATCGATGACGGCACGCTTGCCGTCCATCGCCAGCACATCATGGACAAGCGTGGAGAAGGCGTCTCCATCATCCTCGAAGCAAGTGAGCGGCTGGCCGGCAGGCGGCCCGAGTACCGCCTCAACGACGACAGCGAATTGATGCTGACCATCTACGGCGCTCAAACGGAGCAGGAACAATGAGCTTGAAACCTTGGCGCGAGATCGCCGTACCGCACGAGGACGTGCTCAAGGGCACGTTCCAGCAGGCAGAGTTCGCAGCCGATCTGTCGCGCGTGCACGCTGGTACGGCGACCAGCGAGTACCAGAACCCGGCGCTGTTCTTCCAGCGTACCTTCATCACCGAGGGCATGCGCCTGCTGCTCGACTCGGTGGTGAAACGCCTGTCGGGCAAAGGCGGCGACCCGGTCATCCAACTGCAGACCGCCTTCGGCGGCGGCAAGACGCACACGATGCTGGCGGTCTATCACCTGGCCAAGGGTGAGGTGCCGGCCAGCGACTTGCAAGGCGTCGCGGCCATCCTGGACGCCGCGCAGATCACGGAGATTCCACGCGCCCGCATCGCGGTGCTGGATGGCATCAAGTCGTCGCCCAACCAGCCCATCAAGCGCGATGGGCAGGTGGTGCGTACGCTGTGGGGCGACCTGGCCTGGCAGCTCGGTGGCGCGGAAGGCTATGCCCTGGTGGCCGACGCAGACGCGTCGGGCACATCCCCTGGCAAGGCGGTGCTGGAAACGCTGCTTGCGCGCTGTGCACCCTGCGTGATCCTGATCGACGAGTTGGTGGCCTATGTGCGGCAGTTCGAAGAGGGCAAGGCCCTCACAGGCGGCACCTTCGACTCGAACCTGTCGTTCGTCCAGGCTCTGACCGAGGCGCTGAAGGCTGTGCCAACCGCGGTGCTGCTGGCATCGCTGCCGGAGTCCGACAAGGAGGCCGGCAGTCAGCGCGGGGTGAAGGCACTTGAATCACTGGCGCACTACTTCGGCCGGGTGCAGGCGCTGTGGAAGCCGGTTGCCACCGAAGAGGCGTTCGAGATCGTGCGGCGGCGCTTGTTCACGGCGATCAGTGACAAGCTGGCGATGGAGTCGGTGTGCCGCGCCTTCGCGGACTTCTACACCGCCAACCGCGACGACTTCCCGCAGGAGACGCAGAAAAGCCGCTACTTCGAACGCCTGGTCGACGCGTACCCCATCCACCCTGAAGTGTTCGACCGGCTCTACGAGGACTGGTCCACGCTGGACAACTTTCAGCGCACGCGCGGTGTGCTGAAGATGATGGCCAAGGTGATCCACCGCTTGTGGAAGGACGGCAACAACGACCCGTTGATCATGCCGGGCAGCCTGCCGCTTTACGACGCCGACGTACGCAACGAGGTCATCTACTACCTGCCGCAAGGCTGGGACCCCGTACTCGAACGCGATGTCGACGGCGACCGCGCCGAAACCACCGAGATCGAGAACAAGGACACTCGCTTCGGCAGCGTGCAGGCCTGCCGCCGGGCAGCGCGGGCCGTTTTCCTGGGCAGTGCGCCCAGCACCACGAACCAACTGGTGCGTGGCCTGGAGCTCGAACGCGTGATGCTCGGTATCGTTCAACCCGGGCAGCAAGTCGGGTTGTTCAAGGATGCGCTGCGCCGGCTGGGTGACCGGCTGCACTACCTTAACCACGCCAACAACCGGTTCTGGCTCGACACGCGGCCCAACCTGCGGCGCGAGATGGAAGAGCGCAAGCGCCGGTTCCAGGATAAGGAAGATGTGTTCCCGACTGTCCGAGAGCGCGTGCAGCGCGGCTTTGCCAGCGGTGTGTTCGGCGGCGTCCACGTCTTCACCGACAGCGGCGACGTGCCTGATGACTGGGCACTGCGCCTGGTGATCCTGCCGCCAGACGCGGCATTCAGCAAAAGCGGCCAGAGCCTGGCCATCGACCGCGCCGCCGAGATCCTGAAGAAGCGCGGCGACCAGCCTCGCTTCAAGCAGAACCGCCTGATCTTCCTGGCAGCCGACTACGACAGCGTCAGCCGGCTGAAGGACCATGTCCGCTCGTTTCTTGCCTGGCGCAGCATCGTTGCCGACTACAAGGACAACCGCATCGTCCTCGACAACCTGATGGCCAAGCAGGCGAACGCCAGCCTGGAGCAGGCCGAAGAGACCGTGCGCCGCATGATCCGCGAGACCTACAAGTGGATCGTGGCGCCGATGCAGGGGGCCAAGCCCGGCAAGGGCTTGTCTGAGCTGCGGTGGGAGCACTTCCAGGTCAACCCCGGCGCGCAGAACTGGTCGCAGGAAGTCGAGCGCGTGCTCAAGGAAAACGAACTGCTCATCAACGAGTGGGCGCCGATCCACCTGGCCAAGGTGCTGAAGGACTGGTTCTGGAAGGACGACGTCAAGGAAACCAGCGCCTTGAACGTCTGGCAGCAGAGCTGCCAGCAGCTCTACCTGCCGCGATTGAAGGACGACACCGTTTTCCAGCTAACGATGGCGGCCGGCGCCGAGAGCCGTGACTTCTACGGTTTCTCGCAGGGCAAGGAAGAAGGCCGACTCGTCGGGTTCAGCTATGGCAAGCGCACGGCGCTGATCATGGACGCGTCGCTGCTGCTGATCGAGCCGTTCGCGGCGGCGGCCTACATGGAGGCGCTGCGTGCGGCGGAGGAAGCCTCGCGCGCTAAGGCCGCTGATACCGGCGGCGCATCCACCACAACTGTGATCATTAGTGGTGGTGGCACGCCCCGTGTTGAAGACTCGGCCAAGGGCGGGTACCAGTCCGGCACGGGTACGGGCGCGACCGGACAGGTTGTGAAGAAGCAGTTCTATGGCAGCATCGAACTCGATCCTATCCTGGCGAAGAAGCAGTTCGCCGACCTGGTGGACGAAGTCATTCAGCAGTTCACCGTGCGCACCGGCGTGAAGGTGACGATCGCCATCGAGATCCGGGCCGAGTCGGCCACCGGCTTCGACGATGGTCTGCAGCGTGCGGTGAAGGAGAACTGCAACGTGCTGAAATTCAAGAACGCTGAGTTTGAGACCGGCGAATAGGGAGGCCCGCCTTGGGGATCATCGACAAAACCACCTACCGCCTGACCTGTCCGCAGTGCGGCGCCGTTGAGACAGCGAGCGTACTCGACAAAGGATCGAACTGGAGCGGATCGCACTGGCAGTCCGGCGCTACGTTCGAGCGGTTCCAAACGTCTTGGTCTGGTGGCTGCATTACCGAGCCCGACCTCACCTCGGCGACCTGCAAGCAGTGCGGTGTAGCCGCTAAGCGCAGCGCTTCGTAGGTCCGCAAACATGCCCAAGAAGAAGAGCATCAAGGGGCTGATCGGCTGTTGCTTGCCGCGCCATGCAGGCCGCCCTGCAGGGCCGCTGTCTGGCCACACAACTTGGGCATCGGCAGTCTGGCGGCGAGTTCGCGGGCCTGGACCTTGCTGACCGGCCCGCTGCAGCTCTCCTCGACCAAACAGCTGACATTCACTCGTGCGCATTGCAATGACGCATGATGTAAGGAGTTTTGCCATGGCTGAGTCGACCATCACCGCCAAGGGCCAGACCACTGTGCCCGCCGACATCTGGGCTCTCGTCCATGCCACGCCGGGCACGCGCCTGGTCTGGTCAGCGATGCCTGATGGCACCATCATCGTCCGGGCAAAGACCAAGTCCATCCTCGACCTGGCCGCCATGCTCAAGGCGCCCAAGGGCAAACACGTCAGCGTCGAACAGATGAACCCCTGGCGTTGATGCCGGCGCTAGCTACCAATGTCTTGGTGCGCTATGTCGCCCAGGACGACGCAGCGCAGCTCGCTGCCGCGCAGCGGCTCATCACCCGCTGTGTCGCCGATGGCTCGACGCTGTTCGTGCCCGTGACCGTGGTGCTGGAGCTGGAATGGGTGCTGAGGTCTGGCCAAAACAGGCCTCTAGGCGCCTAAGGAATGCCACAGTGAGGGCATGCTGCTCATTCAACGACCTCAATGCTTTCAGTGGATATACTGACTTTTCGCTGACTTTTCGCAGCCATTCGCCAAGGCATCGCTTGGACTGACGCGTCTTGATGTTCATTCGACTCCCTCTGCTGGCGCTCGCTGCGCTGTCAACCCTGTGCTTGCTCATCGCGGGCTGTGGGCAATCGGTGCCCGCCGATGCCATTGCGCCGTCGTCTTCCGCCGGCCAAGTCGTCAATGCGACCGCCGCCCCGAAGCTGACGAGCTACGCCGCAGCTCGTGTCGCCGAGCAGGTCAGCTTTGGCGCGACGCCGGTGCTGCTGAACAGTCTTGCGCAACGTGGTCTTGAGGATTGGATCAGCGACCAGATCGCGCTGCCGGTCTCGCGCATGGACGCACCGGCCTGGGTCATCGACTACAACGACCAGAACCAGGCTGAAAGAGACCGAGCCTTCCAATGGAAGGACCGCGCGCTGGTCCAATTGCCCTTGACCGCACCAGACCAGCTCAGGCTGCGCGTGGGCTGGGCGCTGCTGCAGTTCGTGCCGGCCAACAGCGGCAACGCCTACGGGCAGGTCGAGTACTTCAACCTGCTGCAGCGCCACGCGTTGGGTAACTACGGTGAGTTCCTGCGCGAACTGTCGGTGCACCCGGTGATGGGCAGTTTCTTGGACAACGTCCAGAACCGGCCCAAGTCGGAGCAGTGCCGGGACTGCGCGCCGAACGAGAATTACGCGCGCGAACTGATGCAGTTGTTCTCGCTGGGCGTGGTGCAGCTCAAGCCCGACGGCACGACGATGCGTGACGCCAAGGGCAAGGCGCTGGAGACCTACGAGCAGGACGATGTGGAGGAACTGGCTCGCGCTCTGACAGGCTGGCGCTTTGCGCCCAGCAACATTCTGCTCGGGTCGAACTGGATCAACGCCGGCAAGCTGATGGTGCCCGAGGACTGGGCTTCGGCCCACGACCGCGGTGCCAAGAGGATCCTCGGCACGGACTTCCCAGCCGGACGCGACCCCCCCCAGGAACTCGACGCGGTGGTGGCGATGCTGATGAAGCATCCCAACACCGGGCCGTTCGTCAGCCTGCGCTTGATCCAGCACCTGGTCACCAGCAACCCGACGCCGCAATACATCGCGCGTGTTTCGGCGGTGTTCCGCGACAACGGTCGGGGCGTGGCGGGCGACATGAAAGCCCTGGTCAAGGCCGTGCTGCTAGACCCCGAAGCCCGGCGCGGCGATGTCCCAGGTGTCGATGCCAGACGTTTCGGCAAGCTGCGCGAACCCTGGCTTTGGTTCATGGCGACCTTGCGCGGACTGGGCTGCACCCAGCCCCTTGAATGGCCAGGCGGTGGCACGGCCGGGCCGCGCGTGCAGTTCCCGTTCACCGCAGCCAGTGTCTTCAGCTTCTACCTCCCGACCGACCGGGCGCCTGGCAGCAACCTGCTGGCGCCCGAGCAAAAACTGCTCAACACGGTCGAACTGACAGCCAGGCTGGGTCAACTCCAGGGCTTGCTGATCGACCCCGTCGCTAGCGCCGCTGCAGGTTGCGAGGTCGCTGCGCTGGGCCACAGCTATGCCGAATCGCCCAAGGCCTATGTCGACCAGTTGAGCAGTCGGTTTTTTCGGGGCGCGATGCCGGTCACGCTCAGAAGCAACCTGATGGAGTTGGCCGCGGCTCAATCCACCTGGAGCGGGGCGCCGTCGGCCGATCGTCCGGTCGAAGGCGCGGTGGTGCTGCTGCACTATGCGCTGACCAGCCCATTTTTCGGGGTCATGAAATGAAGCGTCGAGCTTTTGTGCGCATCGGCGCCACACTGCCATTGCTGGGCGGCGTGGGCGCCGCCAGCCTGCTGGGCTCCTTGAGTTTGCCTGGCAGCGCCGCGGCCAGCGATTACCGGGCGCTGGTCTGTGTCTACCTCAATGGCGGCAACGACGGCAACAACACGCTGATACCGCGCGACGGCGCTCATGGCGATTACGCCAGCGCGAGGCCAGACCTGGCGCTGCCCAAGGACAGCCTGGCCAAGCTCGACGGCGCGAGCATCGGCCACAGCTTCGGTCTGCACCCGGCGCT
Source organism: Aquabacterium sp. (assembly GCA_044377715.1). Taxonomy (GTDB): domain Bacteria; phylum Pseudomonadota; class Gammaproteobacteria; order Burkholderiales; family Burkholderiaceae_C; genus Pseudaquabacterium. The sequence goes on from JBILYN010000082.1 coordinate 9,247, forward strand.
GGCGCCGCTGGCCACGCTCTACAACCAGCAAAGACTGGCCTGGGTCGCCAATGTCGGGCCGCTGATCGTCCCTGCCACCGGCGAGCAGGTGCGTGACCGGGCGGTCGCCGTGCCGCCATTCCTGTTGTCGCACAGCGACCAGGCCGACATGCAACAGGGCTGGATGGGCGACGCTGACGCCAGCGGCTGGGCCGGACGGTCGCTCGAGTTGCTGCCCGCAAGCCTGAAGCAGCCGCTCAGCGCGGTGACGATGGACAACAACCGGACCCTGGTGCTGGGCCGGCACTCGAGCGTTGCCTTCATGCAAGGCGGCGGCGGCGCGCGCTGGTGGGGGCGTGCCGATCTGGCCCAGCCCGAGTCCTATTGGTCGCAGTCGATCAACCGCATGGCGCAGTGGCAGTTCGCCAATGACTACGAGGCCGAGTACGCCCGCAGCTTCAACAGCAGCGTGACCGAATCCACGATCCTGACCAAGGCCTTCTTGCAGGCCCGCGAGCCCCAAGCCGACTTCGGCACCGACAACCTGGGGTCGATCCTGAAGTCACTGGCCTCGGTGTTGCCGGTCTTCAAGTCCATGGGTTACCGGCGTCAGGTGTTCGTGCTGCACTGGGGCGGTTTCGACACCCACTCGGCCCAGCGCGGCAGCGGCGTGGGGACGCAGGACAGCCAGTTCGCGGTGCTGGCCCAGGCTTTGTCGGCGTTCGACCAGTCCAACCAGGCGTCCGGCCTGAACCTGGACGTGACGACCTTCACGATGTCGGATTTCGGCCGAACGCTCAGGCAGGCTTCGGGCGGCGGTAGCGACCATGCCTGGGGCAGCCATTGGCTGGCGATGGGCGGCGCTGTGGCAGGGGGTCAGGTGCTGGGTCGTCTGCCTTCGCTGGTGCTGGGCGGCGTCGACGATGCCGACCGCGGCAGCGAGGGACGGTTCGTCCCGGCCGTGGCCACCGACCAGTTCGGCGCGACGCTGATGCAGTGGATGGGTTTGCCGGGATCGGCCTTGCTTGAAGCCTTTCCCAATCTCGCCAATTTCCCGCAGAAGAACCTGGGATTCATGGCGTCATGATCGATGACCGTGGCGTGGTTGCCGCGCCATCCAACCGCCCGCCGATGCCCGCATGAGTTCGGAGACAGGCACGAGCGGCGACGACAAGCTGCTGGGCACCGACGGCAATGACCAGATCGACGGCCAGGCTGGCGCTGACCTCATCAGCGCCTTGGCTGGCAACGACCACCTCTCGATCGGCGACAACGGCGCAACCGACACGATAGACGGGGGCACGGGCTGGGACTACTTGAGCCTGCGTGTCGACGGCGCGGCGCTGCGGATCGGGGCCGATGCGCATATCAAGGGCATCGAACATTACGATGTCCAGCCGCAGGCCGCATCGGCACTGGATCTGGCAGGCAGCAAGGGCACCCAGTCGGTCACCGTCTTCGATGCACTGTATGCCTCGGCCGCCACCACCAACGCCTACGTCTCGGCCAACGGCAGTGGGCGCTACACCCTCGATGCCAGCGCTGTGGCGAGTGGTCACAGCATCAACCTCTACGGCGCAGCCGGCAACGACACGCTCACTGGCGGCGCGGGCAGCGACTACCTGGGTGGCAACGGCGGTGATGACAGCCTGAACGGTGGCGCTGGCTTCGATGTCGCGCAATTCAGCTTCGGCCAGGCAGACTTGGCAGGCATGAGCCTGATTGGCGACGCAGCGTCGGGCTGGACGCTGGCCAGCGGGGCGACGCCCTTGCTCAAACTGCAGGCCGACACCGCGACCGGGCAGTGGACCGTCACGGACATTCGAGCCACGCCAGCGACGAACAGCTCGGGGTTCGGTGTGGACAAGCTCGGCGGGATCGAGTCGATCGCGGTGGATGCGCAAGACGACAAGGGTATGGGTTACCGGGCGGCCAATCTGGCCATCGGGGGAACCGTGGCCGCGCCGACGCTGGCGCTGCGCGACGTCGCTGGCAGTGCGGGCAACGACACGCTGACCGGCACGGCCGAGCGCGACCAGATCAACGCGTTGACCGGGTCCGATGTCATCAACGCGTTGGATGGCAACGACCAGATCAACACCAGCGACAACGGCACGACCGACACCATCGATGGCGGCGCGGGCTGGGACGACCTGAACCTGCGCATCGATGGCGTGCCCTTGTCTTTTGGCGCCGGCAGCATCTCGGGTGTCGAGAGCTTGCACTTCGACGGCGGTGATTTTGCAGGCATCCAGTCGGTCACTGTTTCGGATCAGCTCTTCACGCGTGCGACGACATCCAATGCGTCGCTCAGTGGATGGGGCGGGCAGACGACTTTCAAGATCGATGCTAGCGCCGTGCTGTCGGGCCATTCGGTCAACCTCAACGGCGGCAGCAACAGCGACACGCTGATCGGTGGTGCCGGCGACGACTTTCTGATCGGTGACGCCGGAGACGACAGTTTGATCGGTGGTGCCGGCAGTGATGCAGCCTATTACAACTTGGGCCAGGTGTCGATGGACGGACTGGCGCTCAGCGGTGACGTCGCCTCGGGCTGGAGCTTGAGCAGCAGCGCGACGCCTCTGCTCAAGCTCCAGGCTGACATCGTGACTGGGCAGTGGACTGTCACGGACCTCCGAGCGACGCAAGCGGCGAACAGCTCTGGACTCGGCGTGGACAAGCTCAACGGGATCGAGTCGATCGCGTTGGATGTGCAAGACAGCAACGGTTGGGGTTACCGCGCAGCCAACCTGATACTGGGCGGGACGACCGCAGCGCCGACGCTGGCGCTGCGCGACGTCGCTGGCAGCTTTGGCAACGACACGCTGAGCGGTACCGCGGGCGATGACCAGATCAACGCGTTGACAGGATCAGACCTCATCAGCGCGCTGGCCGGCAACGACAACATCTCGATCAGCGACGACGGCGCGACTGACACGATAGATGGTGGTGCTGGTTGGGACAACCTGAGCCTGCGCGTCGACGGTACAACCTTGACGATCGGCGCGAGCGCACGCACCAAGGGCATCGAGAGCTTCGGCCTGGATGGTGGCAGCTTGTCCGGCACGCAATGGGTGTTCGTCTCGGACGCCTTGTTTTCGCAGACCAACACCAGCAACGCCTACCTCCGCGGCTGGGGCAGCAACGCGTCGTTCAAGATCGACGCCAGCGCGGTCGCGGCAGGTCACTCGGTCAACCTCAACGGCGGCAGCAACGCAGACACGCTGATCGGCGGCGCAGGCGACGACTTCTTGAATGGAGACGCCGGAGAAGACAGCTTGTTCGGTGGTGCCGGCAACGACACCGCGTACTACAACCTCGGTCAGGCCGGTTTGGCAGGTTTGGGCTTGAGCGGTAACGCCAGTTTGGGCTGGACGCTGAGCAGTGGGGCGACGGCCTTGCTCAAGTTCCAGGCCGACACCGGGACGGGCCAGTGGACCGTCAGCGACTTGAGGGTCTCTCCAGCGACGAACAGTTCTGCTTTCGGCATCGACACGCTCAGTGGCATCGAGTCGATCGCACTGGACGCGCAGGACAGCAGCGGATGGAATTACCGCGCAGCCAACCTGAGCCTGGGCGGGACGACAGCCGCGCCGACGCTGGTACTGCGCGACGCAGCAGGGACCCCAGGCAATGACACGCTGACGGGGACCACAGGCAATGACCAGATCAACGCGTTGACTGGGTCCGATGTCATCAGCGCACTGGGCGGCAACGACAACATCTCGATCAGCGACAACGGCGCGAACGACACGATAGACGGCGGCACGGGCTGGGACAACCTGAATCTGCAGGTCAATGGTACCGGCTTGATGCTCGGTGCTGGCACCAGCGTCAAGAGCGTCGAGAGTTTCGGTCTGGATGGCGGCAACTGGTCCGGCACACAGTTTGTCATCGTCTCGGACGCATTGTTTTCGCAGGCCAACACCAGCAACGCCTACGTCCGCGGTTGGGGCAGCAACGCGTCGTTCAAGATCGACGCCAGCGCGGTCGCGGCGAGCCACTCGGTCAACCTCAACGGCGGCAGCAACGCAGACACGCTGATCGGCGGCGCAGGCGACGACTTCTTGAACGGAGACGCCGGAGAAGACAGCTTGTTGGGCGGTGCCGGCAACGACACCGCGTACTACAACCTTGGGCAGGCCGGCTTGGCAGGTCTGGGCTTGAGCGGTAACGCCAGTTTGGGCTGGACGCTCAGCAACGGGGCGACGGCCTTGCTCAAGTTCCAGGCCGACACCGGAACCGGCCAGTGGACCGTCAGCGACTTGAGGGCCGCGCCGGCGATGAACAGTCCTGCCTTCGGCATCGACAAGATTGGCGGGATCGAGTCGATCGCACTGGACGCGCAGGACAGCAGCGGATGGAATTACCGCGCAGCCAACCTGAGCCTCGGCGGAACGACCGCCGCGCCGACGCTGGCACTGCGCGACGTCGCAGGCAGCGCGGGCAACGACACGCTGACAGGGACCACAGGCAGTGACCAGATCAACGCGTTGACCGGGTCCGATGTCATCAGCGTGCTGGGCGGCAACGACAACATCTCTGTGGGCGACAACGGCCTGAACGACACGATAGACGGTGGCGCGGGCTGGGATGATTTGACCCTTCGTGTCGATGGCGTGCCGCTGGCATTCGGCGCCGGCAACATCTCGGGTGTCGAGAGCCTGCATTTCGACGGTGGCAGCCTTGCCGGTCTGCAGTTGGTCACGATCTCGGATCAGCTGTTCACGCGGGCGGAGACCTCCAGCGTCTACCTCAACGGCTGGGGCGGCAACGCGTCGTACAAGATCGACGCCAGCGCCGTGCTCTCGGGCCACTCGGTCAACCTCAACGGTGGCAGCAACAACGACACGCTGATCGGCGGTGCCGGCGATGACACGCTGGCAGGCGGCGGTGGCAGCGACAGCTTGGTCGGCGGCGCGGGCATCGACTCGGCTCGACTGGACTGGCAGATCGGCGATCCGCCCGACCTCGGCAACTACCTGATCGTCGTCTCGCCGGACGGGCTCAGCGCCCACATCGACTCACGGGTCGACCCGAACCTGCACCTTGACCTGACAGGTGTCGAGCGCCTGGTCTATTCGGATGGCACCCGCGATCACAGCTATGCAGTCTCGGACTTCATCGATCCTCAGGTGATGGCCGAACAAGCTTTGACGGGCGCTGCCAGCCAGCGCTGGAACGCTGCGGCTGCACTGGGCGCACCGGTGACGGTGAGCTTCAGCTTTGTGCTGTCGGCGCCCGCTACCGGGCCTGGCGCGACTGGGTTTCGTGTCTTCACGCTGGCTGAGCGCGAAGCCGTGCGCGACATTCTCGATGGCACGGCTTCGCTGGCCGGTCTGCGATTCGTCGAAGTGATGGAGTCAGCCAGCGCGGTTGGCCAAATTCGCTTCGGTGTCAGCGAGCAGACCCGCACCAAGGGCGTCGCCTACCCGCCCGACCCGGCGCCGGCCAATGCCAGCGCTGGCGATGTCTGGATGGACACCGACTCGATGGTGTCGCTGAGCCCCGGCACCGAGGGCTATGCTGTGTTGCGCCACGAGATCGGCCATGCGCTGGGGCTGCGCCACCCGCGCAATGTCGATGTCGGCGATGCCTGGACCCAGGTGCTGCGGGTCCAGGACGACAGCAGCAGCTTGACGGTGATGTCGGGCCAGGCTTCTGGCGACGGACTGTTTCGCGCTGATTGGGGTCTGCTCGATCTGGCAGCGCTGCGCTATCTCTACGGCGCGCGCAGCGCGAACCTCTCTGACACCACCGACCGATTGACGGCAGCTGACTCGCTGGCACAGCGTACGCTGGTTGACGACGGCGGCGTCGACACGCTCGATGCATCGGCTTCGGCGGTGGGTGTGGCGATCGATCTCAGGCCAGGGCACACCAGCAGCCTCGGCGTGACCGGCGCGGGCGTCGCGGCGATCGACAACATCGGCATCGCCTTGGGCAGCTGGATCGAGAACGCGGTCGGGTCCGATGGCGACGACGTGATACTGGGCAATGCATTGGGCAATCGGCTGACCGGTCTGAAGGGCAATGACTGGATCGATGGCGCAGGCGGCGTCGATTCAGCGTTATTTTCTGGCGCACGCG
>JBILYN010000337.1:0-5125 GCA_044377715.1 Aquabacterium sp.
CGCAGATTCCGCCGCCAGATTCCGCCGCATTGAGGCCCAAGACGCCGCACCTGTTGCGGCGTTTTTGTTGGAGTTGAGCTTTGTCTCCTGCTTTGTCTCCCGATACCGCTTTGCCCGTCAGCATCGACGACACCATCGTCCGACTGGCTGGGCTCGATTACCTGGCCGACCGCCAGTTGGCGACCTGTGTCTACCTCGCGCTCAAGCTGCAGCGCCCGCTGTTCCTCGAAGGCGAGCCCGGCACCGGCAAGACCGAGATCGCCCGCACGCTCGCGGCGATGCTGGGCCGGCCGCTGATCCGCTTGCAGTGCTACGAAGGTCTGGACCTGGCCGGCGCCGCCTACGAGTGGAATTACGGCCGGCAGATGATGGAGATCCGGCTGGCCGAGGGCGCCCAGCGCGAGACCCTGGCCGCCGATCTGTTCTCCGAGCGATTCCTGACCAAGCGCGCGCTGCTGCAGGCGATAGACCCGGCCAACGAGGTCGCGCCGGTGCTGTTGATCGACGAGCTCGACCGCGCCGATGAGCCTTTCGAGGCCTTCTTGCTCGAGGTGCTGAGTGATTTTCAGATCACCATCCCCGAGTTCGGCACCGTCAAGGCCAAGCAGCCACCGATCGTGATCCTGACCAGCAACCGCACCCGCGAGATCCACGACGCGGTCAAGCGTCGCTGCCTCTACCACTGGGTCGATTTTCCCGATGCCGAGCGCGAACTGGCGATCCTGCAGCGCCGCGTGCCGGGCGCTGGCGCCGAGCTCGCGCGCCAGATCGTCGGCTTCGTGCAGCAGCTGCGCTCGGTCGAGCTCTACAAATTGCCCGGCATCGCCGAAACCATCGAGTGGACCCGCGCGCTGATGGAGCTAGACGCGGTGGTGCTCGATCCGGTGCTGGTCCAACACACGCTGGGCCTGTTGCTGAAGTACCAGGACGACATCGTCAAGATGCAAGGCAGCGAGTCGGCGCGTCTGCTCGAGCAAGTCCGCCAAGAGGCGCGCGGCGGCTGAAGTCCGGGCCGGGTTTGACGATGCACAAGCACTCGAATCCAGGCCTAGCGGGCCGCTTGGCGCCAAGCAACAGCCATCTGGCCGAGAACGTGATGCACTTCGCCCGCGTGCTGCGCAGCGCCGGCATGCCGGTCGGTGGTGACCGGGTGCACACGGCGCTGCAGGCCTTGCAGGTGGCGGGGCTGCAGAGCAAGCGCGACTTCAAGGCCGTGCTCAGCGCCTGCCTGGTCGACCAGGCCGAGCACCGCGAGCTGTTCGACCAGGCTTTCACGCTGTTCTGGCGTGACCCCGACCTGATGGGCCGGATGCGCGCGATGCTGCTGCCCAAGGTCAGCCTGAAGGACGGCGCCGTGCCGCCGCCGCCCGAGAACCGGCGCCTGGGCGAAGCGCTGTTCCCGCACCAGCCCAACCGGCTGCCGGACAGCCCCGAGCAGGAGCAGATCGAGATCAATGCCGAGCTGACCTGGAACGATCGCGAGGTCTTGCGCCAGGCCGATTTCGACACGATGAGCGCCGACGAGTGGCGCGCCGCGCAGCGCGCGCTGGCCCAGCTGCGGCTGGTGTTCGAGCCGCTGCCCACCCGCCGCAGCGCCCGCGCAGCGCGTCCCGGCAGGCCGGACTGGCGCGCGACACTGGCGCGCATGGCCAGGCAAGGCGGTGAGCTGGCCGAGATGCGCTGGCGCAGCGCCCGCGAGCAGCCTGCGCCGCTGGTGCTGCTGGCCGACATCTCGGGGTCGATGAGCCGCTACTCGCGCATGCTGCTGCACTTCGCCCATGCGCTGGGCCATGCCGACGCCAGGGTCGAGAGCTTCGTCTTCGGCACCAGGCTGACCCGCACCACCCGGCTGCTCAAGAGCCGCGACCCCGACCTGGCGGTGGCCCAGGTGGTTCGCGCGGTGGCCGACTGGTCGGGCGGCACCCGCATCACCACCAGCTTGCACGAGTTCAACCAGCGCTGGGCCAGGCGCGTGCTCGGCACCCAGGCCACCGTGCTGCTCGTCACCGACGGCCTCGAGCATGGCGACACCCAGGCGCTGTCTTTCGAGATGGATCGGCTGCACAAGAGCTGCCGCCGGCTGATCTGGCTCAACCCTTTGCTGCGCTTCGACCAGTTCGAGCCCCGGGCCGGCGGCATCAAGGCCATGCTGCCGCATGTCGACCGATTCCTGCCAGCGCACAACCTGCAGAGCCTGACCGACCTGGTCCAGGTGCTGGCTGCGCGCGAACCTGCCGCAGCCCGGCCCGCCCCGCCAGTGCGCTGAACCCATTCTTTCAAACCGGTACCCGCCACCATGCAACTCACCAACCAGCAGACCCTGCCCGTCAGCCAGGCCCAGGCCTGGGCCGCGCTCAACGACATCACGCTGCTGCAACAAGCCATCCCTGGCTGCGAAAGCATCACCCCGACCGGCGAGAACCAGTTCGAGGTGCTGATCACGGCGGCGATCGGCCCGGTCAAAGCCAAGTTCAAAGGCAAGCTGCAGCTCGAGGACTTGCAGCCACCGACCTCTTACACGCTGCGCTTCGAAGGCCAGGGCGGCGCTGCCGGCCATGGCAAGGGCAACGCCGAGATCCGGCTCGAGGCGATCGGTCCGAACCAGACCATGCTGCACTACACCGCGCATGCGACGGTCGGCGGAAAGATCGCGCAGATCGGCTCGCGCCTGGTCGACATGGCGGCGCAGAAGATGGCCACCGAGTTCTTCGTCAACTTCAACACCCGGCTGACCCAGCGCCAGGCAGTCGAGGTCGCGCGGGTTGTGATCGCGCCGCCCGGGCTGTTGGCGCGCTTGCTGGCCTGGTTCAAGCGATTGTTCGGCGGCTGAGCGCTGCCTGGCATCGATCGATGAAAGCCCGCGGCGTCCACCTGCAGTACAGCTTCGAGGCTGACGGCCAGCGCGGCGCGGTGCTGCACAACCCGCTGTTCGACCTGCTCTGGGCGGTGCGCGAAAACGGCTCGATCCAGCACACCGCCAAGGCGCTGGGCGCGTCCTACCGCCACATCTGGGGCCAGCTCAAGCGCTGGGAGGAGGTGATGGGCGAGCCGCTGGTGACCTGGACCCAGGGCCAGCCAGCGCGTCTGACGCCTTTTGCCGACCGACTGCTGTGGGCCGAGACCCGCGCCCGCACCAGGCTGACGCCGCACATCGAAGCGCTGCGCGCCGAACTCGAGCGGGTGCTGGTCGACGCGCTGGATGGCAGCCAGCATGTGCTGACGGTCTTTGCCAGCCACGACCTGGCGCTGCCCGCACTGCGCGACCTGGCCAGCCAGCAGCAAGGCTTGCACATCGAACTGCGCTTCGCCGGCAGCGTGGACGCGTTGCGCGCGCTGAGCCAGGGCCGCTGCCTGGTCGCGGGTTTCCATGTGCCGCCGCTGGCCGCCGGCTCGGCGCAGTTTGCCGGCGCGATCAAGCCACTGCTCAAACCCGGCCTGCACAAGCTGATCGGCTGCCTGCGACGCAACCAGGGTCTGATGGTGCGGCCCGGCAATCCGCTGGGGCTGCGCGGCCTGGCCGACCTGGTGTCTGCCGACGGCGCTGCGCCGCGATTCATCAACCGCCAGAGCGGATCGGGCACCCGGCTGTTGATGGACCATCTGCTCGCCGAGCGAGGGCTGGATCCGGCCAACGTGCGCGGCTACTTCGACGCCCCCGAAGACAGCCACCTGGGGGTGGCCGCTGCGGTGGCCAGCGGCGTTGGCGATGTCGGGCCTGGCATCGAGGCGGCGGCGCGCCAGTTCGGCCTCGATTTTCTGCCGCTGGTCGCTGAGGACTATTACCTGGTCTGCCTGAAGGACGCCCTTGACCATCCTGCGGTGCACAAGCTGCGCCTGGCGCTGGACAGCCCCGCCTGGCCGGCCGCGTTGTCGGCCTTGCCGGGCTACGCGCCGTCACGCAGCGGCGAGGTGCTGTCGCTGATCCAGGCCCTGCCCTGGTGGCATTACCGCGTGCCGCGGCATGCGGCCGAGGCGCAGGCCTTGGCTTAGGGCGGGCCGGGCTGCGCAAGGTCTTGCGCAAGCCGGCGGTGGACAACGTCAACCAGCATGGCCGGCGTGCTGGTCAAACCGGGCTTGCTGGTGAGCGACCCTGTGCAAGGGCAAGCTGAGGCTTGCCCTTGCGCCTGCTCAGCGCCTGACTAGCCGAGTGCCAGCGCCGCCAGACGCAGCGCGCCTGCCATGCTGCGGGCGCCACCGATGAACAGGTTCGAGTGGCAAAACACACTGTCCGGCACGCCCGTGACGGCAGCCAGTTCCTGGTTGCGCAGCCCGGCCCAGGTCTTGGGCAAGTCCAGCCTGGCAACGAATGAGCCGAGCTCCACCGGCACGGTCTTGACCTGGTACTGCTCGCCCTCCGAATCGGGATAGATCACGAACCTGATGTCGGGCATCTCTTGCACCACCACATGCGTCCACGGCATGCCGCCCTCCTGAAGGTGGAGCACCCGTCCGTCCAGCAGCCGCGGCGCCCGACGCACGATGTCCAGCGACCTGAGCTGGGAGATCTTCTTGATGATGGCGCGGTCCAGGAATTTCCGGGTGATGGCCACCGCCTCGCGGAAACGCTTGTCCTGAAGTTCGGCTTTCGCCCCCGCCGTCAGACCATGCTCCTCCATCCAGTTGGTGTTGAGCTGCGCGATCAAGGCCGACAGGCCGAAGATGCCGGGTGCGACGCTGCCCTGCCCGGTGTCGACGATGTCCAGGTATTGCACCAGCGAGCCGTCCAGGGATCGCACGGTCTCGGCCGCCGCGTCCGGATCCAGCGGCGCCCCGACGCTGCCGGCCAAAGCCTGCACATAGGCCGCGCCATGCGCCGACCACACCAGGCCGGCGCTGGCATAGCCCACGCCGGCAGCGGGCTCACCGTCGACTTGACGAGCCGGCCTGGCGCCGTCGAAGCCGCGCTGGTGGTGGTCGAAGCGTCCGCGCGCTGTGTCCCAGGTGCCGCCGACATCGACGGCGAAATCGGCGGCGTCGATCAGCGCGTCATGGCGGGTGCGGACCAGCGTGTGCGATGGATACACGCCCATCAGGACGCCGACGCCAAACACGTCGTCGGCGTGGAAGCTGCCACTGTGGGTGGCGATGGTCTTGTGATCGTTCATCCGCCGATTTTAGGAGCCGG